>DDSO01000059.1:36560-94664 GCA_002343425.1 Brevundimonas sp. UBA2388
GGTCCTCGTCCTCGCCGCCGCGCCGGGGGCCCGGGCCCAGCAGATCGTTCACGATCCCACGTCCTACGCCAAGATGGTCGAGGAGGCCCGCACGGCCCTGCAGCAGCTCCAGGCCCTTCAGGCCCAGGTCGAACAGGGCCGTCAGCTTTTCGACAGCCTCAACGACCTCTCCGACGTCAATGCGCTGGCCGGCGCGCTCGGCCTGCCCGAGGTCCGCAACCCCCTGCCGGACCTGGCGGCCCTGCGCGCCGCCGCCGACGGCGACCTGTCGGCCCTGGGCCGGCTGGCCGAACGCGCCGACGCGATCCGCGCCGAACACCGGCTCTATACGGCACCGTCCGGCGATTTGCCGGCCGCCGAGGCCTGGTATCGCGACAGCCTCGAACGGGCCGGAGCGCGCGGCGCCCGCGACCTCGCCGTCGGCGAGGCGATCGGCGAGGCCGCCGACCAGAGGCTGGAAGGTCTGGAAACGCTCAGGCGCGCCCTGGACACCGCCCCCAACGCCCGTGCGGTGATGGACCTGGAGGCGCGGCTGGCCGCCGAACAGGCCTTGATCCAGAACGAACAGGTCCGGCTGCAGGGTCTGGCCCTGACGCGGGACGCCGAGGCCCGACTGGAGGAACAGCGCGCGCGCGAACGGGCCGAGGCCGCCCGCGCCGCGCGCCTGGACGCCTATGAGCGGGCCTTCCGATGAAACGCGCCGTCGGCCTCGTCCTCGCGGCCCTGTGCGGCTGCACCGCGCCGGAGCGCGGCGTCGAAGCCTTCGCGGCCGACCCGCAGGCGGCGAGGGCCGTCATCGCCGCCTGCGACGCCGGCCGCACCCGCCGCGACTGCGAGACGGCGCGGCGCGGCCTGGCCGAGGCCCGGCGCCGCGATCGGCTGGCCGCCTACGCGCGCGCGGCGCAGGGAGGGTGACGATGAGCTTCCGGGTCTTCGAGCCGAGCTACGACTTCATCGACGCCCGGCTGAACGAATTCCTCGGCGAGCGCCTCGCCTCGGTCATCGCAGAAGTCGACGGCCCGCTGCGGATCGCCCTGGTCCTCTATGTCGTGCTCTACGGCTTCGCCATCCTGCGCGGGGCCATCAGCGAGCCGGTGATCGATTTCGCCATCCGCTCGATCAAACTGGCCCTGATCTACGCCCTGGCGACGACGGCCGCCTATTCGACCTTCGTCACCGAACCGCTGTTCACCGGCCTGCCCAACGCCCTGACCCGGGCCGTCAGCGGCACCGAGACGCCGGGCGTCGGCGCCGCCTTCGACCAGTTCCTCGCCTACGCCGGCTATCTCGCCGAGACGATCGCGCGCGAGGGCTCGGCTTTCGATCCTGGCCCCTGGATCGTCTCGGCGGCCGTCCTGATCATCGGCGCCCTGGCCTGCGCCCTCGGTTTCGGGGTGGTCATGCTGGCCAAGCTGGCCCTGGCCCTGCTCGTCGCGCTCGGCCCCATCTTCATCGCCTGCGCCCTGTTCGACGCCACCCGGCGCTTCTTCTTCGGCTGGCTCGGCCAGGCGGTGAACTATCTGGTCCTGTTCGCCCTGATCATCGTCATCTTCCAGCTGGTGTTGTCGCTGGTGCGCGACCAGTGGGGCGCCATCCAGGGCCAGGACCCGATGATGGGCGGCCTGATCTTCATCGCCCTGTGCCTGCTCGGCGGCATCTTCTTCCTGCAGACCCCGGCCATCGCCGCCGGCATCGCCGGCGGGGCCAGCGCGGGCCTCGCCGACTTCGCCAATGCGGCGGCGCTGGGCTCGAGCGGCTCGGGCCGCGCTCGCGGCCCCCTCGAAGCCGACCGCCGGCCGCCGAAGGGCGGCGGATCCATCCGACCTTCCGGAGCCTGACCATGACCCATCGCCTGTTCCTGATGCTTGCCTGCGCCGCGCTCGGCGGCTGCGCCGGCCTCGCCCGTCCCGACCTGCCGGTCTGCGACGGCGCCGCCCGCCGCCCGGCCAATCCTCACGGCTCGATCCTGATGTCGCCCTCGGCGCCGACGCCGGTCTCTCCAGCGCCCCGGGCCGAGCGCCCCGCGGCGCCGACCCCGGCGCCGACGTCGCCCGAGACCGCGTCGGGAGGCTGCGCATGACCGGCGCCCCCTCACCCGAGCTGAAACGCTATTTCGCAGAGGCGCGGCGCTGGGACCAGGACCGGCTCGCCGAGGCGCTGCGCTCGCGGCACCTCGCCTGGATCGCGGCCGGCGCCGCCACGGCCTTGGCGGCGTCGGCCACCCTCGCCGTCGCCCTGCTGACCCCGCTGAAGACGACCGAACCCTTCGTCATCCGCGTCGACCAGGCCACCGGCGCGGTCGACGTCGTCCGGGGCCTGTCCGCAGACGGCGCACCGTCGCGCTACGACGAGGCCGTCAGCAAATATTTCCTCGCCCAGTACGTCCGGGCCCGCGAAGGCTACCTCGATCCCGCCGCCGAGGACGCCTTCCGCCTGGTGTCGATTCTTTCGGGCCCCGCCGAACAGCGCCGCTGGGCCGACCTCTACCGGGGCTCCAATCCGCAGAGCCCGCAGAACCTCTACGGTCCCGACGGCGAGGCGGTCATCGCCATCCGCGCCATCGGCTTCATCAATGACGAGGTCGCCAACGTCCGCTTCCGCCGCACGGTCCGCCAGGCCCGGCAGACGGTGGAGAGCGACTGGATCGCCACCATCGCCTTTTCCTACACCCGCGCGCCGATGACCGAGGCCGACCGGCTGAGAAACCCGCTCGGCTTCCAGGTGGTCTCCTATCGCGCCGATCCGGAGGTCATCCGATGAAATTTCCCGCCGCCGCCCTCGCCGCCGGCCTCCTCGCCGTCGCCTCGCCCGTTCTGGCCCAGGCGCCCGCCGATCCCCGCGTCCGCGAGGTCGCCTATGAGCCGGGCGCCGTCTATCCGGTCGCCGGCGCCTGGCGAACCGCGACCCAGATCATCTTCTCGCCCCGGGAGACGATCCGGCACGCCGCCATCGGCGACAGCGTGGCCTGGGAGGTCGCGGCCGAGGGCTCGGTTCTGTTCCTGAAGCCGCGCGAACGCCACCCGGCCACCAATCTGATGGTGGTCACCGACCGCGACGGCGAGGCGCGCCACTACGCCTTCGAGCTCCAGGCCGGGGACCCCGACGCGCGCGGTCCCGTCGCCTGGCAGATCCGCTTCCGCTACCCCGGCGACGAACAGACGGCCGCCGCCGAAGGGCTCGCCGCGGCCGCCCGCGCCGCCGAGACCCGGCTGATCGGACTCGAACTGGCGCGGGGCGCGCTCGAAGGCCCCCGCAACCTGGCCTGGTCGGCCCAGGGCGATCCCGCCCTGCAGCCGTCCGAGGTCAGCGACAACGGCCGCTTCACCGTCCTGCGCTTCCCCGGAAACCAGGCCCTGCCGGCCCTGTTCGAGGTCGGCGAGGACGGCGGCGAACGTCTGGTCCCGTATGACGTCCGCGGCGAGTTCGTCGTCATCCACGGCGTCCCCCGGGGCCTTCGCCTGCGCCGCGGCCGTTCGGTCCTGTGCCTGTTCAACGAGGGCCGGGACGGACGGGGCGAGGCCATTGGGACCGGCACCGCCTCCCCCGTCGTCGAGCGCGCCCCCGCCGGAGACCGGCCATGACCCATGAACACCCTTCGCCGTCCGAACCGCCGGCCCGCGCGGACCAGCCGGAGCCCGTCCGGGACCGGGGCGTGTCGCCCATCGCCGGCCGGCTCGGCGGGCGACACGGCAAGATGACGGCCCTGGCCGCCCTGGCCCTGGGCTGCGGCGTCTTCCTGTTCGCCACCTGGGACCGGGGCGACGCCGGCCGCCGCGACCCAGCCACTGCCGACGAACCGGTGCGCCCGTCGACGCCGTTCGAGCCGGCGCGCCGTCCCGCCGATCCGCCGCTGCTGAGCGAGGCGGCCTCCGATCCCTCGGCGCCGCTGTTGATCGACGAAACGGACCGCATCCCCGCGCTGGACGGCGCGCGAACCTCCGACCCGGCCACGGCGGGCGGACCGTCGCCCGCGGACCAGCGCCAGGCGCTCGCCGAGAGCGCCCGCCGCGCGCCCGTTCTCGCCTACAGCCGGCCCGGCGCAGCCGCGTCCATGGCTCCGGATCGCCCCGCGGGGGTCGCTGCGCCGGCGGACTCTCCGGCGGCGGCGCCCACTTCGCTCGACCAACTGCGCCGGGTAAGCCCGATCACCCTGAGCCAGGCCGGCCGCCTGCCCGACCGCAACCTGCTGCTGACCGCCGGAACCAGCGTCCCGTGCGTGCTGCAGACGGCGATGGACAGCGCTACGCCCGGCTATGTCAGCTGCGTCCTGCCGAGCGACGTCTGGTCCGACAACGGCGCCGTCGTCCTGATGGAGCGGGGCAGCCGGGTGCTCGGCGAGTACCGCGGCGGACTCGAGCCGGGCCGCGGACGGCTGTTCGTGCTGTGGACCCGCGCCGTCACCCCCGGCGGCGCCGCCGTCTCCCTCGCCTCCCCCGCCGCCGACGCGCTCGGCCGCGCGGGCTTCGACGGGTCGGTGGACACCCATTTCTGGGACCGGTTCGGCGGGGCCCTGCTGCTGTCGATCGTCGACGACGGCGTCCAGGCCGCCGTCGGCGAGGGCCGCGACGTTCAATCCACGGCCCGCGTCCCTTCGGACGCCGCCGCCGTGGCGCTGCAGAACTCGGTCGGCATCCCGCCGACCCTGCGCAAGGCCCAGGGCGCGGAAGTCTCCATCTTCGTCGCCCAGGACCTCGATTTTTCCGGCGTCTACCGGCTGCGGGCCCGGTGATGGACGACACCTCGGTCCTCGATCACTACCTCGCTCCCTTGCGGCCCTTCCTCGTGCCGGACGACGTGACCGAGGTGGTGATCAATCGTCCGGGCGAGATCGGGGTCGAACAGGCCGGCGGCTGGCGCTGGCACGAGAGGCCCGAGCTGACCGAGCCCTGGCTGCGCACCCTGGCGGTCGCCGCCGCCGCCTACACCAAACAGGACGTCGACGCCGAACGGCCGATCTGCTCCACCGTGCTGCCCGGCGCCGCCCGCTGCCAGATCGTCCTGCCGCCCGCGGCGCCGGCGGGAACCGTATCGCTGACGATCCGCAAGCCGTCGCACCGGCGCATGGGCCTCAGCGAGTTCGAGGCGGCCGGCCTGTTCGCCGACACGCGGCCCGCCGACGTCGACGGCGTCGACGATGTCGACGCGGCGCTGATCGAACGCCGGACCGCCGGCGACTGGACCGGATTCTTCCGTCTCGCTGTCGAGGGCCGCCGCAACATCCTGATCTCCGGGGCGACAGGCTCGGGCAAGACCACCTTCGCCAAGGGGCTGGTCGAGCTGATCCCCGCCCACGAGCGGCTGCTGACCATAGAGGACACCCGCGAACTGACCGTCCCCCACCGCAATGTCGTCCACCTGCTCTATTCGAAGGAGGGACAGGGCCTGGCCCGGGTCGGCCCCAAGGCGCTGCTGGAGAGCGCCCTGCGCATGCGGCCGGACCGCATCCTGCTGCAGGAACTGCGCGACGGCACGGCCTTCTTCTATCTGCGCAACGTCAACTCCGGCCATCCGGGCTCGATCACCACGGTGCACGCGGACTCCGCCGCCCTGGCCTTCGAGCAGCTCACCCTGCTGGTGCGCGAATCCGAGGGCGGACGCGACCTGCCGCGCGAGGACATCCGCGCCCTGCTTCATCTGCTCGTCGACGTGGTGGTGCAGATGAAGAAGATCGACGGCCGGTTCCGAATGACGGAGGTCTGGCATGAGCCGGCTCGCAAGCGTCAGCCCCGCGGCTAGGGCCGCCCTCGTCGCCCTCGCCCTCGCCGCCCTGCTGGCGATCGCGCTTTCGGGAACCGCGCTCGTCGCCCTCGCCGGCCTCGGCCGACTGGAGGCGGATATCGACCTGGCCCGCGTCCCCGGCTGGTTCTGGTACTATCGCGACGATCCGCTGGTGCGCCGCTGGCTGCGCATCGGCGCGGCCGGGCATGGCCTGCTGCTGCTGATCCTCATCGTCGTCATGATCGTCAACCGCCGTCGCCCCCTGCACGGCGCCGCGCGCTGGTCGACGGCGGGCGAGCAACGCCGCGCCGGCCTGCGGGCGCATCAGGGCGTGGTGCTGGGGCACGCCGGCGGCGGCCTGCTGATCTCGGGCGGGCCCGAACATGTGATCGTCTACGCCCCGACGCGCACCGGCAAGGGCGTCGGCGTGGTCATCCCCAACCTGTTGGCCTGGCCCGGCTCGGTCGTCGTGCTCGACATCAAGCGCGAGAATTTCCTGGCCACGGCCGGGTTTCGCGCCGCCTCCGGCCAGACTGTGCTGATGTTCGACCCCCTGGCCCTCGACGGCCGCACGGCTCGCTACAACCCGCTCGGCCATGTCGACCGCGGCCGGCCCGAGGTCGTGCTCGACGAACTGCAGCGGATGGCGGTGATGCTCTTCCCCGGCCATGACCACGCCGACCCCTTCTGGTCGGAGGCGGCCCGCATCGGCTTTATCGGCGTCGGCGCCTTCGTGGCCGAAACCCCCGCCCTGCCCTTCACCCTCGGCGAGATCTTCCGCCAGCTGACCCGGGGCGATCCCCGCACGCGGTTTCCGGCCCTGATCGCGGACCGGCGGCGCGCGGACCGGCCGCTCTCGGGCCCCTGCGTCTCGGCCCTGACCGACTTCTGCAGCGCCGGGGAGAACACCTTCGCCTCGGTACGCCAGACCATCACCACCCGCATGGGCCTGTGGCTGAACCCGGCGGTCGACGCCGCCACCGCCGCCAGCGACTTCGACCTGCGCGCCCTGTGCCGTGGCGGGATCTCCCTCTATCTCGGGGCCGCCCCGGACAATATGCAGCGGGTCGCGCCGCTCTACAGCCTGCTGTTCCAGCAGCTGGTCGATCTCAACAGCCGCGTCCTGCCCGGCCCCGGCGACCAGCCGGCGCTGGTGCTGCTCGACGAGTTCGCCCGCCTCGGCCCCGCGCCGGTCCTCGCCCACGCCTTTTCCTTCGTGGCCGGCTACGGCCTGCGCCTGCTGCCGGTGATCCAGAGCCCGTCCCAGCTGCGCGCCCTCTACGGCCCCGACGTCACCGAAGAGATCCTGACCAACTGCGGCGTCGAGGTCGTCTTCGCCCCCAAGGAGCTCAAGGTCGCCCAGGACCTCAGCGAGCGGCTCGGCTTCTACACCTACAGCGCCCGCAGCCGCAGCCGACCCACGGGCCTGGCCCCGGGGCGGCGCAGCACCACCGCCTCCGAGCAGCGCCGCGCCCTGATGCTGCCGCAGGAACTGATGCTGCTGCCGCCCGGCGACCTCATCGTGCTCAAGGCCGGCCTGCCGCCGACCCGGGGGCGCAAGATCGTCTCCTGGCGTGAGCGCGTCTTCGTCCGCCGCCGCCGCCCACCGCCGCTCGTCCCCGTCGCGCCGCGCGTCGATCCGCCCGCCCCCGAGCCCGTCGCGCCCGTCCCCATCCCTGACGAGACGGCGATGTTCGGCTTCGACGCNNCGCGCCGCCGCCGGCGCCCGGCGCCGACGAGACGGCGGTGGGCGACTGGCTGGACCGGATGATCGACGCGGGCGTCCGCGCGCCCGCCCCGGCCCTCGATCCCGCGCGTGACCGCTGATGGCCGCCGCCGCTCCCGACAAGCCGGAACGGGGCGCGTCCGCCGAAAGCCGGCTGACGCCGTCCGGCCCGGGCCGCGCGACGGTCTCGCGCACCAAGGGCGACCTGCCGCCGTCGATCCTCGACCGCTATCTGATCGAACACGACGGCCGCGGCCGGGCCGAGCGCTTCTTTCGCGACCACCGCGCCGACCAGCCGGCCTTCCGCGACGCGGGTCGGGCGCTGACGGCCGCCAGCGCCTATCCCGACGTCGCGCCGACATGCTCAGGATCGCCCGCCATCGCGGCTGGACCCAGGTCCGCGTCGAGGGCGATCCGGCCTTCCGCCGAGAGGCCTGGGTCCAGGCCCAGGCCATGGATATCTCCGTGAGGGGCTATCGCCCCACCGAACGGGACCGTCAGGCGGGCGGGGCCCGGACCCCCGCCCGGGGTCCCGATCGCCCACGCCCCACGGAGCGCCCGGTCGCCCCGTCCCCGCCGCTCGAAGCCCGCATGCGGCTGGCCGCCGCCGCCGTCCACGCCCTGGTCGGCGATCCGGCGGCGCGGACACGACTGCTCGAACGCGCCTGGGCGCGGGCCGCGCCCACCTCGAGCGCGGCCACACCTTCCGGCCGCCGCCAGACCTCGAACGGTCGGCGACAAGGGACCGCCCGGACGCGGACAGGCGCCGCAAACGTTGACGCGCGGGCCGCTCAGGCGCGTCCGCAAATATCCATAAATGGGTTCTTATTGGCCATACCGCCGCCAAGCACCCATATATGGGGCTTTATATATTCCTTCTTGATCGAATCATAAACACCCATATATTAGCGATAATGGCTTAACTTGCCGACAATCACCCATATAGGGGTTCTTGAATGTCCACCGCCGAAGCCACCCTTCTGACCCGTGCGGAGCAACTGGGCGACCGTCTGGCGGCGCAGCGGCTGAACCGCAACCTGACCCAGCGCCAGCTCGCCGACGACGCCGGCGTCGCCCTCAACACCCTGCGCCGGCTCGAGGCAGGAGAAAACGTCTCCCTCGACACCCTGATCCGGGTGCTGGAGGCGCTCGGCCTGGGGGACCGGCTCGAGGCCCTCGCCCCGCCCGCCGACATCCGACCGGTCGATCGGGTGCGCATCGCCGCCGGGCGCGAACGCCGCCGCGCCAGTGGCGCGGGCGCCGAGGGCCCGGCCACGCCCTGGACCTGGGACGACGACCAGTGACCGACGCCACCATCCGCCTGTGGGGCCGCGACATCGGCGCGGTCAGCTGGCTGGAGGACCGTGACCATGCGGTGTTCCAGTACGTTCCCGAGTTCGTCGCCAGCGGCATCGCCGTCTCTCCGCTGGTGATGCCGCCGAGCCTGGCTCCCTACGCCTTTCCCGAACTGCCCCGCGACGCCTTCAAGGGCCTGCCCGGCCTGCTAGCCGACTCCCTGCCCGACAAATACGGCAACGCCCTGATCGACGCCTGGCTGACCCGGCAGGGCCGCGACGCCCGGTCGTTCAACCCGGTCGAACGGCTCTGCTACATCGGCACCCGCGGCATGGGCGCGCTGGAGTTCCACCCCACCTTGATGAAGGCCGCCCGCCGCTCGCGCCGGCTGCAGATCGAGGCCCTGGTCGACCTGGCCAACCAGGTCCTGTCGATGCGCCAGGACATGAAGGGCGTGCTGTCCGGCGAGGACGACCACGACACCCTCGAGGAGATCCTGCGGGTCGGGACCTCCGCCGGCGGCGCCCGCGCCAAGGCGGTGCTGGCATGGAACGAGGAGACCGGCGAGTTCCGCTCCGGCCAGGCCCCGGCGGGCGAAGGCTTCTCGGACTGGCTGATGAAGTTCGACGGCGTCAGCAACAACCGCGACAAGGAGCTGGCCGATCCGCAGGGCTTCGGCCTGATCGAATACGCCTTCTCCAGGATGGCCGCCGACGTCGGCATCGACATGGCCGAATGCCGCCTGCACCACGAGGGCGGACGCAGCCATTTCATGACCCGGCGCTTCGACCGCACGCCGGACGGCCGCAAGCTGCACATGCAGTCGCTCGGCGCGCTCCGGCATTTCGACTTCAACGCCGCCGGCGCCTACAGCTACGAGCAGGCCGTCGAGACGATCCGCCTGCTCGGCCTCGGCGCCGCCGATATCGAGCAGCAGTTCCGCCGCGCCGTCTTCAACCTGTTCATCCGCAACCAGGACGACCATGTGAAGAACATCGCCTTCCTGATGGACCGCTCCGGCGGCTGGCGGCTCTCCCCGGCCTTCGACGTCGGCTACGCCTACAATCCGTCCGGCCCCTGGACCAGCACCCACCAGATGACCTTCAACGGCAAGCGCGACGGGTTCATCCTTGAGGACCTGGTCGCCTTCGGCGCCCACTGCGGCTTCAAGCGCCGCAAGACCCTCGGCATGGTGCGGGAGATCGCCGACCGCGTCCGCGACTGGCGCGCCTACGCCGACGCCGCCGGCGTCTACGAACCCGACGCCATACGCATCGACCGGGCGCTCCGGCTGGATCTTGCGCGACCTATCGAGGACGCAGCGGCGGTCGAGGAGCCCCCCCGCAACATAGAACGCTAGGCGGCGACTTCCGCCAGCTGCTGTGGAATGTCGGCATAGTGCGCCGCCTTCCATATGCGTCCGATCAGAGCATTCAGGGCCGGCGCCTTACCTGAGGCCTGGCGGAAGTTCTCGGCTTTGCGCTTGTCGACATAGAGATGGTCCGCATAGGCGGCCAGGACGGCCAGATAACCGTCGTTGAGGTCGCTGCCCCGTCGTTCCGCCAGCGCAGGGCGGTAGCGACCGAGGCCGTCCTCGATAATCCAGTGGGGGCACTGGTCCATCCGGACGCGCTGCCAAAGCTCGTCCACCGTGTGGCCGGTCTTCTCGGCGATGATACGCAGTTTCGACCGGAACACGCCCAGTTCACCCAACTGGTCCACCGTCATTTCTGGGGTGATCTCCTCGGCCCTCACGCCCTGGGCCTCAGCGACCCCTATGACGAACTCCCCCACCGAGGCAGACGACCACGGCGCCAGTTGCGCGGTGTCGGCGCAGAAGGTCGCCGCAAGATCCTGCGGATTCTCAATGCGACGGTCGCCGTGCCTTGCGATCTCTCCGGTCAGCATGCGGGTCATGGCCGCAAACTGCACCTTGACCTCATCGGCGGACCGGAGGCTCTGGGCCATCAAGGCTCTGACCGGGGTCGAACCGTCCATGAACTTGACCGGCGCGATCGCCGTGATCGTGCGCGAACAGATATTTCGCTCGAGAATGTCGGGACGCAGCAGGTGCCAGACCCAGCGATCGGGACCTATGGCGTCCAGGCCGCTGCCGAACCGGACGAGCCGCGCCCGGGCCTGATCGCGAACCGCCAATGGCGTGTCGGCGCCATCGCAAATCGCCATGGCCTCGGCGGCGACCACGTCGGTGATCGCGCCAAACCCATGCGGTTCGTCCAGGGACTGGATCCAGGCGATAAAGGGCAGGCTCTCGATAAACGCCAGCCGCGCGTCGACGATCGCGTCGTCCTCGATCGCTAGTAGTTCTTCGAAATGGTGCCAGCACAAAAGTGGCACGCATCCTTGGGCCAACAGCTGGGCCGGGAACGCGCGCGCCTTGGCCCGCATCGCCGACGAAGGCGAGGTCGCCGCCTTGATCAGGTCGGCCCAGTGCGAGCTGTCCAAGGCCACCAAAGATGATTTCAGCAGGTCCATGCCGCCGACGCTGCATCCCGAGCCATCACTGCCCACCTACACGCAAAATGTTGCATCCGTCGCACCCTCGCCTCGCCCGTCCGCTCGACAGGCCCGCGTGAACGATCCCGGCTACCTCGCCCATGGATGTCGGGCTGCGCGGGTGGTAGCAGCGCAGTACCACAACTCGAAGGTGACACTTGCCGCCCATCCAGAGAATTCTCATACCTCTAGACAGCCATGACCCGAAGGCGTGGCCAGCGGCGCTAACGTCGGCGATGAGCCTCTGCGCGTCCGAAGGAAGCCAGAGCATCATCCTTCTTGTCCCAAGCCGACCTCAGCTCAAGAACGCCACCCTCGCCGGGGTAATTGGCGTACAGAGCGCCAAGGCCCTGTCCAAGGGAGACACCCTATCGTTGCCGGGCGGGATCACCCTATCAGCCGACGGCTGGAAGACGTTCCGCATCGGCGCGAAGAAGACCGTGGTGATTGCCTACTATACGGACGACACGGCGCTGGAGCTGATCGAAGGCGTCGCCAACATCGTCGGCTTGGTCGCTGTTCCGGATCTGGTGGGCCGAGCGCCGCAATGGGTCGCTCGCTGGAACCCCACTGTGCCGGGACAACCGGCGCAGGCCCCAGCTGTGATCGTCGCGGACTCCCGCGTTGTGAAAGCCTTGGAGTCGCTGACCGCCAGTGCGAATCTCGGCCAGGGAATGCTGGGGCCCATCGACAAGCAGTCAGCCCAGGACACCTTTCGAATCCTGAGGAACAAGGGCCACAGCGCGCCTGTCGGCAGCGTAAAATCCTGGGCGATACAGCATGGCTGGAAGCCCAAGGCCGCGGGCGAGCTTGAGGTGATTGCTCAACGCGCTTTCGGCTTGTCGGGGAAGCCGTCGCTGGCAAGGGTGGTAAACGCTCAACTTCGATACGATCGCTGGGTCTAGCCGGGGCCTCCCCCAATCGCCGTGGTTCATCGGCGCCTCGGCCGATCGACCAGCATGCGATCATCGTCATCGCGGCGGCGCGCTTCATCCAGCCGGCGCGCGATCTCATCACGCCGTGTCTCGACAGGCGGCAGGCTTCGAACGAACTGCTCGATCGTCGCCGCGCGGGCCCGGTCCTGAGCTCGGTCGGATCGTCCCAACGACAAGGACTCGGCGACGAAGGCCCAGCGTATCCTCAGCTGCCGCTCCCGCAGCGCCCGGCGCCAGGCAGGAGCTTTCTCTTCCCGCACGGCCGCCTCCTCAGCGGCGGCGGCGAGGACGCGCGGGACCGGCCCGGTCCCTGCGACAAAGCGTTCCCGCAGTTTTCGTACCGGCAGCCGTTCGGCCTTTTTGGTCACGCCGCGGGCCCGACGAGGAGTCGCCTCCGCCTCGACCCCTCGGGCGCGCAGGGCCCAGGCGAACCCTTCCCGCCAGGCCTGAAGATCGGCCTTGCGCGGGTTCAGACGCTCGCCCTTCCGCCCCAGCATGCGAACCGTCAGATGGACGTGGGGATGGCGGTCGTCGGTGTGCAGGGCGAACACCCAGGGGAAGCGCTCTCCGAAGGTCGCCTGGGCGAAGGCGCGGGCGCTGTCCCGGACGCGGATGGGATCGGTCCCGGCCGGCATGCTCAGCACCAAGGACAGGGACACCGGTGCGTCGCGACGGCGCCCCGGCTCGGCCGCGAGTTCGGCGGTCCAGTCCTCCGCCAGGATCCGGACCGCGGCCCGACCTTCCAGGCGTTCACCGTCCGGCCCCTCCAGCACAAGCTTGCCGTTGCGGGAGATGTAATCCAGGTGCCGCTGAAGATGGCCGGCGTCACGAGTGCGGCCGGTGATCTTGACCATCACCTCCGGAACCCGCCGCGCGACCCGCATCAACTGCGCCCGGGAGCCCTCCCCGGCCGACGGCCGCCCCAGAACGCCGCACGTCACCCGGGCGCGCCGGACATCGACCGGCGGGCGCAACGCCTCCTCAAAACCGATGGGAGTCCGGAAGTCGCTCATGTCCCGTCGGACCAGTAGGCGAGATTGCCCTCGAAGGCCGCCGTCAGGCCCGTCAGATGCGCCCGGATCTCGTCGGCGAAGGCCGCGACCTGGGCGATCTCAAGGTCGAGCACCGTCCCCTCCAGCACGGCGGTGTTCATCGCCCGGGCGATCTGGTTGATGTTGACCCCGATGCGCCGCAGCTCGCGCTGCACCTCGATGAACGCGAACGCCTCCGGAGGCGTCAGCTGCGGCCGCCGGTGCAAACGGCGCCGGATCACCGCGACGCTCCACTGGGTGCGGGACAGGCCCAGGACGGCCGCCTCGGCCTCCAGCCGGGCCAGGTCGGTCTCGCCGAGGCGCAGGGTCAGCTTGCCCGTCCGGCCTGCCGGCATCGCCGCAACGGGCTCCGGCAGCGAGGCCTGCGCCGCCTCCTCCATGAGCCGACGCAGCAGTCGCGACCGCCCGCCCCGACTCGCCGCGGCGGCGTCGAAGCGGCGGACCAGATCGTCGTCGAGCCTGACGCTGAAGTGGGGCAAGGGAGCGGTCTCTGTGTGACATTGCCGGCGCAAAGCCTATCCTGCCCTAGACCGAGATCCCCCTCGCCCCGTAGGTCTCCGGTGCTCCCCGCCCTCCCCTCGGCGACCGCAAAGGCGGCCGCTCGCCCGCCGCCCTGACGGGCGCCCCAACCGGGCGGAGACAACCAGGGCCATCCAGACGTCGCAACGGTCGGGCGCGGTTCTCCAGAACCCTCGCCATGCTCCGTCGACCCAAGTCGCAAACCTTGTCGCCGCCGAGCGGCGCGGCCGGAGCCGTCGCCGCACCACCGGCAGGGTCGAACAGATGCGGATCGACGCCCCCGCCATTCACCACGCGCACGATGCGACGCCGAACAAGGCCAGTCAGATCGCCGTTCTGGTGACTGGACGGACCCGGCTGCGCGGCTCCCGGGGCGACCGGCTAGACATCGTCCCCGGGGCGGGTCGCCAGGACGTCCGCCCAGGGCGCCGCATGATCGAGGCAGGCCGCCATGGCCGCACCATAGGGCGTCGAGGGATCATCGCCCTGCAGAAGAACGATCTCCTCCAGCACCGCTCGATGGTCGCGCATCCACGCGCCGATGAAGGCTTCAATCCGGTCTTCCACAGTCTCAATCTAGGCCTCCCGCGGCCATAAGGCCATCGGCGACCCCGCGCGCTGGGCGCCGCCCCCCCGACGCCCCTGGAAACGCACGGACGCGCGCCAGGCCGAACGCGACAGTGATCGCGCTCGGCCTGGATTGGTGAGGCGGTCGCGGCTCAGGTCGCCCGGTGAAGGAAGGCCACGGCGCGCTGGGCGTGGGCCGCCGCGGAAACGATGAAGCGCTTGTCGCCGCGCAGCACCTCGAGCCAGTGGTCGAGATAGGCCGCGTGGTCCTCGCGCGGCTCGAGCGCCAGGCCGAGGTCGGCGCAGAGGTAGGCGGCCCCGAGTTCGGCGACGAGCTCCTCGCGGGCGTAGGCCCGGGTCGAACGGCTGAAGTCGCGGGCGAGGCGAGCGGCATGGCCGGTCCAGTGCACGCATTCATGGCCCAAGGTGGCGTAGTAGCTCTGCGCGTCGCGGAACTGGTCGAAGGCCGGCATCTGCACATGGTCCGTCGACGGCCGATAGAAGGCGGAGCCGCCGCCGTGGCGAACGTCTACGCCCAAGGTCGCGAACCAGGCGTCGACCCGGGCGATCCGGCTGTCCGGATTGACGACCAGCGCCGGCGGCGGCGTATGACCTTCGTATAGCCCGTCGATCTGCTCGACGTTGAAGACGGTGTAGGCCTTGAGGAACGGAATCCGGCGCAGCTGCTCCTCGCCGGACTCGTCGGTCTCGGCACGGGCCAGGGTGTTGGCGTAGACCACGGTGGAGCCGGTCTCGCCCTTGCGGACGCAGCCGCCCAGTGCCAGCGCCTGACGGAAAGTCATCCAGGTGGGAGACTGGAAGCCTCGGGCCATGGCCTCAGCCCAGAGCAAAAGGACGTTGACGCCGCTGTAGGCCTCGCCGTTGTGGCGGAGCGGCCGGCTGACGCTGGTCGAAGCGGTCCAGGGCTGGGTCCAGGGGCGAACGCCCGTCTCCAGCTGGGCGATGATCTTGTCGGTGATCCGGCTGTAGAGGTCCGGACGAGCGGGTTCGTTGGGGCGCGGCATGGCGGCCTCCGGATGAAGGGTTTTGAGGAAGGGCGGCGGCGCCTCAGCGCCGCCGCGGCTCGGNNGAAGCTCGGGTCGTCCAGCTTGACCGAGAGGTATTCCCGGTCCTCGCGGGAGGTCTTCTTCCAGGCGGCGCCGAACTCGGTCTGGCCGGAGAAGATGCGGAAGTCGGGCGCCTTGTCGTCGGTCTTCTCATTGGCCCGCAGCTGGGCCGCCTTGACGTTGAGGGTCAGGGTCTTGATCGAACCGCTGTAGGCGCCGTCCGCTTGCCGGGTGAAGGTTCCGATGGTGGCCATGGTGGTGTCTCCTTGCTGATCTCGGGCCACGCCTGCCGCGGCCTCGATGGCGATCGTCCGATCGGAAGACGGGCGGCCCGCAGGTCGCAGCGCCCCCAAGGCGCAAGATCCCGAAGCGACAGCGCAGGACCGGGCGGGGCGTGTTTCTTGTCTCGCGAGGAGGCCGCAGGCCGGGGAAGAAACTCGCCCCGCCCGGTTGCGGAAGCCGCCGGCTTTCGATCAGATCAAGCCACAGAGAGGCCGCGCGATGCTGGCGCGCGCAGGAGACGCCGCCGCCCCCCGGTCTTCACCCGCCCAACGGCCTAGGCGGCCCGTGAGCCTGCCCGCCTCCACGCCGAAGCGCCCAAACGTCGGCCCTCCCGACCGTGATGGAGCCCATCATCATCGCCACGAGACCCGCGGTTCGCCCCCCCCGCCGCAGCGGCGACGAGACAGCCGCGATAAGCACCGGGGGATCGGCCTTGAGCGAAAGCGTCCGAGATGCGCCAGAAGCGGTCCTGCGGATACCCCCGGAAACACGACATTCCAAATGACAGCCGAAGTGCCGCTTCTGGAGCCCTCCCGTCGGCCACTATGGCGCTTTCGTCCAGTCTCGGCAGGACGGGCAGAACCCAGAAGTTTGGCCGTCGCCGGTCTGAACGAATTCTGACGGCCCTTTCGATGTTGTTTCGGACGACGCCAAATGCCTAGGCAACCGCGCACCCCGCGCTTTAGCCGCTACAACCAACGATACTATGGTAGTAATTTGCTCTTATAAGTCTGCGCAAAGAGGCGCAGGGTAACGAGCCTTCAAGGCACGAACCCGGGGGGGAACGTGGCGATAATTTCGAACATCCGCGCATTGAGAGGTGCGGGGGTCTTGGCTGACAGAATGGTCCGGACGCCCACGCTCTCCTTGCGCCGGTACAACCTGATCTACGGCTTCAACGGATCGGGTAAGAGCACGTTGTCGCGACTGTTTGCCAGCCTCCAATCTGGCAATCGCGATGGGAAGCTACCCCCTGCCTGCGCCTTCGAGTTTGAGCTCGATGACGGCGCAATTCTCGGCTGCCCGGATAAGCTCACGGGGTTGGAGCAGCGGGTCCTCGTGTTCAACGCCGACTTTGTTGAACACAATCTGCAGTGGGCAACAGGGACGGCCAACCCCGTTTTCTACATCGGACGAGAGCAGGCGGAACTGGCGGCGGAGTTGGCGCGACAAGAGGCCGCCGTGCCAGCAGCGCAACTCCGTCGGACCAATGCGGACGTTCTCCTGAAGGCAAAGGAAAAAGCCTTCGCGACATTCAAACGGGAACGGGCCAAGCTTGTTGCCGAGAACTTACGCCTCCGAAATCGGAAGTACGAAGCCCCACAGCTAGTGCAAGATTTCGGGACGCTGGATCTGGGGCCAGGCGCGGACCTGACCGAGGAGCAATTGGAGGCGGCCAAGGCTACATGTCGGCTCGACGAGCCGATGGCGCGGGTGAATGAGCTGACCTTCCAGGATCGGCCAATCGTTGAGACGATCAGCCAAGCTCGTGAGCTTGCCGCGCAAACCCCGGGGACGGTGGTGATTGCGGAACTGAGCCAGCACCCGGATATGGTTCTCTGGGTCAAGGAAGGCGCCACGTATCATAACGCCCATGACCTAGAGACCTGTTTGTTCTGCACGGGGCCGATCCAGCCAGCACGCCGCGAAGTGCTCGAACGAGCCTTTGATGACAAGCTCGAGCGTTTCCTTGAATTGGTGGGAAGCGCCCATGCCGATGGCGAGGCCACGCTGTCTGCATTGGCCGATCTGCGGATCGCAGTCGCAACGCTAGACGCTGTCTCTGTCGAACTTCGTCAGCCTTACAAGGAAACTCGTGAGCGGCTTATCGAGGCGATCAAAGCCTGCGAACGACTCGTGTCCGGTGGCGTTGCTGTTCTGGCGGACAAGAAGGGCAAGCCGACCCAGCCTGCGGATGCCGGGGGTCTCGCGTCCGAACCGGACATCGCCGAAGCCGTCGCGGCCCTAACGGGCATCCTCGGTGAACTGAACGGACTTTTGCGGGCCCATAACGAGCGCATTGATGGCTTTGACCGGTATCAGGAAGACGCACGCATAGCTGTGCGGCGGCACTACTTGGCGAGCGGCCGAGTAGAATATGATGCCTTGGTTGCCGACCAGAAGGCGGCCGAAACTGAAGCGATATCTGCGGAAGCGGACCTTACGCACCTTACTCAGGAAGTGGCCCGGCTAAAGTCGGAGGTGCGCGAACACGGGCCAGCCGCAGACAAGATCAACAAGCTTATCGAATCCTATCTGGGGCACGGTGAACTGACGATCTCAGCAGTCGCGGAGGGCTACGAGATCCATCGCCACGGGCGACTCGTTGAGGGAACCCCAAGCGAAGGCGAGAAAACCGCGATTGCGCTCTGCTACTTCATATCGACGCTGGAGTCGGACGGTCGGAAGTTGAAAGATCTGATCGTCGTCGTGGACGATCCGATTTCCAGCCTCGACACCAAGGCGTTGAATTTTGCCTGTGCGCTGGTGAAGAGCCGATTGGACAAGGCTGGCCAGCTCTTCGTGCTGACACATAATCAGCAGTGCATGAACGAGTTCAAAAAGGCTTGGAAGAACCGGCACCGGCCCATCGAAAAGGACAAGGCCCCCACCGCCACCTTCTTGTTCATGGATGTGACGATTCCGAAGGGTGGGACCGCGCGATCAGCCAGCTTTGTCGAGATGTCGAAGCTGCTGCGCGACTACGATTTCGAGTACCATTTCCTGTTTCACCACGTCCTCAAGTTCGAAGCGGAAACGGACCCCGAGTTCGAGTACGCCTACATGATGCCGAACGTGCTTCGGCGGGTTCTTGACGTCTTTCTCGCCTTCAGATGCCCCGGAAGCTCCGGGCTGGCGCCGAAGATCGCGCAGCTTTGTGCAGAGTACACCGACCTTGACCAGGACCGCATCACCGCGCTGGAACGTCTGGCTCAGGTCGAGTCGCATTCCGAAAGTCTGGACGATCTGATTGGCTTCTCTTCGATGACGCTGGAAGAGACCCGGGACGCGAACGCGACGCTTCTAGAGATGATGCGGATTGTCGATCCGGCTCACCTCGCCCACCTCCGACGCATTTGTGCCTAGTAAATGATCTGCCAGTCGTTCGACGACTCAGAGTCATTTGGTCGAGTCTAGGCGGCCGTGCTCGATGCGCCACTATACCGGTCGGACTGAGGATGCGCCCGCAACCCCGATGCACCAAGGCGACCTAAGGAGTCGCGGCAAGGGACAGCGTACGGGACCGTGGGCGAGTATCGCAACAGGCGACGACCGCGCCGCCCGTTCCTAAAGCCGCCCCGCGGCCCGCAGACGTGCCTGAATCTCGGACGCGAACGCCACCTCTTCGGCATCGACCTCACCGTCCGCATCGATAACGCGCCGCATCGACCGCATGAGGGCGGCCGGGTCGCCTTCTCCGGCGCATAGTCGATTCAAGGCGCGCTCGAACGCCCGCTCATCGGGCACGATAGACGCTACGCGCTTACGGATCGTGGGTTCATGAAGCGGATCGTCCGATCTCAGCATGACGTGTCTGACGATCTGCTCCCGTTCGTCCTCGTCGAAATCGCCGTCTGATGCGCCGACAAAGCTGAGGATGATGATCTCGTCCCGGCAATCCTGCAGCGCGAGGAGTTCGGGGGATCGCGCGGCGACCTCGCTCGCCGTCATCATTTTCAGAAGCGGATGCTCACGGAAGAATTCGAGACCGTCATCGTGCACTTCTCCGGTCGCCAGGTCGGTCGCCTCGACCACCCGTGACGCCATGAACATTCGCATCGCCGAGCGCATGTAGCAGTAGCCCGTCAGCCTGACGTCAGTGACCTCATGCTTGAGACTGTTCAGCGTCACGCACCGACCCGACAAGGCATTCCTGGCGTCGGAATAGATCAGGTGAAAAGCCATCGGCGGGGCTGGCGGATCATCGACTTCGACCAGCATCCCGTGATCGTCGAACTCGTGCCCCTTGATCGGCCGACCCAGCCGTTCGGCGCGCGACTGTGAGAGGTTGCGCCTGAGCCCGGCCCTTGCCGTAAGAAAATGGTCGATGGTCAGCATTGTCATAACAGCGCCCCTTCCAGCCCCAGCTAAGCTGCGCACACGATGAGAGTCCAGTTCATCCGGCGACACCTTGAGTCGACCACACCCTCGGGACCGCGGGATTGATTCGAGTGGATCATCACACTCACAGATAGTAGCTTGGCCGTCCTGCGGGGGTGGCATGGGCTTCTGGTTCTGGGTATTGGCGTTGGCCGCCCTGGTCGTCTGGTTCAACCTGCGGGGCGCCAGTCGCAAAGCGGCGCGTTCTGCGTCGCATCCGGCCGTCCCGTCGCGTCTCGAAACCGCGCGACTGACGATAGATCTCTCGGTCCCCTCCGATCCGGCGTCCTCACAAGCGTCTGTGGCCGTCGTCGACCTGGACGCCTGGACGGCAGGGTTGTCGGCGGACGACCTTCGGCTTGTCGAGGGTTACGGGATCAAGCGCACATCGCAGGGATTCTTCTGCAGGCACCGGCGGTTTGAAACCGCTGATCGGGTGCTGGACCACGCGCGAGCGCTCCAGAGCGGCGCCGCGGTGGCGCCGCCCTTGATGTACGCTTCGGCCACACCGTCGGCGCCGGCGCCGACACAGGCGCCGGACCGGCCCAATGAGGTCCCCGACGTCAGAACAGACCAATCGCCGTCGGCGAACTTCGCGAAGCCCGACAACGCCCGGCCGCGCTGGTATGGATCGGCCGACCCCATCGAGATCAGCGGCGTCCGGATCGTCTCTCCGATGGTCTACGTCGGCCCCACCCGTTCCTGTGAGACGCCGCGGGACCGTGTGGATCCGACGGCCCGGGTGGGTCTGACCGGAGAGGACCAACTCGGAATCGCCCTGTCCTACTGGCCCTCCTACCACGCCTTGTCGCCCGGCGGCCGCCGCACCTATCTGGATTGGCTGGCCGGAGGTCGAACGACCAGGGTGGGAATCGGCTATGTCTTCATCTTCTTCTACGGCCTCGAACGCCGCCTGTTCGTCGACAACGCCCGCGCCGAACTCGACGTCATCATAGCCGAAGTCGAACGCCTGCTGGCGCAGTACCAGGACAACCACTCATTCCACGGCTATGCGAAGCGGCTGTTGACCGCGGCAAGACTGGTTCGCAGCGCGGCGGCGCAGGCGCCAGAACTCTCCCCCGACCTCCGGGCCGGCGACTGGGAGATGCCACTGTCCGTTCGCCGGTATCTGGGCGGGAAGCTGGCGGCGGGCGAGGCGCTCCAGGCGGATGATTGCCTCCTCTGGATCCTTGGCATGCCCGACACCTATCTCGGAGCGGCGGGCCGGCGCTGTTTTCCCGAACTGACCGAGCTCTGGCGGCACCGTTTCACCCAACTCTACCCCGATGGGATCAAGGTCCGGGCCCCGAAGCGTCCGCTGAACGCCCAGTACCGCGCGGCGAGCAGCGAGTTCCAGGTCAATCTGTCCATCGGCGACCTGCCTGATATCGCCGCCCTAACGCAGCCGGTCACCCGTCTGCGTGATCTGCTGTTGGGTTGGCAGCCTGAACTCGACGCCCTGAGCCGCCTCCTGCTGAAACGATCGGACGCGAGGGACACGCTTGAGGGTGCCCTCTGCCTGCCCCCGGATACAGTTGATCTTCGTTTCGGCGAAAGAGTCGGCGCTGTTCGGGCCGCCATGAACCAGCTGCTCGGCGACGCGCCGATGGCCAGCGCGCGCACGCGCGAGATTCTCGCCCTTCTTGAGATTGAAGACGGTGACGACAAGCTTCCCGTCACCCTGCAGCGTCATATTGCGGGCTTGCTGGATCGTCTCGGGTTCGCCTTTGAGCCCGATCGCCGCCACACCGAGGCTTCCCTGAACCGGGACGGCGCCATCGTTCTGTTCAAGGGCGCAACGGGCGCCCCCGCCCAAACCGGGGCGACGTTCATCGCGGCGCGCACCTTGGTCGAGATCGCGCTTCTCGCCGCGGCCTCGGACGGCGAGGTCGTTCCCGCCGAACTCGACCAGGTCGCGACAGACCTCGCCGCGCTTCCGGAGCTCTCCGTCGACGAGCGGCGGCGCCTCGCGGCCCATGCGCTGTGGCTCAGCCGTGACCCGCCCCGTCTTCAAGCCGCGCTGAAACGTCTCGGCGCCTTGCCCGCGAACGCCACCCGCGCGGCGATCCAGGCCGCCGTCTCCACCGTCCTGGCCGACGGTCGTGTCTTGCCGGTCGAGGTGCGCTTTCTCGAAAAACTCCACAAGGCGCTCGGACTGCCTCAGGATGAGGCCTACGCGGCCCTGCACCGAGGCACGGGGCGCACGGACGAACCGGTCACCGTGGCCGCAGCGGAACACACGGCCGGCGTCCCGATTCCGTCCGAAGCGGCTGCGGTCGTCGCCTTCGATGCGACCCGCCTGGCCAGGATCCGGGAGGAGACGTCGCAGGTCTCCGCCCTCCTCACGAGCATCTTCATTGAGGACCCGGTGGAAGAGGCGCCGACGCGGGCTTCGACCACGTCTAGTTCACGTTTCGAGGGTCTCGACGCGCGGCATGCGGACCTGCTGTCAGCGATTCTGACGTCCGGCCGCCTGGATCGCGACGCCTTCGAGGCCCGGGCCCGGGATCTCAAACTCCTGCCGGGCGGGGCGCTCGAGACGATCAACGAATGGGCCTTCGAGATCTTCGATGAGGCGCTCCTCGAAGAGGACGACGACATCTATCCCGCCAGCCACCTCCGGGATCGGCTGACCGCCCTGGAGACCGCAACATGACCGCCACAGCCTCGCTCAAGACCCGCGACCGTGACACCATTCTTCAGGCCCTGGCGGCGGGCGTCGTACCGCGGACGGGGCTCGCCCACATCCAGGTCGGCCGGGCCGGAGAGGTGGGCGCGCTGGTGCGCGACATCGACCGCATCGCGGACGGGGGATCCGCAGTGCGTTTTGTCATCGGCGAGTATGGCGCGGGCAAGACCTTCTTTCTCAACCTCGTGCGGCTCATCGCGCTCGAACGCAAATGCGTGACGATCCATGCCGACCTGGCGCCTGATCGCCGGATTCACGCGACCGCCGGACAGGCCAGGGGGCTGTATGCGGAAGCCGTTCGCAATCTGGCGACGCGCACCAAGCCGGACGGCGGCGCGCTCGCCACGGTCGTCGAGAAATTCATCACCGAATGCGTGCGCGACGCGGAAGACAAGGGAACGGCTGTAGAGGCCGCGATCGACGCTCGGCTCGCCGCTCTTCAGGTGCATGTCGGGGGATATGACTATGCGGCCGTGCTCAAGGCCTACTGGCGCGGCAGCGAGACCGACGACGCCGGCCTGACCGGGGCGGCCCTGCGTTGGCTAAGAGGCGAGTATTCGACCAAGACGGAGGCGCGGCAGGCGCTGGGCGTGCGCAACATCATCGACGACGGGGACGTCTACGACAGCCTGAAGCTGCTCGCCGCCTTCGTCCGGCTCGCCGGATATGCAGGTCTGGTCGTGGTCTTTGACGAGATGGTCAATCTCTACAAGCTGCAGAGCGCCCAGGCGCGAAACCAGAATTTCGAACAGATCCTGCGCATCGTGAACGACGGCCTGCAAGGCAGCGCCTCTGGTATCGGGTTCGTGTTCGGCGGCACGCCTGAGTTCCTCATGGACTCGCGCCGCGGGCTCTACAGCTACGAGGCGCTTCAGTCCCGCCTCATGGAGAACGCCTTCGCCGGCCAGGGACTCATCGACCTCTCGGGCCCCGTTGTGCGCCTGCAGAGCCTGACGCCGGAAGACCTGCTGGTGCTGCTCGCCAACATCCGCAACGTCTTCTCCCAAGGCGATCCAGCCCGCCACTTGGTTCCGGACGAAGCGCTGCCGCTGTTCATGACCCACTGCAACAAACGGATCGGCGAGGCCTATTTCCGAACGCCCCGAAACACGATCAAGGCCTTCGTCCAACTTCTGGCCGTGCTTGAGCAGAACCCGGGACAGGGCTGGAGCGAACTGATCGGCGGCGTGGACGTGGCCAACGACGCGGAGGGCGCCCGCGAGCACGAGGTGGCCGACGATGTGACGGAAGACGGCCTGGCGACCCTGCGGCTCTAGGATGGAGGCGTTTGACCGGCTGCATCCGCAGGTCCGCAAATGGGTGCGGGAACAGGGATGGTCGGAGCTTCGTCCCGTTCAGGTGAACGGGATCGAGGCGGTCCTGGGACATGACCGGGACGTGCTCATCTCTGCCTCGACGGCCGCCGGAAAAACCGAAGCGGTGTTCCTTCCGCTTCTCACCCGGGCCGCGGAACGGGAAACCCCGGGTCTCTCCGTCCTTTACGTCAGCCCGCTCAAGGCGCTGATCAACGACCAGCACAGGCGGCTTGAGCTGTTGACGGAGCGGCTCGAGCTGCCGGTCGCGAAATGGCATGGCGACGCGCCCGCCGGCCCCAAGGCGCGGATCATGAAGTCGCCCGCCGGAGTGGTGCTGATCACCCCCGAATCCATCGAGGCGCTCTTCCTGCGCCGGACGCGGGACGCAGAAAGACTGTTCGCCGGACTCGACGCGATCGTCATCGATGAGCTGCATGCTTTCCTGCAAGGTCCGCGCGGTCTGCATCTCGCCAGCCTGTTGCGACGGATCGACCTTCTGATCGGCCGACGGGTGCGCCGGATCGGCCTTTCGGCGACCCTGGGGGACATGACCTTCGCCGCGACATGGATGAACCCGCAGGCGCCCGACGCCGTCGATCGCGTCGCCGAAACGTCCGGATCGCCGGAGCTTCGCCTCCAGGTTCGAGGCTATGAGGAGCCGCCCGAAGGCGATCCCGGGGCCGATGCCCTTGAGGGAGAGGCTCCGCAGGCCCTGGACGTCATTTCCGACCACCTGTTCGAGACGCTGCGAGGCGACAACCATCTGGTCTTCGGCGGCTCGCGCCGGACGGTCGAGGCCCTGTCGAACCGGCTTCTGACTCGATCCGAGCAGGCGGGCGTGCCGAACGAGTTCTTCCCTCACCACGGCAGTCTGTCGAAGGAGCTCCGCGAGGAACTGGAGCGCCGCCTGAAGGCCGGCTCGCTGCCCACGACTGGCGTGGCGACGACGACGCTGGAGCTCGGAATCGACCTCGGGTCGGTGAAGAGCGTGGCCCAGATCGGCGCACCACGATCGTTGGCTGGCCTGCGCCAGCGGCTCGGGCGCAGCGGGCGCCGCGCCGGAGCTCCGGCCATTCTTCGCCTCTATACGCGCGAGCGGCATCTGGGGCGCGCCTTGGACCCCCTGGATCGCCTTCGTCCCCAGACCGTCAGGGCGGTCGCGGTGGTGCGGCTCCTACTGGCCCGCTTCTTGGAATCGCCCAAGTCGGATCCGGCGGTGGCCACCGTCCTGATCCATCAGCTCCTGTCGGTCATTGTCGAGCGAGGGGGCGTCAAGCCGGATGGCCTCTACCGAATTCTCTGCGAACAGGGCCCGTTGTCCTCGATCGAGATCGCCGACTTCATCGAACTCCTCCGCCATCTCGCCACGCCGGGATTGGCCGTAATCGAGCAGTCGCCGGACGGCCTGATCATGCTGGGACCCGAAGGCGAGGCCCTCACGTCTGCGCGCGAATTCTATGCGGTGTTCGAGACGGACCAGGAATGGAAGCTACTTCACGGTGCCCGGCCCCTCGGTCAGATTCCGATTTCCAATGCGCTGGCGGTCGGCAGTCTGCTTGCCTTCGCCGGCCGGCGATGGCGGGTGGTCGATGTCGACGATAGGGCCCGCGTCCTCTCGGTCGCCCCCCATCCAAGCGGACGCCTGCCTAAATTCGACCGTCAGTCGAACGAACCGCTCGACGACCGCATCCTTGAGGAGATGCGCAAGGTCTATCTGGACGCCGACATGCCAGAGTGGCTGGACGCCCAGTCCATGACCTTCCTCGCCCAAGGACGGGAAGCATTCGCGGACCTGGACCTTGATCGCACCGGCCTCGTCCGTTCGGGGGGCGACACCCATGTGCTGATATGGCGGGGAACTGCGATGAACAATGTGGTCGCCGTGGCTCTGACGGCCGCCGGCATCGGCTGCGAAGTTCACGACCTCGGCGTCACCTTGGCCGACACGACGGCGACGGAAGCCAGAAGTTTGTTGATGCAGCTCGGTGGCGCGCCCTCGGCCCAAGCCCTCAGTGAGTTTGTCGAGAACCTTCAGAGCGCGAAATACGATCATCTGGCACCCACGGGCCTGCTGCAACGGCTCTGGGCACGAAGACACACAGTCTTTTGTGAGGAGCTTCCGGCTATCGCCGCCGTCGCGCAAACTTGGCCGGCCTGATCCGCGGGGCAAGGAAGCCCCGCTCTCAATAGCGGCCTAGTTTCACGAACGGGGGATACGATTCTAGGTCTATGAGGCGCCAGAAGCGGTCTTTCGTCGACCGCCAAGAAGGCGACACTCAGACGGCCTACCCAGGGCCGTGTTCCGGCTTTCCGCCTCAGGCTGGTTTCGACTCAAAGGTGCCGCTCAACCTGACGGCCCGAGCCTCAGCGCCTCGAACCTACCGGCCAGCAAGCTTTGGCGGTTAATCCTCGCCGCCCTTGTCAGCAGCCCTGCGGTCCCTTTCAAGGAAGGGGATGAACCCCGTCGATCTCGCCTTTCTTGTCGTTGCCGTCCTTCTGCTCTCCACGGTGGTGGCGGGCAGCCTGTCCAGCCGGTTCGGTTTGCCGGCCATGATCGGCTTCCTCGCCTTGGGCATGATCGCCGGATCGGACGGGCTGTTCGGCATCGCATTCTCTGATTATTCCCTTGCCCAGACCATCGGGGTGGCGTGCCTGATCTTCATCCTGTTCTCGGGCGGGCTGGATACCGACTGGAAGCTGGTGCGCCCCATAGTGGCCCCGGCTCTGGTACTCTCCACCGTGGGAGTGATGATAAGCGCAGGGGTTGTCAGCGCCGCCGCGGTTCTGCTGCTCGACTTCACCCCGATCCAAGGCTTTCTTCTTGGGGCGGTCATCGCCTCCACTGACGCCGCCGCGGTCTTCGCTACTCTTCGGGGCCAGGGCGGTGCGCTCAGGAACGACCTGACCGGCCTGATCGAGCTGGAATCCGGTACAAACGATCCTATGGCCATCTTCCTGGTGGGAGCCGCCCTGGTGCTGGTGGCGACCCCGCAGGCTTCGCTTCTCCCATTCGCCCCTGCCTTCCTGATCCAGATGGGCGTCGGGGCCATGGTGGGAACTGGCGTCGGCTTCCTGCTGCCCAGCTTCATAAAGCGCATGCGGCTGCGGGGCAGCGGCCTGTCGCTGGTGGTATCCATCGGCGCGGCCCTATTTAGCTACGGGTTCGCGGCGGTGATCGGCGGCAACGGCTTTCTGGCGGCCTATATCGCCGGCCTCATGGCGGGCAATCGCGATTATACAGCAAGGCGCACGATTTCCCTGTTTCAAGACGGCTTGGCTTGGCTGGCGCAGGTGGTGATGTTCCTAACGTTGGGACTGCTCGTCTTTCCGACCCAGTTGCCCGGCGTGGTCGGTCCGGGCCTCGCCATCACGGCGGTGTTGATGCTGGTAGCGCGCCCGTTGAGCGTCTTCATCTGCCTTGCGCCGTTTCGGGCGTTCGACTGGCGTGCCAAGCTGTTCGTCTCGTGGGCGGGACTGCGCGGTGCGGTTCCCATTGTGCTGGCCACCTTCCCAATCGTGGCGGGGGTGCCGGGATCACAGACCATCTTCAATATCGTGTTCTTCGTGGTCATCGTCTCCGGGCTGTTGCAGGGGCCGACGTTGGCTTGGGTTGCGGGGAAGCTCGGGATGGACGGTGCAGGACCCGGGGTTGATCTCCAATCGGCGGCCCGATCCGTTTCCTGAAGCGTCGCATCAACTGTTCAGGCCACGATCGGTGGTCCAGGCCCGCTTTCCACCCATGCGACCTTGCCAGGCCTGCTGAACTCACGTCAGCCGAGCGCCATCAGGAGACATAGGGTAGCGGCCACGAACCGGACTTTCCTCCTCGGCGCCTGTGGACCGCTTTCAAAGTCGCACACCCAGCCGTGGCAATACCTGGATCATCATGGCGTAAAGCAACACGGTGACGGCGCAGCCGATGGCAAGCGCAGGCCAGAACGCCATGCCGCGCCTGAGCAGGGCCGGAATAACCAGAAACATCGGCAGGCTGGGCAATACAAACCAGAAGGTCGCCTGGGCGTGGTCCGCCAGCCGGACCGCGTCGCCGGTGTCCCGCCATAGCCAGATCATGCCGAGAATGGAGACCAAAGGCAGGGAAATTATCAGCGCGCCCCAGCCCGGATAGCGTCTGGCCACCTCGCTCCCTAGGGCGATCACGATGCCGGAAACCGCCGCCTTGATGATCAGATAGAGCATCGCTTCCCATCCTTGTGGCTGCTGCCGACACCATACACCCGGGGCGTCATCCAGAGGCCCTTTCCATCATCGCCGGGTCCGGGGCAGCGACGGGAGCCCGGGGTGAGACCGAGTAAGGCGCCGGTCAAGGCGGCCTGTCGCGCTTGCCGGAGCAGTCCCTTGACGCGATAGTCGAATTCTCCGGGGCGTCGCGGGCTCCCGGGAACAGACGACCCCGTCGTCCAAGACCCGCTCCACGCCGCGCCGTTCGCGCGCGGACCGGAGCGCATGGGTGAACCGATGACGGAAACCGTATCCACGACTGACGAGATTTCGTCCGAGCCGACGCCGCCCGCTATGGGCTACGGCAGGGTGTTCCTGATCTTCCTCGGTTTCGGCTTCATGGCCTGGGGAGGGCCGGTCGCCCAGATCGCCATGATCCGCCGCGAGTTGGTGGACGAGCGGCGCTGGATTTCCAGCGCGCGGTTCAACCGGCTGCTGGCCGTCATGCAGGTCCTGCCCGGTCCGGAAGCCCACGAACTGTGCGTTCACCTCGGCATGCGGGCCAAGGGACGCGTCGGCGGCCTTCTCGCTGGCCTCGGCTTCATGCTGCCGGGGTTCCTGCTGATGCTCCTGCTGTCATGGGCCTATTTCGCCCTCGACATGCAGGGCACGCTGATCGGCGCCACCTTCCTCGGCGTCCAGGCTGCTGTCATCGCCCTGATCGTGCGCGCCGTGCACCGGATCGGCGAGCATGTTCTGCTGAACGTCCGCCTTTGGGCCATCGCCGCCGCATGCGGCATCGCCGCCCTGGCCGGGGCGCCGTTCTGGATCACCCTGCCGGCCGGGGGCGCCGTCTACGCCCTGCTGGCGGTCCGGGCCGATCGCTGGGCGGCCTTGGTCGTGACGACGGCGGTGCTGGCCTGCGTGGCGGTCGTGTTTCTCCGCACCGATGCGCCCGTGGTGACGGCGGCCACGACCGCCGGGTCGGCCTCCCTGTCCGCCCTGTTCGCCTCGGGGCTGAAGGCCGGGCTCCTGACATTCGGCGGCGCCTATACCGCGATCCCCTTCGTCCGCAACGACGCGGTGGGCCAAGGCTGGATGAACGACGGCCAGTTTCTCGACGGCTTGGCCCTGTCCGGCATTCTGCCGGCGCCCCTGATCATCTTCGCCACCTTCGTCGGCTATGTCGCCGGTGGGCCGCTTGGCGCCGTGGTCATGACGGCGGGCGTCTTCCTGCCGGCCTTCGCCTTCTCGCTGCTGTTCTACGACCGGCTCGAGACTGTGCTGGAAGAGCCACGCCTCCACGCCCTGCTGGAAGGCGTGGCCGCCGCGGTGGTGGGCCTGATCGCCGCCACAACGCTGCAACTGGCCGTCACCAGCGCCCAGAGGATCGACCCGCTGGCGGTCGGTGCGGTCATCTTCGCCGTAGCGCTGGCGGTGCTCTATCTGTGGAAGAGCCGCTGGAACGTCCCGGTCTGTATCCTGGCGGCGGGCGCCGCCGGCGCCCTACTGCTTTGAAACGTCCCGTCCCGCGACCCGCAGATAGATGGCGGGCAACACCAGCATGTTCAGGGCCGTGGAGCTGATCAGGCCGCACAGGATGACCACCGCCATCGGCGCCTGGATTTCGCTGCCGGGCTGACCCATGGCGAGGGCGAGGGGCGTCAGGGCCAGGGCGGCCGAGATGGCGGTCATCAGGATCGGCACGAGCCGCTCTTCGGACGCCTGACGCACCGCCTGGGTCAGATCGCTGACGCCCTCAACCTCGCGCAGATGCTTGATGTGGCTGATCAGCATGACGCCGTTGCGGGTGGCGATGCCGAACAGGGTGATGAAGCCGATGATGGTCGCCACCGACAGCACCCCGCCGATCAGCCACAGGCCGACGACCCCGCCGACCAGGGCGAGCGGCAGGTTGAGCATGACGATGCCGGCGTCTCGGTTGGAGCGGAACGCCTGGCGCAACAGCAGGAACATGCCCAGCAGCACGATCGCGCCCAGCGCCAGCAGGGTCTGGGTCGCGGAGGCGGCGCTCTCAAACTGCCCGCCCAGCTCGATGCGGGTGCCTTCCGGCAGGTCCATCGGTTCGAGGGCGGCGCGGATGTCGTCGACGACGGCTCCGAGGTCGCGGCCGGAGACATTGGCCAGAACCAGCTGGACCCGTTCCACGCTCTCGCGCGAGATCGAGTTCGGGCCCTGGTCGCGCACCACGTCGGCCACGGCGGACAGCGGGATCAGGCGGCCGTCGCCGGTCGACAGCAGCATGGACTCCATCGTCGAGCCGTCGCCGAACCGGGCGGGGTCGTAGCGCACCACCACATCGGTGATGACCGGACGTTCGATCAGTGTGCCGACCGTGGCCCCTCCGACGGCGGCCCCGACGGCCGTGGCCGCCTCTTCCGGGGTCAGGCCCGCCAGCGCCAGGTCGGCGCGGCGGAAGCGCAGGCGCAGATAGGGCACCTGGCTCTGGGTGTCGGTCTGGACGTCGACCGCGCCCGGCACCTCGGCGACGCGCGACTGAACTTCCTGGGCGAGGCGGCTGAGCGTCGGCGTATCCGCTGCAAAGACCTTCACCACGATGTTGGCGCGGGCGCCCGACAGGATGTGGTCGATGCGGTGTGAGATCGGCTGACCGTAGATGGCCTGGACCCCGGGGATCTGCCCGACCGAGCCGCGCAGGGCGTCGAGCAGTTCCTCGCGATCGCGTCCCCCGGACCGCAGCGAGGCCTCGATCTCGGAGGCGAACACCTCCTGCGCATGGGGATCGCCGGGCGCGCGGCCGGTGCGCCGGGCCGTGGTGGCGATCTCCGGCTGGGACAGCATGGCGGCCTCGACTTGGGCGGCGGCGGCGTCGGACGCCTCCAGCGAGGTGCCGGGCAGGGTGGTGACGTTGACGGTCAGACTGCCCTCGTTGAACTCGGGCAGGAAGGCCCGGCCCGACATCGCCAGGCCGATCCCGGCGACGACCACGAGGGCCGTGGCGACAAGGCCCAGCATCCGCCAGCGCGGCAGCAGCCGGTCGATCAGCAGGACGTAGCGGGCCTTGAGCGACTGCACCCAGCGCGGTTCCCGACCCATGGCGCGGTCGGTGCGCGACAGGACGTCCAGCCCGAGAACCGGCGTCAGGGTAAGGGCCACGGCAAGGCTGGCGAGCAGGGCCACGCCATAAGCCAGGGCCAGCGGCTGGAGCAGCCGCCCCTCGATGCCCGTCAGGCCGAACAGCGGCAGGAAGACCAGCAGGATGATCAGGGTGGCGAAGACGATCGAGCCCTGCACCTCGATCGTCGCGTCGCCGACGATCTTGACGGTCGAGGCGCGTTCGCCCTCTGCCTTCAGCTTCTCAAGCCTCAGGCGCCGGACGATGTTCTCGACCACGATGATGGCGTCGTCGACCAGCACGCCCAGCGCGATGGCGATGCCGCCCAGCGTCATGGTGTTGATGGTGCCGCCCACCGCATTGACCGCGATCAGGGCGGCGACCACCGAAACCGGAATGGCGGCGAGCGTCACCACGGTCGCGCGCCAGGAGGCCAGGAAGACGAGGACGATGATCGAGACGAGGATCAGCCCCTCGATCAGCGCCTTGACCACATTGCTGACCGCGCGCTCGATGAAGTCGGCCTGACGGAATACTTCGGTTTCCAGCTTCATCCCGGTCGGCAGGGTGCGCTGGACGTCTGCGAAGACCGTGTCCAGCTGCTCGGTCAGGGCCAGGGTGTTGGCGCCCGGCTGCTTCTGGATGGCGAAGATCACGGCGGGGCGGCCGTTGAAGGCTCCGGTGCCGCGCTTGAGCCCCTCGCCGATCCGGATGTCGCCGATGTCGCGCGCCAGCACGGGCAAGCCGCCCTGCTCGCCGACCACGACCTCGCCGAATTCCTCGGGCGTGGCGGCCCGACCGACGCCCTCGACCAGCAGTTCCTGGCCGTTCTCCACCACGACGCCCGCCGACCGGTTGGCGCTCGCGGCCTGCATGGCGGCGATGACGTCGTTCATGCCGACGCCGCGCGCGCTCATCCTGCCGGGGTCGACCAGCAGCTGCACCTGACGCTCGTCCCCGCCGATGGTCATGACCTCGGCGATGCCCGGAACCGCCAGAAGCCGGCGCCGCACGGTCCAGTCGGCGACGCTCTTCACCTCGGTGGGCGAGTGCGCCTCCGAATGCAGGGCGGCGAACATGATCTCGCCCATCACCGAGGAGGCGGGCGCCATCACCGGCGGCGGCAGATCGTCGGGCAGGACGCCGCTCGCGGCGCCCAGCCGCTCCGACACCACCCGGCGCGCCTCGACCGCATCGGTCGACCAGCCGAACTCCAGCGTCACCACCGCCAGACCCGTGGTCGAGTTGGAGCGGATGCGCCGCAGGCCCGGCGCGCCGTTCAGCGCCGTCTCCAGTGGAATGGTGATCAACTGCTCGACCTCGGTCGGCGTATAGCCGCCGGAGTCGACGACCACCTGCACCGACGGCGCGGTCAGGTCGGGCAGAACATCGACAGGCGTGCGCAGTGCTGTGAAGGCCCCCGCGATCGTCAGCAGGATGGCGAGGGCGTAGACGACGAGGCGGTTGCCCAGCGACCAGCGAACGAGGCGTTCAATCATCGGGGCGTCCCTTAGTGAGCGTGGCCGTGGCCGAAGGCGTCGGGGCTGGTGGCGGCGGCGCGCACGGCGGCGGCTCCGACCGTCACGACCCGCTCTCCGCCTCGCAGATCACCGGTGACGGCGATCCGGCCTCCGGAGACGATCCCCCGCTGCACGAGCCGCCGCTCGAAGGCCTCGCCCGAAACCTGGACATAGACGACGTCCTGGCCGCCCTCATTGACCACGGCGGCGACGGGAACGCTCAGGGCGCGGCGCGACTCTCCGGCCGAGAGCCGTCCCCGCACCCGCTGGCCGGGCCTCAGGTCCGTGCCGTTGTAGGCGAAGATGACCTCGGCGGTTCGGGTGGCGGGATCGACGAACCCGGTATTGGTCACGGCGCGAAGGCCCGGCAGGGCCAGACGTTGGCCCTCCACCATGACGTCCAGGCCCTGAACCGCGCCCAGGCCGCTGGCTTGGGACTCGGGGACGCGAGCCACCAGCCACAGTCGCGACGGATCGCCGATCCGCATCAATTCCGTCCCGGCCTCCATCGACGCGCCGCGCACGAGGGACGAGTGAAGAATGCGTCCGCTGATCGGGGCGACAAGAGGGACGCCCGGTCCCCCGCCGCCCAACGCCGCGCGGCGCCGCTGGGCCGCTGAGAGCTGGGCCGCCGCCAGTCGCTCCGCCGTTCGCGCCTCGTCCAGCCGCCGCTGCGGCGCGGCCTCGGCTTCGACCAGTGTATTCATCCGGGCCGATTCGCGACGCGCGGCGTCGAGGGCGATGCGAGCCTCGGCGATGCCGAGGTCCATCGAGGCGACGTCCTCTCCCCCACCCAGTTGGGCCGAGACGGTCGCCAGCTGCTGGCCGGCCCTCACGGTCATGCCGGTGGCGGGGACGCTGGCGCCGGTGCGGACCACGCCGGAGACGGGCGAGGAGATGACCGCTTCGGCGTCCGGCGCGAGGCGCACGTCGACGGTCACCGGAATGGTCTCGGCGATGAGGCCGTCGGAGGCGGGTTCGGCCCGGAAGGGGATTTTCCACTGCGCCTCCTTCGGGAAGTGGATGCGGTCGGGGTTCTCGACATGCGGCGGCGCGGCGGCCGCTCCGGCCTCGCTGGTCGGGTGCACCGTGACCATGCCCAGATCGTGGACGCTCTCGGCGCCGCCGCCCTGGTAGCGCAACTGCAGGCGCGCCTGCCCGGCCCGCGTGGCTGTCAGCAGCGGCCGGAAGATGCCGGGCGTCTCCGACACCGTAGCTGACGCCGTGTCGATCTTGCCGTCGGGCCAGACCAGTTCCACGACCAGCCGCCCGGCGGTGATCGCGCGATAGTCCGACACCCGGCTCAGATGGGCGTCGAAACGCCGCCGCCGGTCGACCACCAAGGGTCTGTATTCGGCGAACAGCTCGGTCTGGTCGGTGTAGTGGGTAACGACGACGCCTCCCGCCTCGGACGCCCCGGCGGCGGTCTGGTCGCCGTTCGAACAGGCCGAGATCAGCAGCAGCGCCGCGAGGGCGGGAAGCACCATCTTCTTCATGGGTCTCAGGTCCTAGTGGGCGTGATCGGCGTCTTCGCCGTCGGCATGTTCGTGACCGTGGTCGTCCTCTGTCGGCACGGCGGCGTCGTCGTCCTCGTGGGCGGGCGCGGCCGTGGGCGCGGCGGCTTCGCTCGCGGCGGCGGCCGGAGCCTCGGCGTCCTCCGCCGCCGGCGAGCAGGCGGCCACGAGCGCGCCGAGCACGGCGGCGAGCGTCAGTTGGGTCTTCATGGGTTTGGTCCTCCTTGGGCCAGTTCGAGTTCGATGGCGGCCAGGTTGGCGCGCTCCGTCAGCTCGATGATGGACAGTTCCGCGTCGTGGGCGGCTCGGTAGGCGTCGACCAGTTCGGTCACGCCGATCTCTCCGGATTGATAGGCCGTCTCGGCGATCGCCCCCAGACGGCCCGCGTCGTCGCGGGCCGCTCCGGCGGCCTCGACGGCCGCGATTGCGCCTCGCAGGCGGGCGTCGGCGGCGGCGATTTCGGCTTCGACCTCGCGTCTCGCCAGCGTCAGTTCAGCGGCGGCCGACCGCTCCCGCCCCCTCGCCTCGCGCACCCGCGCCGTTCCGCGATCGAACAGCGGAATGGTCGCCCCGACCATGATCTGGGGTCCATCGGCCTCAAAGCCCATGTTTTCGACCCGGCGCCAGCCGAGACCCACCTCGACTTCGGGCCAGCGGGACCGATCGGCGGCGCGAGCGGTTTCGCTGGCAGCCGCCAGCCGCCGTTCGCGTGCAGTCAGGTCTGCTCTCTCGACGGAGGCCTGCCGCACCCCGTTCGGAACAGTCAGGGCGCCGGCCGACCGGGCGTCCGCAACGCCGGTCAACTGGCTCAGTGTCGCACACACCGCCGCCAGCTCCCCCTCCGCCAGGCGGGCCTCGCCTTCAGCGGTTCGGGCCTCCACCCGGACGCGGCGCACGTCATAGACGGCGGTGTCGCCCGCGTCGGCGCGTGCGGTGACGATCCGCTCCGCTTCCGCCAGAAGCCCGACGAAGCCACGATGGACATCGACGCGGGCGCCGGCCGCCGCACAACCCACCCAGGCGCGCCGCACGTCCGCGCGGCGTTCGACCGCGCGCCAGTCGAGGTCCGCGTCGATGGCCTCGGCTTCCGAACGCGCCGCCGCCCTCATCGCGCTGCGCCGACCGGTGAGATCGAGCGGCTGGACGATCTCGAATTCCCATTCCGTCTCGTCCTCGCCCGGACCGGACAGCGAGCCCCGGCTGACCGACGCGCGGGGATTGTCGAAGCGGGTGATGGCATCGACCCCGGCCCGCGCCGCGTCCCGCTCCCCGGCGGCGCGATCCGCAAAGACGCCATCGCCGAGGGCTCGCGCGATGGCGTCCTGCTCGGTCAGCGGCGCAGGCGCGGTCTGCGCATAGGCCGTCGCCGAGAGCGCCGTCGCCACGAAGAAAGTCAGGGGGGCGCACACTGGGGCGCGCAGGGTCCGGAAACGCAAGGGAAGGCTCCGCTGAAACGTCGACAAGCCGACGCGCGAATGCGCGCCGGTCGAGGGCGATCAGGCGAAGCGGGGAGGCCGGTTGTGTGGAAGCGGCCCGATGTCCGGAGGCGGATGGTCCGCGCTGGGCTCGACCTTGATCGAGTGGAGGGACCGGACCAGCGCCATAGCTTCTGGTAAGGCCGGAGCCTCGAAGCCTACCGCCTGCGTCGGCATGTGGGCATGACCGGCATCCTCATCGTCGTGGTCGGCGGGGTCGGAAGATGAGCGATCCTCATGGTCGTGGTCGGCCACCACACCGCCATGCTCGTCATGATGATGATGCTGGGTGGCATCCACAGGTGAGGCCAGGTGCGAGGCCGCGTGCGCATCCATGCTCGCCACTGGCATAGCCAGGGCGACCGTCAGAAGCATCACACCGATCAGGCGGGCTGCAAGGCGATCAAACGCGTGCACGATTGATTCCTTACCAAGCCGACGACCGGGCCACAATGCGGACTCGCCGGAGGTCCGATTTGAGTCAGGAGCGGACCTCGGCGGACGGTCCGCGATCAACGTCTCCTTCTGACCCAAAGCGGACGGTCGGGGGGTCTGCTCTCAGCACGATCGCAAGCGTCGCGCGATCGAACAGGATCTGACTCGTCGCTGACGCAGCAAAAAGGTCTCGCCGGCTGAGGCCTCATCGCTGCTACGGCTGGATCACACTACGGGCAGATTGATGATCTGATCGGCATAGAAGCGATCAGCATCAAGAATTGTTGTGCGGTTGATCCGGACGATATCTTTGGCGCGTTTCGCGTTGCCGAGCTCGCGCTCGGCGATATCGGCCAGGCTCCGCGTCCCAGCCGTCACGGTGTGACGACGAAGGGGCCGGCCCTCGCCATCCACGGCCTCGGGAAGCTCATCGCCACGGAAGCCGCCCCGTGAAATGAACTCCCACGCCTGATAGTCGGAGGCCTCCCGCTGCATCTCCGCTGCCAGCGGCTCCAGGGGCTTCGGCCGCCAGATGTCGCGCGCGTCGTCCGCGGGCGCCGCCCATCGGACGATCGCCGCCCTAGACACCTCATGGATGGTCTGGGGACCTTTGCGATCATGCTTGGGCAGATTCCGCATGACTACGGATGCGATATCCCAGGTCTTATTCTTTGGATCGGCGTTGCTGGTCGGTGCGAGGACGTCGGGCCGAATACCCCAAACCTTTGAATAGGGAGAGATATCGATTCCGAGACCCTGGAGCTTGGCGCCTTCCCAAATCCACTCCAGCGCCTCATCCGAGAGACCCCGAATTTCGCCGCCGCCGCCCACCGAGCCATGGTCGCCCGGGAACCACTGCTGCTGGTATGGACGGTTCGGATCGTCGACCGGAGCGCCTCTGGCCATATTCAGCTCGTCGACGTTGTCCCAGAGCGTCACGTCGAATTTCTTGCGCCGCTCGTCCACCGCTACCGCGTGCCGGGCCGCCTCGACCGACGGATGGAGGCGATCATCATGGAACTCGGCGGCGTCGTACTCTCCATCGCCGTCGTCGTCGCCGAGCATGGGATCGCCGATGGTCTTCACGGTGTCCCAGACGCCGATGTAGCGAATGTTCAGCACGGGCAGCTGCGCCGCCCCGGCCGCGTCGTGAAATCGGGCGCGCCAGTCTCGATCCTGTTCGCTGGCGCACAAGTCGGGCGAGAACTGGACCCGGAAGCGATTGATCTCGTCTAGCTCCTCGATGGCGTCCTTTTTCTCCCGCCGCTCGTAAAGCGAGGCCGCTACGTGGATCTTGTCGGCGAAACAGCTGTTCACGACGCCGACGTGCTGCAGCAGACCGGCGAACGACCGGGCCGTGTAGGCGCCCCGTGAAAAGCCGAAGATGAAAATCTCATCGCCGGGCTCGTAGTTGAAGACAAGAAATTTGTAGCCCTCAACAATGCGCTGAAACAGGCCCTTGCCAATCGCGCCGCCGACGAGCTTGTCGCGCCAGCTCCCTGTGCCGACACCTTCGTCGTAGTAGACGATCTGGGAGACGCCTTTGTGGGTGTTCTTAACCGCCGACGCGGTAATTGCGACGTTGGTTGCGTGCGGTCGGTCCAAGGTGTTTCCGGTACCGTCGAAGCAGAAGATCAGGCGTTTCATGATGGTCTCCACTGAGGCGCGTCATCACGGCCCAAGGTTTCTAGCAAAGGTGATCTGTGGCCCGGTCGATCACGGCGAAAGAACTGCGTCGCGGACGTGTGTCGTCCCCCCTGATTTGTCATGCAGCCTCGATCTCCCGCGCACCGGTCGGGACATGGCCGATGTCAAAGGCGTGGGCGAAACCTGAGGCGCCGTTCTGGTCGTAGAGACGCAGGGGGACATCTGCCTTCGGCATCCATACCCGGCCGGTCTCAACCGCCAGCGACGCTGGCAGCACCGGAAAAACGTGGATCGGGGTCGATTGGCCGTGCACCGCCTTGATCCGGTTGAACAGCCCGCGAAGAAGGCGGCGATAGTTCGCCTGATCCTCCGGCCGTCGCAGGATGTCGTTATGGGCGCCGGTCGCGGTAATTGACCAGATCGCGGTGTCGTCGCCCAAAACAGCGCGAATCCGAGCGTCGTCGACGTCGGCGCTGACGGCCAGCTTGAGCGCGATTGGACCCGCGCCGGACGCATGTTCGCCGACGTTCAGGACGAGCGCTGGCTGGTCGTCCTGCCACGCCCATGTGGCGGGTTCACGATGACGCTGGTGGATGGCGGCGGGGACGATGTCGCCGAGCAGGCGTCCGAGTTCGATCAGCAGGGGCTGGGGCGCGAGCGCGAAGACGCTGAGATGGCGGATGTCCTGCCGTTCGATCCGGTTCCGGATCGCCGTCTCGAACTGGCGGCCGAGGTTGAGGCGCTGCGTATCCCAGTAAATCGGCTCGTGGTCTCTGAAGGCCGCGCCCACCAGTTCCAGGTCGATCGTTTCGCCGGACGCCGGATGCCTGTGCGGCCGCATGGCGTCGAAGATCTCTCGCGTGGACACCAAGGCTGGGTTCTCGGCAATCCTCGCCGAAAACCGCACCACATGGGAGGCCAGGTCCGGCCGGATGGCGACGTTTCGGACGATACGGCGCTCGTGCTCGGCCTTCATCTCCACCAGCAGGGTCTCGGGGTGATCGTCGGGCGCATCCACGTCGATGAGCTTGTGGTGACGCGCGCACATCAGCATCAGGTTGTCCAGGCGCTTGGCCAGCAGAGCGGACCGCACCTCATCGCCGCGCGGACCGTCCGGACTGTCCGCCACGATATGGGCAAGGAAGCCGAAGGTCCCGTCTTCACGGCCCGCGATCAGGTCGCCGACGAGGTATTCGGAACAGCCCCGGTATTGGCAGCAACCGCCCGCGCGGGCCCACAGGGCGTTGGCGACCTTGTTGGGAATGGTGGTCTTCGCCATCACGCGGCCTCCACATGCCGACCGCTCGCGGTCCAGTGTCCGGTGGCGCGCCAGCCCTCGTATGCGGCCAGCCATTCGATGATCCAGGGGACGGTCGTCTCGGCCAGACTGTCCGCAGGAGACCAGTCGTCGGCCTCGGGGTCGAGCATGCAAAGGACGACCGAGCCGTCCGACCGGTAGTAGACGTGGGGCAGTGCGCCTTCCGCGTCGCCGGGCCGGCGGCGGAGCGGCGGCGCCAGAACGGTGACCTCAGGCTGCGTGTTGCGTACGTCGGGGCGTTCGACGACGAGGGGCACCCTGTAGACAATCCGAACCTGGAAGGTCTGGAGCAGGGGCTTCAACGGGCCCTGCCAGACGGCACGATTTCCGGCTCTGGCCGCCAGCGCCAGCTGGGGCCAGAGCCGCGCCATGTCGGCGATCTGGGTCTCGATGGTGCGGGTCACGACGGGCGGCGCTCCCCCATATTCGTGTGAGCCACGGCGCGGACCGGCGCCAGGCCGGCGGCGACCCCGATGATCGCGGGCGCCGCCGGCGTGAACAGGCCGCCGTTGCGGGTATAGCCGTGCTGCTGGCTCTTCACCTGGCGACCGAGACGCTCGTTGAAGGCGACGACCGACCGGGTGACGACGCGCTCGCCGAACTGCTTGCGCAGCCAGGCCTGGAGATCTTCCAGCTCGACATTGCGCCGCGCGGCCTCAAGACCGTCGGCCAGGGTGTTGAGCAGGCCGGCGTAAGTCCGCTGCTGGGCGTGGGTCTCGGGCCAGCGGTCGGTGAACTTCTCGAGCTCGAACACGGGGTTGGGGACCGCGATCAGGCGTTGGGCGCGGTCGGCCTCCTCGATCGCCCGGGCCGTCCAGCGGGCCTGACGGATCAGCATGTCGGCCAGGCCGAGGCCCGGAACGGCCGCCTTGCCCGCGTGGCACGAGATGACGACGGAAGGCGGGATACGGCCGTCGGCGTCGGCATAGGCGATGTTGCGGTGGCGCTTGAGGAGTTGCTGCGCCACCGTCGCTACGTTCTTGATGACCAGGGGGGTCTGGGGCGGAACCTCGTCCACATCCGCGGCGGCGAAGGCGATGCCGGCGTCCTCGTAAAAACGGCTGTTCATAGCGAGGGCGAAGCGGTCTTCGGTCGGCGTGCGGTCCCGGTACCAGTCGATGAAGCCCCAGGCGTTCATGAGGACATAGCGGCCGGGGTCGGCGCTGTCCGACTTGTGGTGCACGATCTCGCTCACCTTCTCGGCCGGCGCCGCGCGCCGGGAGGGGGTGATGTCGAGATGCATGCCGTCGGCGTAGTAGAGGGTCATGCAGCGGGTCTGACGCTTGATGCGAACCTGCGGATAGCCGGCGAGCGCCGCTTCCAGCAGGTCCATCAGCTGGGCGGCGGTTTCGCCGGCCCCGTCGATCTCGCAGATGATGTCGATGTCGTACTCGTCGTCGGTGCCGCGCGTGGAGATGGTGGCGTCGATCGCCATGGATCCTTGCGGATAGAAGGCCCGCACCCGTCCATGAAGCGGACTGCCGGGACGTTCGATGAAAGCGCGCACAGAAGCATAGCGGTCGCCGGCTTTGGCGTGGAGCCCGGGCGGCAACTGGATGTTGATGGCGATCTCGGCCAGCAGGGCGTCGAGCGGATCGGCGAAGGGGTCAACGGTGCGGAAATCCCGGAAGGGCGTCGGAGCAGACATCGAGAGTGGGGTCTTTCGGAAGGGAACGCCGCCCTGCGGCGTCCGGGTTGAATCAGCCCTTCGGGGGGAAGGGATCGGAGCCGTAGGAGTTGGCGTCGCGGATGCGACCGTCGGGACGGTGGATGATGACTTCACCGCGTTCGCGGATGGCGGTGGAGCGGGCGGCGGCTTCAGCTTGCGCCTGGGTGGAATGCACCGAACCGACGCGGGAAGCGCCTTCGCGGCGGGCCGCCCATTCCGATCCATGCGGGACGACGTGGATGCGTTTCGACATTTTCCGCTCCTCAAGACGACTCGGGCCTATCCCTCACCGTTGGAATGATTAACGCCGAGAACGGCCGTGCTGTCAAATAAGCACATCCTTATGTTTGTGACACACACATTTGTGCATGGCATTGACAGGCTGGCCGGGCGCAACGCAAACATGCACGCATGTCGGATGATGAAATCTATAAGGCGTTCGGGCGGTCGGTCGCTGCGCGGCGCCGGGAGCTGGATCTCACCCAGGCCAAGCTGGCCGCGCGAGTGGGGATGTCGCGCGCCTCCATCGCCAACATTGAGAGTGGCCGCCAAAATGTTCTGCTTCATCATGTCTACAGCCTCGCGTCGGCGCTCGCCGTGGCCAAGCTGGCTGACATCCTACCGGCCCCTGTCCGCCCCATCCGTCATGATGATCTCGAAGTGATCAGGTGGGACGACACGGTCGCGGTCACCTCCCAGACACGCGCCCAGATCACCGACATGATCGCGAGCGCCATGGGACAGCGCGGCCAGAAGGTAGGGTCGTGACCGTCACGGTAGAGCAGGCTCGGGAGAAGGCACGCGCGGTTCTTGCCGACTTTGGCGTCAAAAGCGCGCCCGTGCCGATCGAGCGGATCATCAAGGCGCGCAACATCGCGCTCCAGTATGCGCCGTTGGACGAGGCCCTTTCGGGCATGGCCTACATCAAGGACGGGGTGGGCATTATCGGGGTGAATGCCCTGCATCATCCCAACCGCCAGCGCTTTTCGGCGGCGCACGAGTTGGCCCACCACGAGCTTCATGCGCCTCTCATCGAGAAGGCCGTTCACGTCGACAGCGGTCTGCGGGTGCTGTTCCGGGACGAGGTGTCCGCACAGGGTACGGACGATGTCGAGATTCAGGCGAACGCCTTCGCGGCCGAACTGTTGATGCCACGGGATCTGCTGAGAGCCGCGCTCGACGGCGGCGGCATAGACATGGATGACGACAACGCCGTCGAGGCCTTGGCCCGGAAGTTCCGAGTGAGCGCCTCCGCGATGCGGTACCGCTTGGCTAGCGGCCTCTAGACCGGAGCCTGAGGTGAGTTTCGTCTTCTTCGATACCGAGACGACGGGCCTCCAAAAGGGCTTCGACCAGATCGTCCACTTCGCAGCGATCCGGACCGACAACGATCTGAACGAAATCGATCGCTTCGAGGCGCGATGCCGGCTGATGGTGCACATCGTTCCTCATCCCGCGGCCGTAACCACCAATGGCATTCCGATATCGCGGCTGACCGATGCGGGTCTGCCGACGCACTACGAGATGATGCGTCAGGTCCGCGCGAAGCTCCTGGACTGGACGCCCTCGATCATCGTGGGCTTCAACTCGATCCGGTTCGACGAAGAGATGATCCGCCACGCCCTCTTCCAGACCCTCCACGATCCCTATCTGACCAGCCGGAACAACAACTGTCGGGGCGACGCGCTCGGCCTGGTCATGGCGGCGGTCGCCGATACGCCGAGCTGTCTCGTCGTTCCTCTCGGTTCGGAAGGCCGCCTGACGTTCCGCCTCGAGGCGTTGGCGGCGGCGAACGATCTTGACCACGCGATGGCGCACGACGCGATGGCCGATGTCGGCGCGACGCTGGCTCTATGCCGCATGGTGAAGGACGGCGCGCCGGATGTCTGGCAGCGCTTTGTGCGTTTCTCGAATAAGGCGGCCGTCGCCCAGTTCGTCGCCTCCGAGGATGGGTTCCTGCTGACCGAGTTCTACGGCAACGAACCCTACCCGTCGCCCGTGGTTTTGGTCGGCGCGGACCCTGAGCAGGCCGCCAATGGCAGGCTCTGTCTCCGTCTCGATATTGACCTCGACGGGCTTGTCGCCCTGTCCGATGAAGCCTTGAAAGAGGTGCTCGCGGAGAAGGCCGGACCTGTCCGTCGGTTCCGCATTAATGCAGGGCCGGTTCTGACGCCCCTCTATGACGTGCCTGACGCCCTGCTCAACGGGCGAACGGTAGACGACCTCGAGACCGTCGCCCGTCGGGTGAAGGACGATGCCGCCCTTTGCGCCCGGATCGTTGCCGCCTGGGCGGCCGGGCGGACCCCTTACGAACGATCCCCTCATCCCGAGCGTCGCACCCATGACGGCTTCCCGGGGGCGGCCGATGAACTCCGGCGTGACGACTTCCATGAAGTGGGGTGGGCTGAGGCTGTCAGGCTCGTCGAGCATTTTGACGACGACCGGCTGCGTGTGTTTGGCCTCCGGCTGATCTACCTCGGGAATCGCGCCGTTCTTCCGGAGGCGCTTGCCGCGGAGGCGGAGCGTGCGCTCACGGATCGTCTGATCGAGGACGAATCCGGCGGGCTGACACTGACCGCCGCGCTGGCCGAGACGAACAGATTGCTCGCTGCGGCAACCGAGGAGCCCACTCGCAAGCTGCTAGAAGGCTACAAAAACTGGCTTCTCGATCGAATCGAAAGAGTCACGGCGTTTCGTCGGAAGCGGCTTGAAACCAAGACCTCGAACGCTGTGCCCTCCTAACGCTTGCCCGCAACAAGCCCCCTCCACGGCAATCTTCGGCAACTTTAGGCTTGGATTGGGTCATCCACTCGCGGCGATCTCCAAGCGATCAGCGACTGATGGGTACGCCCCTCAACGTCCGCTGTCTGACCGCGAGCGAATGTCCGCTGCTGGCGCAAAGCCGCCCTCCCCTGCCCCGCCCTCAGTGCACTTGTGCTGATCTGCACTGAGCACGCGTGCGGAAGCCTGCCTACGGTATCGTCCGCTTGATGTCAGGTCGACGGCCTGGGCCATTCCAGGCCGCTGGTGTTGAATTCTACGACCTGCACACCGGCTTGGTAGAAGGTCAGCTGAATGCGCGTGACGGGCGCGCCCTTGACGCCCGTTACAAACCTCTGGGCGTTGGTCACGAATATGATGTTGCTCGAACCATCCGCCGCATCCGTCGCGCTGAAAGACTGCTGCTCCCCATCCCCAAACCGAATGTTCACTGAGCAGTTGTTGTAGGAACGGCAGATAATCTGGCCGTCCCCGAGCAGCGCCACATAGACGTCAAGACCGTGTTGCGGCGACTGACGAACACATAGGCGAGCAGCCACGTCGGAATAGGGCGATTGCAGGCGAACCATATTCGTCGATGTCGAACAGGCGACGTGTGTAGGCCTGTCGGTCATTGGATCGAGATCGGTGGTGTAGGTCCACGGAGACGCCGGTGTGACTGGCGCGGCTGGAGCGGCGGTCGGCATTGGCTCGATGATTTCAACCTCACCCGTCGGCGTGACGGCTGGCTCGCTGCAGCCAACTAGCGCCAGTGCCACTGCAGTCGTGGTCCAGATCCTAATGCTCATACTCACTTCCCCCCGAGATTCGACGAACATGCCACGGTACGGTTGCGGCGTCATCGATAACGGCTCAGCTTAGCATCGTTCTGGTGGCCGGATTGGGAAGTGCGTTGCCCCAGCGTTTTCGAAAGCTGTGCGGGGGGCGCATAGCGTGGGTCGGGGGAGAGAAAAGCGATGGACTCAATCACGACTCAAACGGTCGCCGAGAATGGTGATCGAAGGCAATTGGCTCACCGTTGGGCGTGGGTCGGCGGCGGGGTCTTCCTCGCAATAGCCGTGTTCAACCTGTCGATTTGGTTTCCAGTTTCTCAAGCGCTCGGCTCGGACGACCGCAATGGCGGTTTCGACCTCCACGCTTACCGATCACTCCTGGTCCATCCGCGCGACATTACGCTCGATCTTGTAGCCGTCGACGCCGCTGCGACCGTCGACCTCACACGGGGTCTGTTCCAGGCCGCCGAAGCCCTAAAGGACCGGGAATTCGGCAAGGTGACGCTCGCCAGAGGGAGCAAGGCGGTGTTCGTCATCTCGGGAGCCGATTTCAAGCAACTCGGTGAGAGCGTCGCTGCCGGCGAAAACCCGGTCTACCTACTCCGAACATTGCCTGAGAAGCTGATGTTGCCCGACGGGCGACGGGCGTTTGGCTCGTGGTCTGGAGGCTGGCTGGGCGTGCTGAGCGGTCAAATGGAGGACCTCAATGTCTTTGGTCCCGCCTGGGTGAACGGCGAGCCGCCGACCCCACCGACCGGTCACTAGCGCGAGTGCATTTGTCTTCATCTGCACTGAGCGACGGCTTGCACGGTTTGGAGACCTCAACTGCTCGCTCACCATCGCCGACGTCGCGGTGACGCGAGCGTCTGAAGCTCGCTCACAAACGACGCATGATCGTCGACCAATTCGCCCTCCTCGAGGCCGCCGGCGAGCGCCTCCGCCTCCCCGACCAAACCTTGCACCTCTTCCGTGATCCCGCTCCCGAGCGTCACGAGCGCCCTCGCGCGTGCTCTTGTCAGCAGCACCGCCGCCAACGGGAATCTACCGGCCAACCGCGACGCCCAAAGCGGTATGTCGTCGTGCCCTCCCCGCAGTTCAGCGCGACGAGCCACGACGAGTTCGGCGGCTTCACGAAGCGCCGGCCAGTTCATCAGGAAGGTCAGGCCCTTCATGACGTCGGGATGGCTTGCCGCGAGCTCGAACGCGCGGTCGAGCGCGACGACGTCTTCAAAGTCGGGGAGTTTCGCGATCAGCGCGCGCAGTTCGTCGGCCGACAGCGTGCGCTCGAACACGCGCCATCGCGCCTCATCCGCCTCTTCCGTCCGCCCCTCGGCTTCAAGCACAGCGATTTCGCCGCGCAACCAGGCCTCCGAGGGCTCCGGCGGGTCCCCTCTCCCGCCTCGCCATTTGACGGCGGGGGCGGCAGCGATCTGCGACGCGTCCAGGGCGTCGCGAGCTTCAGCCGCTCGACCCGCTTCGGCGAGACGTCGGGCGATTTCGGCGGCGATATCTGGTTTGCGGTAGTCGTCTTCAGAAATCGACTGGATCCAGGCATCGAGGTCGCCGCTGCGATCGGCGAGCTTGCGTACGACAAGAGCAAGACGTCCCGTCGGTTTCGGCCGCCCGTTGGTGAGGTCGACGAGCAACCGCTGTGCGAGCTCAGGGCTGAGGCTCAGCGAGCCGCGGCCGACCCAGAAAGCCCATGGGTTCAGGCGCGTCGCTAACGCCTCTCCGAGCACCGGAGCGGCAGTCTCCGGACCGGCCCGAGATGCTACCGCCGCAAGGTCTGAAGAGGCGGCATCATATAGAAGCGGCAGTTCTCCCTTTGCGTCGCTGACGCGTGCGCTCAGCGCCGGATACAGGTCGAACCAGGCGACGAGACGGTCCAGCGCCAGCTTGATGTCGAGAGGGGCCAGGCGATCGACGATGATGCGGCGGAGAGCTTGGAGATCGCTGAGCAGCGCTGGTCGTTTGCGCCAGGAGACGCGCGTCCGGCTCGTCGCAAGTGTGGTCAGCCGCTTGTCGAGCTCGAACGCGAGGTCGGCCGCGCTGATCTCGGCGGCGAGCTCCATTCGGAGACGGCGTTTCAGGTTCGGATCGCTGTTTGCGGCGTCGAAAAGAAGAGCGGCGAGACGCTCGGCGCCAAGTGTCGCGAGGTTGCTCTCGGAGACCGTCTTCCTCTTCGGCGCTGGCGATTGTCTGGCCATGCTTTCGGTAGACAGCAGCAGCGGGGTTCAAGGCAAGCGCGGTCGGCCAAGGGTGGCGCGCCAAACCGGATCCGCTCGGTGCGCTCTTCACGATCTACACACTGAGCCGCTGCGATCGGCCGCTTCGCACCAGGACCAGTTCTTCGACGACAGTCAGAAACACGAAGTTCAACATGCGTCCTATGGCGGGGAGGCCGCAGCTAGGCCCGTTGTGCTGACCGAACCCGACCGAGGCAGATTTCACAGCCTACAACCAGCGGGTCCGCTTGAACCGGACATACAGCCCAATGCACACCGCAGCGATGACCAGCATCACCGTGGGGTAGCCCCAGGCGCTGTTGAGCTCCGGCATGTGGGTGAAGTTCATGCCGTAGATGCCCGCGATGGCGGTAGGAACAGCAAGGATCGCGGCCCAGGACGCAAGTTGGCGGGTGATGACCCCCGTGCGTTGTTGCTCCAGCAGACTGCTGAACTCGAAGACCGAACTGAGCACATCCCGCAGGCCGTCAGTCATCGCCTGAACCCTACGAACGTGGTCCAGCACATCGTTGAAGTAGGGGCGGGCCTCGGGATCGATGCTCGGTATATCCAGCCGGACCAGCTTCCCCACCACCTCCGCTGTCGGCACCAGCACGCGCTGAAAGCGGATCAACTGGCGACGAATCTCGAAAATGCGATTCACCTCCGTGCGGGCGAGGAAACTGTCCACTGCCCGCTGCTCCATCGCCAGCACCTCGTCTTCGAGCGTCTCGCCCAAGGGCAGATAGCCATCCACGATGAAATCGAGGATCGCGTGGAGGATGTAGTCAACGCCCTGGTGCAGCAGTGCCGGCGAGGCCTCAAGCTGCTGTCGCAGCGCGGAATGGCTGCGGCTGGAGTTGCGGCGGACGCTGATGATGTGGCTGTGGCCGACGAAGATGGCGGTTTCGCCGTAGCGGATGTCGCCCTCATCCAACCATGCCGTCCGGGCCACCACGAAGAGTTGGTCGCCGAAGATGTCCAGCTTCGGCAGTTGTTCGCCCTTGGCGGCGTCCTCGACCGACAAGGGGTGAAGTCCGTAGCTCTTCTGAAGGGTCCGCAGTTCATCAAGAGAAGGGTCGACAAGTCCGACCCAGACAAACTGAGACTTGTCTTCGGGGCAGTCGATCCGCTCGTCGATCTCCACAGGTCGGACGCGACGACCATGCTGATACAGAAAGGCTGCGACAACGCTCATGGGCCAACGCCTACAGGGGAAAGCCGGGCGGTAGAAGGCTTCGGTTGATCCGACATTGAGTGTTGCGATCGTTGCGCGTTGTCGGTCCGAGACCAACCTCCTCTTGCCCGGCTCTTCACACCCCAGGTGCGCGATCCGATCAGCCGCCAAGTTCAAGCCGAGATGGCCGAGACGTGCCTGGACCGGTCCGCCCAAGGTCCCAAAAGCACTACATTGAGCAAGGTTAGCCGCTGATGCGGCTTTTCAAACCGGATGTTCGTTCCGGCGTCCCCGGGGGCGCCCTGCCCCGCGATCAGAACAGACCGGCCGTATGGACCGCGTAAGCGATATAGGCGGCGACGAGGACAAAGCCTTCTCTCCGACTCAGCCGTCTTCCGGAGAACGCGAACACCATCACGGCCAGTGAAACGCCTACCAGCACCCAGAGGTCGAAGGCCATGATGCTGGCCGGTACTTCGGTGGGGGCGATCGCTCCTGTAAGGCCGCCAATAAAAAGCAGGTTGTAAATGTTGGAGCCGAGGACATTGCCCAGTGCAATGTCGCCCTGCTTTCGCCAGGCCGCCACGGCGGAGGTGACCAATTCCGGGACAGACGTCCCCACCGCCACGATCGTCAACCCGATGACGGCGTCGCTGACACGGAGCTGCTCGGCAATGTCTATAGCGGCGCTCACCAGAACGCCGCCGCCACCGACGATCAGGGCGAGCCCTGCGATGAAGAGCAGGACGGCGACAGAAAGGCGACCCCCTGACTGATCCTGCGGGGTCAAGGCCCGGTCGATTTCTTCCATCGCCACGCCGCGATCAAAGGCGGCGCTGTGGGGCGCGCCGACACGCTCCTGTCGGTAGGCATAGTAGATGTAGCCTGACATCACGATCAGGAAGGCGATGCCGACTTCGCGGGAAAGTCCCACGGTGGCGCCGGCGCCCACCAGTCCAAGAGCCGCCAGAACGCCAAGGCCGCCATCGCGCCATAAGGTGCGGGCGTTTACGGCGATCGGCGCTATCAGGGCGGCTACCCCCAGGATCAGAAGCGCGTTGGCGATGTTCGACCCGACGATATTGCCGAGGGCGATGCCCGGGGATCCCGCGAGGCTGGCCTGAAGGCTGGCGGCGAGTTCTGGCATGGAGGTGCCCATGCCCACCACCGTCAAACCGATCAGCATCGGCGAGAGGCGCAGTCGTCCCGCGATCCGCACGGCCCCGCGCACCAGGAGGTCGCCTCCTGCAATCAGGAGAACGAGTCCAAACAGCAGGAACAAGGCATCGGACAGCATTGGGAGGTCAGGCTCTTGGATTACACACTAGCAGGCTGGTCGCGCTGCCCTCACTGCCAGGGTTCTGGAGCGATGCCCGCAGACCCGATCGTAATGCATCGCTGCCGCACCGATTGCCCGTCTGGCTCCGTGCGGGGCGCGATGCTCGCGGCGACGCTGTCCGGCCCATAGGTCGCAAGCCACTGACAACCGGTCTGAAGATCGGTCAGCACGAACAGATTTGCCTCGGCTGTGGGTGTTTTGGTGAAGGTCGCCCCCAGGGCCGCCTGGCGTACAGCCCCTACCGGGTCGTCTATCGCACCCTGTATCTCAGCAGCGCGGGCGTTCAATTTTTCCGCGCTGACCTGCGCAGCCGCTGCCGCCTTCTCGATGTCCTGAAGGGCGGACGTATCAATCGGGTCGCATGCGGCAGCAGCGAGAGCTGCCGCTACGGCGAGAAATGTGGATCGGATCGGTACATTCATCAGACAGTTGGCTCCGGGAGGTGATGAGGCCGCTGTGCCGGCGGTTGAAGGCTGTGGGGGGTCAGACGCAGGATATCTGAGGATCGGGGTCAGCAGGTGCGCCCTGAAGAGGAAAGGCCAAGCGCAGCGCGGTCACTTCGCCGAGGCTGTGGACGCTCAGTCAGGGTGTGGCTGCGCTGGACCGCTGACTCCGAAGGTGCTCCGGGCGGCAGGGAGCAGGTTCAGCACTGATCCATCTCAAACGCGAATGTCGAACGTATGCCGGCTGGTCCTGCGGGTCACAGTGTCGTCTGTGATCGCCCCGACAGCGTCGACGGGGCGCGCTGTCGACGAACTCCGATGCGCGGCGACCCGACAGGTCATCTGTGCGAGCTGAACCGCCTCCGATCGGCCGACGGGGTTCGAAGGGGGACCGACCCTCACAACAACTCTCCGGGAACGGGAATCCGACGGAACGGTCTGGCGATCAGGGCCTGGATGTCGATCATGCGCGGCTCCTCTCGTGTCTAGGAGCGTGCCTGCAGCCGAGTGAGGGGGGGGGGCTCGGCGTCAAGCACGCTCACAGTCCGACATCACGATCGATGGATCGTCAGAGGGGCCCGGGCCGCACATTCCAAATACCAGTAGCGGTGCCGTTGCGCCAATCCGACAAAACGACGCACACCCAAGGTCGCGATGGCCTCGCTCAAGTGTCGGTCGCGGTCGCGCCAAACGCAGAGATTTGACGTCTATGTCGAAACGCTCTTCGGCTCAGCAGCCATTAAGCATTACTGCTCGTGGGCGGTGCGGTTGTTCCACCGCGCCCTCCGGGGCGTGTATTAATTGCCGCTCAGTCGAAAATATCGAAAAGCGACCCGCGCCTCTTCTTATGGCCGCCGTAACCGTAGCCATGTTCGCCCCGTTCCCCACGCTCGCCCCGCTCGCCATACTCCCCCCGCTCACCATGGTTGCTGTTCCAGGCCTGGGGCCCCGGCGCTGGTGCGTATGGCGCAGCTTGCGGGGGCGGCGGCGCAGCGTCCTGGGCCGACGCAGCCATCAGCTTTTCAAGCTCGCCACGGTCGAGCCAGACTCCGCGGCAGTTCGGACACATGTCGAATTGAACCCCCGCTCGGTCCACCGTCTGCATGGAGCCGTTATCGTTGGGGCAAAGGAGCAAAGGCATCTTCAGGTCCCGTATCAAGGATGAGAGGCGCGATGGCGGAAAGCAGGATCGGGCCTCGATGAACATGGCGCGTCCGACATCGCCGCAACCGGCACACAGGCCAGTCAGAGCCAGAGGGGCCCGGTCCGCACTGTAAGGATGGAGGTGTAGCTGTCAGCTGGCAAGCGCTGCCGGCAAAGTGCCTCAGGGAGCAAGCCGCCTGACGAGGGTGTCGACCAGCAGAACGCCCGCGCCGAGCATGACGACCACCCCGCGGCGCCGGCCAAGGCCAGAACGCCATCGCGCTGAAGCATGCCCACGGACACGATAAGCAGGCAGATCGCCGGCGGCATGTTGAAAAACGGGATCGGCAATGCGACGATGAGCGCCAGTAGCAGGCAGACACCCGCCAGCACCCTCTGCTGGTTCACCAGCGATCGAAGGCGTGGCCGTGAGACCGCTTCGATCCTGAGAAGAAGCCTCCCGGCTTTGCCAGTGACGAGGCGCACGAGCCGGGGATCAAGTTTTCGCCGGAGCAGAAAGTCAGGCAGCGGCTTGTGGTCTCCAGCGAGCAGAAGATGCCCGGAGATCAATATCAGTGGGACCGCGAGCAGAGCGGAGAATCCCGCCACCGGGATCGGCAGGGTTTCGGAGAGTGAAAACACCACAAGCGCAAGCGCAGGCACGCGCACCAGCCGAGCCCAGTGCGTCTCCGAGCGAGACGGGACCTTGCCCGCTCTGATCCGCGAACGTCGTAGCAGTTCGGCAGGTGACTCATGACGAGTTGAACTGTCGTGCATCAGACGTGCCGCGAGATGCTGAAGCCTTGGACGACCTGATTGTCTGCAAAAGCATTCGTGAGGGCTTCCGTTTTTGGCGCCCCGTGACATTGGCAGGTTGCCTCAAAGGCGATGATGTCGTCGTCAATCGAGGTGCTGACCGAGAGGGCTTTCAGCCCGTGCTGAAGGAGGATCTCGCGAAACTCGGCCTCCGTAACGCGTTCCGACCGGCGATAGCGCGCGCGGATATCCAGATAGGCGCGCTGAGGGAGCAGGGATTCCGTAAGGGTCACGGCCCCAAGCACGGCGATGGTGGCGACCGTGCCGCCGATCGCAAGCCCATAGAAGCCTATTCCGTAGAGCGTTCCCAAGGCCGAGGTGATCCACAGCGAGGCCGCAGTCGTAAGGCCGCGGACAGAAAAGCCTTCCCGGAAAATGACCCCGGCGCCCAGGAAACCGATCCCGGTGAGTATGCCGTGCGCCATGCGGACCGGGTCGATCCGGATGATCTCAAGCGGGGTATCGCTCAACCAGCGGATCTGATGCACCGCGGCCAGCATGAGGAGGCCAGAGGCCAGTGCGACGAGAATGTGCGTACGGAACCCCGCCGGAGCTCCGCGATACTGCCGCTCAAACCCGATCAGGGCTCCAGCGGTGATAGACCCGACGATGGGCCACACGTAGTCTGGCGCGAACCATTCCATATCAACTTCCTTTAAGGACCCGCCGAACGTCAGGGGTCGTGTGATGGTTGAACGCCATGCGGTAGACAATCGACCGCCCCTCGATCCGGGCGATCGTCTAACGGAGGTGCAGTTGATCGTCGTTGAAGACGCCTTGGCCCGGGAGGAGTTGGCCGCGATCCGCGAGGTGCTGGAACGAGCCCCCTTCAGGAGCGGCGAACGCACCGCCGGCACGGCGGCAGCGAAGGTCAAACATAACGAGCAGGCCAGAGGCGATGATCCGGAGGTCATCGCCTTAGGCCATCGAGTAAAACGCTCCCTTGAGATGCATCCTGTCGTAAAAGGCCTCGTCCGTCCCGTCCGCTGGAGCAGTTTGCTGTTCTCCCGGTATGGACCCGGCCAGCAGTATGGACTTCACGCAGACAACGCAGCCATGCACGACCCTACAGGCTGGCCGCTGCGAACCGACGTCAGCTTCACCGTCTTCCTGTCCGATCCGGACACCTACATTGGTGGCGCGCTCCTCATCCGGAGCCTGGATGGCGATCGTGAGTTCCGCCCGCAAGCGGGCTCGGTCGTCGTTTACCCGACGGGCCTCCTGCACCGGGTGACGCCCGTAACTGCCGGTATTCGATTGGCGTGTGTGGGTTGGGTCCAGAGTCTGATCCGCCGGCAGGATCAGAGAGAGGTGCTCTTCGATCTGGAGCGTCTTCGCGGCGGTGCGCGAGACGAGGACTCCCTGGTCCTCGACAAGACCATTGGAAACCTTCTTCGAATGTGGGGCGAAGACTGAACGTGAAACGACCCTGAAGCCAAGGTTTGCCGCTTCCGGGCCGTTCCGAACCTGTCTCGATCAGTCGTCCCAGCGATCGTCGTCGCGGTGCACATCGAAGACACAGCCTATGTCCACACTAGCTCCAATCAGTCAGACCTGCGCATCGGCGGCTGGTCGCTGCACCCTGTCCGAAAGCGGACGTTGCCAACCGCTGTGTTGAGTCACTAGTGGACCTTGGCGGTCCCCGCCGTCAGCCTTCGTTCGGCGCCCTGAACCGCGCACCTCGCGCACCAAGCAGGTTCCACCCCGCCGTGGTGGGCCGGTATCCGGCCCGGCCCGAGTCCCGCGCAAGACCGAACACCGCGAGCCTACGGCTCCGGTCCGGGTCTTCCGTTCGCTCGGGGTCGACAAGGTCGAGAAGGGCTTCGAGGCGGTGTTGATCGTTCATGTCCGTTCGTTGCCGCGAAGCCGTTCCGCGATCAAGCCTCGTCGGCCGCCAGCAGTCGAAGCTGTTCGAGACGCTCGCGGCAGACCGCCTCGGCCAGGCGACGGAGCACCTCGACGCGTTCGGTCAGCCACGCCAGTTCCTCGGCGGTGATCTTGTAGTGTTTCGAGTATCGGGCCTTCACATAGGCCTCGCGCAGGAGCTCGAAGCAACGGCGCTCGAACTTGGTCTCCCTCGGCCAGGCCTCGGCCAGCCGGGCATCGACGGCCTCGCACTTCTTTCGCAGAAAGGCGAGGTTGTGCGCCTTGCCGCTGTAGAGCGTCACCACCAACAGGATGCAGTGGTAAAGGTGCTCTGCCGCTTGGTGCAGGCTGAAGGCCGCTAACTTGTGGTTCCCGCGCTCTTGGTAGAACCGGGCTCCCGCTTGAAACTCCGCCGAACTCGACATCCATTCTGCGAAGAAGCCTTCGGCCTCCACCAGCGCCGCCTTCGCCTTCAGGTCCGCCGGCTTGTGCAGCTTCGCCCCCGGCGTGTCGTGGAGCAGCACCCCCTCGCGCAGGATGTCGGCGAAGAAGTAGCGGCCCCGGTCGAGCTGTTCGTTGACGTCGTCCAGGCTGTGCACGATCAGACTCACGGGGGTGCGGATCAGGGTCTCGCCGGGCATCAGGCGGTTCTCGGCGTCGTGCCAGAACTCGCCGTCGGTCAGATCCTCGTGGTCGACCACCACCAGCAGGTCGAAGTCCGAGAAATACCGCCCCACCGGATCGTGCACCCAGTCCCCGCGCGCATAGGAGCCGTAGAGGATGATCTTGAGGATGCGGCCGTTCTTGAGCCGGGCGGCCCGGCGCGTGGCGACGGCGGCCGCGAACGACTCCTGGATGATCTCCACGACCCGGCGCAATTCCACCTGCTTGCGCGGCGGCAGATGATCAAGGCTCTTCTTCATTGTCCGGGAGTCTCCCCGATGGGGCGCCGCTCCGCAAGCGCCGATCCGGCCCCTCGCCCGCACATCACGCCCCGCCCCGGCGCGCCCGGCGCCAGTCCTCGGGGTTGGTGAACGGCCCTGCCCAGACGCCGACGCCTGCGGCGCGGGCCGCCGCTTCCTCGGCGACATAGGCGTTTCCGGCGTAGCGGGCGTAGCGGACCGCCAGCCCCTGCCGCACCAGCCAGGCGCCCACGTCCTCGCCGCCGACCTCGCACCGGGCGACCATGCGGCCGTAGCGGTCCGTGTCCTCCTCGAAGCAAGCGACCGTCCGGTCCCGCAGATGCGCGTCGAGCCGGTTCGCCGCCGACTGGCCGCAGCGGTACGCGCGTCCATCGGCGCCGTCGCACGACTGCCGCCCCTCGGGCGCGTCCACGCCCCACAGCCGGATGCGCCGGTCGTGGATTTCGAGGGTGTCGCCGTCGATCACCGAGGCCCGCCCGACGACGGTCGGCTCCGCCGGCGTGCAGGCGGCGAGGAGCAGCAGGACGGGAATCAGAAAGCGCATCGGACCTCTGTCATATCGCAAAGGCGGCACCGGCGCGGTGTTCGCGGTTATCGCCCCTCCCCTTCATCGCCGTCGTCGCCTTCTGGCCGCCGTCGCCGCGCGAGCGCCGCCGCAGGGGGCGCGAGCGCGTCGGGGCGGTCGCGAGGATGGGCCGCGCGCCCCGGAAGGACGCGCGGCCTGTCGGGCTCAAGGGCCTTTCGTCACTCGGCCGCGAACGACCAGCCGTCCCCGGTCGCCTGCGGGGCCGCGTCGTCCGGCTCCGCTTGCGACCCGGGCTCGGCCTCGGCTTCGTCCCCGTCGCCCTCCTCAGCCGGCGGCGCGGTGCGCAGCAGCGGCGGCAGCCAGCCCCGGCCCTCGACCAACCCTTCGGCGGCCTCGGCCATGTCGGCCTTTTTCAGCCCGGCGATGCGGGCCGCCTCCTCAGCGCCGACCGCCTCGGTCACCGCCTCCAGCACCCGCGCCTTGGGAACGCGCAAGAAATAGCTGGCCGCCGTGGCCGACCACGTCCCGGTCATGTCGAGGCCGACCGCCGTAGCCAGCGTCTCGGCCTGCGCCAGAACGCCGGGCCGCCGGTCGTGCGGGTCGCGCACGGCGTGAACGCCGAGCCCGGCGCAACAGGCCATCAGGTCCAGTTGCTCCGACGGTGCCAAGGCGGCGACGACGGGCCACAGGGCCTCGGGCCGCTCGGGCAGGCGCGCGCCCCAAGCCTCGCGCCGGTCGCCGACCCGGCGTCCGGCGGGACGGTTCCACACATCGGGGGCCAGCCGCTCCAGACCGCTCACCGTCAGCCGAAGCTGCAGCGGCGTCCACAGGCCGTAGCCGGGATAGAAGACCTCCAGCGCCATGGCGTGGACCACGACCGACAGGGCGGCGGCGGGATCGGCCTGCACCGCGTCGCGCAGGCCCATGGTCCGGTGCGCGGTCAGGTCCATCACCAGCCGATCCGACAGCGGCGCCAGACGGGCCCCGGCGTCCGCCCCAAGGGCGTCGGCGTCTCCCGCCCCCTCCCCGGCCGCTGCTCCGGCTCCGTCCGCCCCGGCGGCGTCGGACGCGCCTTCCTCCGCTCGGCCCTCCTCCGCCCACGGCGGCGGCTCCTTGGCGATATCCTCCGCCCGGACCAGACCGCGCTCGAAGCGGGCGAGGCCGTCATGGCCGAGCAGGACCATGACCCCGGCGCGGCCCTTGGCGTCCGCCGTGTAGTCGTATTCGGGGCCGAAGGCCTGCAAGGCCGCGTCTATCTCCTCAAGCCGGGCGTCCACCTCGGGCGGCAGCATCTCCGCCGCGTCGGTTTCCGAGACGAGCCGGTCGTATTCCGCCGACAGGGCGGCGATGGCGGCGGCGTCCGCCTCCGAGCGCTCGACCGCGACGGGATAGACCCGCCCGAAGCCGGAGAGGTCCGGGTAGTCGATGATGACCTCGGCCCATTTCCAGCCCTCGCGCTGGCGGGCTTCGTCGGCCAGCCCGGCCAGCTTGTCGCCGACCAACCGGTCGAGCAGCACGGGGTCCTCCAGCCAGCCGCCGCCGTCCTCGGTGAACAGGTCGCGCAGCACCGAGCCGCCCGCCGCCTCGTAAGTCTCGACGCCGACGAAGCGGGCGCGCCGGTCATCGACCCGCACCTTGGCCTCGGTCATGGCCCGGCGGATGGCGTAGGCGGGCGTATGAGGGCCGATCTGCTCCAGCACCTGCCGCTGCCGCTCCCGGTCCTCGCTGACGCAGAAGGCGGTCAGCTGGTCGAGCGCCAGCGCCCCCTCGCGATAGGCCGCCATCAACTCCGGCGCCGCCGCCCCGAGCCGCAACCGCTGGCGCACCACATGGGCCGACACCCCGAACCGGGCGCCGATCTCCTCGGGGCCGTAGCCCTTCTCCTCGGCCAGCCGCCGGAAGGCCTCGAACTGGTCGGCGGGGTGCATGGCCTCGCGGGTGATGTTCTCGTCCAGGCTGATCTCGTGGGCGTCGTTGTCGGCGTCCACGATGACCCGCACCGGATGGGTGCGCTTGATCGCCTTGCGCTTGGAGAGCAGCCGCAGCGCCTGCCGCCGCCCCTCGCCGATGGTGACGAGGTAGGCCCCGGTTGGAACCCCCTCCCCGTCCCGCTCGACCTCGACCACGGGCGGCTGCAACACCCCCTTGGCCTTGATCGACGCCGCCAGCGCCTCGATCCCGGCGTCGCTGTGCCTCACCTTGCGGGCGTTCCTCGGCGACGCCTTCAACCGGTTCAGCGGAACCACGATCTCCGCGCCATGCGCGGGCTCCGCAGCGGCCACGGCGGCGGCGTCAGCCGCCGCCGTTTCGAGAGCTTGAGTGGATTGAGCCGTCATGTCTGCCTCCTTTGGGCATGGGTTGCAGGCACGCGAACTGCGCGCCTGAAACCCTGCCCGTCGGCGAGACCGGGGTAGCAAGGGCCAGGGCGGACCGGCCGGAGGGGGATCGCCCGACCTGCACAAGCCTGACCCCCAATGACGGTCATGACGATCATCGCCGGCGCGGAAGGTTGGGGAGCCCGGCCGGTCCGGCGGCGAAGCCGCTTCACCCTGACCCGCGCGAGGGCGGAGCCCTTAGCCCTGTTCGGCCTGTCGGCGGCGTCGAGCGCTGCCTCCAGGCCTCGCTCAGTCCGATCCCGCGACGGTGGACAACCTGTCCTCGCGACCATCGTCAGGCCGGAACCGCATTGACCCGCCCTGCGTGTTCGCCCTTTGTTCCGACATGGCCTACCGCAAGACTGTCCTGATCGAATGGCAGACCGTCGGGTCGCGCCGATCTTACTTCGTGCGTCCAGGCAGCCGTTCGCGGCCATGGATCTGGTTTCGGGACGGCGACGTGCCGGAGTTCGAGGGCGCGTCCGCGCGCTTCGTGGTCGAGAAGCGCGCCGGCCGCTGGGCGGCAATCGAGAGCCTGGAGACCCCAGACGCGGCCGCCCGCTGAACCTGAGACGGACCGGCCGGCTCCCGGTCCCGCAACCTCCCCACCGTCCGCCTTCGGGTTTCCCCTTCGCCGTCTTTCGACTTCGATTCCCGAAACGAAGGAGACCCCGATGGTCCAGGCACAACCGCCCCTGCGTCGAACGATCAAGAAGCCCGAGCTGCGCCAGATGGTGCCGCTGGCTGACAGCACCATCTGGGAGATGGAGCAGCGCGGCCAGTTCCCGCGGCGGTTTCTCCTCACGCCGCGCTGCGTCGTCTGGGATCTGGCCGAGGTCGAGGCCTGGCTGGCGCTGCGCCGGGCCCAGCCGATCCGCCGCGCCCCGGCCCCGGACGTCCGCAAACGGATCACCCGCCCCGTCAGAGACGCGGGTCGAAGCGGGGACCGGCGGACTCCGGGATCGTCAGCACCGGCGTGAACGCCCGGCCGGCCTCCCAGGCGTCGACTGCGTCCGACCACTGCTGCGCCATGTGACGCCGCTGCGCCTCGAACTCGGCCTTGTTGTAGACGCCGCGC
>DDSO01000130.1 GCA_002343425.1 Brevundimonas sp. UBA2388
CTCGATCATGCTGTGGATGCCGTCGTGGGGCGGCATGATCAACGGCCTGATGACCCTGTCGGGCGCCTGGGACAAGCTGCGCACCGACCCCGTCGTCCGCATGATGGTTGTGGCCATCGCCTTCTACGGCATGTCGACCTTCGAGGGCCCGCTGATGTCCATCCGGACGGTCAACGCCCTGTCGCACTATACCGACTGGACCATCGGCCACGTCCACTCCGGGGCGTTGGGCTGGGTCGGCTTCATCAGCTTCGGCGCGATCTACTGCCTCGTGCCGTGGCTGTGGAAGAAAGACCGGCTGTATTCGAACGCCCTGGTCGAGTGGCATTTCTGGATCGCGACGACCGGGATCGTTCTCTACATCACCGCGATGTGGGTCTCCGGCATCATGGAAGGCCTGATGTGGCGCGAGTACACGCCCGACGGCTTCCTCGCGAACAGCTTCATCGAGACGGTGTCCGCCAAGCATATCCAGAACGTCATCCGCACCGTCGGCGGCCTGATGTTCCTGAGCGGCACGCTCATCATGTCCTACAACCTGTGGCGAACGATCCGCATGCCGTCCGTGCCGAACAGCGCGGCTGTCCCGGCGACGACGATCGAGCCGCGACTCCTGCCGGCCGAGTGAGGATCAGAACCATGTGGAAGCACCATAAGAGATTTGAACGTCACTCGCTCTGGCTGGTCCTCGGCATCACGGTGGTGGTTTCGGTCGGCGGGATCGTCGAGATCGCGCCCCTGTTCTGGGTCGAGAGTACGATCGAGGAGGTCGAGGGCGTGCGCCCCTACACCCCGCTCGAGCTGGCCGGCCGGGACATCTACATCGCCGAGGGCTGCTATGGCTGTCACTCGCAGATGGTCCGGCCCCTGCGCGACGAGGTCGAACGCTACGGCCACTACAGTCTTGCCGCAGAGAGCATGTACGACCATCCGTTCCAGTGGGGGTCCAAGCGAACGGGTCCCGACCTCGCCCGGGTGGGCGGCAAATACTCGAACGACTGGCATGTCGAGCACCTGACCGACCCGCGCTCGGTGGTGCCGGAATCCAACATGCCTCCCTACCGGTTCCTGGCGGACCAGGACCTCGACGTGCACGCGATCCGCGCAAAGCTGGCCGCGATGGTGGCCGTCGGCGTGCCCTATACGGCCGAGCAGGTCGAAAACGCCGAGGCCGACCTGAACGCCCAGGTCGATCCCTACGCCAGTGAGACCTCGGACCTGCGGAGCCGCTACGGGCCCCGCGTGGCCCAGGGCGACTTCGACGGCAACCCGGCGCGCCTGACCAAGATGGACGCCCTGATCGCCTATCTGCAGCAACTCGGCACCCAGGTCGACTTCAGCACCTATCAGGCCGAAGACCCGGAGAATCTGCGATGACCGGCCTCGACTACGAGACCGTGGCGCGGTTCGCCCAGCAGGGCGGCACCCTCTACTTCATCGCCATCTTCGTCGCCGGCGTCGTCTATGCGCTGCGCCCCAAACACCGCGACACGTTCAAGCGGCTGTCCCACCTCCCGCTCGAGAAAGACGAGGGCGAAGATGTCTGAAACCGAGCGCGACGAACACTCCGGCGTCGAGACGACCGGACACGAATGGGACGGCATCAAGGAGCTGGACAATCCGCTCCCTCGCTGGTGGCTGTGGATCTTCTATGGCTCCATCGTGGTGGCCATCGTCTACTGGGTGCTGATGCCGGCATGGCCCGGGCTGAACGGCTATACGCCCGGCCTGCTGAAACAGTCCGACCGCGCCGACGTCGCTGAGGAGCTGCAGGCGCTGCAGGTGCAGCGCGGTCGCGGCGAAGCCATGCTGGCCACCGCCTCGCTGCAACAGATTGAAGCGGACCCGGATCTCCAGGCCCATGCCCTGTCAGTGGGCCAGTCGGTGTTCGGCGACAACTGCGCGACCTGCCACGGCGCGGGCGGCGGCGGCACGCGGGGCTATCCCAACCTGCGCGACGACGTCTGGCTGTGGGGCGGATCACTGGATGAGATCGAGCATACCCTGCGTGTCGGCGTTCGGGCCGCCCACCCGGAAACCCGCACCTCGCAGATGCCGGCCTTCGGTCGCGACAACATGCTGACTGCGGCCCAGGTGTCCGACATGACCGAATATGTGGTGGCCCTCTCGGGCCGCCCTGCGGATGCCGCAGCCGTCGAACGCTCGCGGCAAATCTATGCTGACAACTGCGCCGCCTGCCATACGCCCACGGGCGTGGGCGACCAGGCGCAGGGTGCTCCGAACCTGACCGACCGTGAGTGGCTGTACGGGTCGGACCGCGACGCCATCCGCGGCCAGATCCACAATGGCCGCAACGGCGTCATGCCCAGCTGGGAGGGCCGGTTCTCGCCCGCGGTGATCAAGGCGCTGGCCGTCTATGTCCACGTGAACGCCGGCGGCGCCGCCGAGGTCCCCGGAGTCGTCGAACCCGCGCCATGACCATCATCATCGACCGCACCCGCGATCGCTCCAAGGCGACCGGACCGGTCTCGGTCGCCGAGCGGCAGCGGGAAAAGGAGAAGCCGAAGGGCCTCTACAAGGCGCGGGTGCCGATCTATCCCAAACTGGTCCACGGCCGGTGGCGGTGGATCAAATGGGCCCTGCTGATCGTCATGCTGGCGATCTACTATGTCACGCCCTGGATCCGCTGGGACCGCCCCGGCGTCCTGCCGGACCAGGCCGTGCTGGTGGATTTCGACGGCGGCCGCTTCTATTTCTTCATGGTCCAGCTATGGCCGCAGGAGGTGTATTTCATCACCGGCCTGCTGGTGATGTCTGCCCTTGCGCTCTTCCTCGTGACCGCTCTTTTCGGTCGTCTGTGGTGCGGGTACGCCTGCCCCCAGACGGTCTGGACCGACCTCTACATCTACATCGAGCGCCTGTTCGAGGGCGACCGGAACGCGCGGATGCGGCTGGATGCGGCGCCCATGTCGTTCAACAAGCTGTGGCGCAAGACCGGTAAACACGCCGTCTGGATCGGCGCCGCCTTCGGCACGGGCGGGGCATGGATCTTCTATTTCCACGACGCGCCGGACCTGATCCGCACCTTCTGGGTCGGGACGGCGCCGATGACGGCCTATGTCTCGTGCGCCATCCTGACCTTCACCACCTATGTCTTCGCCGGCCATATGCGCGAGCAGGTCTGCACCTACATGTGCCCGTGGCCGCGCATCCAGGGGGCCATGCTCGACGACCAGTCCTTCCAGGTCACCTATCGCTACGACCGGGGCGAGCCGCGCGGCCCGCACAAGAAAACGGAGACCTGGGACGGCCGCGGCGACTGTATCGACTGCAACCAGTGCGTCGTGGTCTGCCCGATGGGCATCGATATTCGCGACGGGGCCCAGCTGGAGTGCATCAACTGCGGCCTGTGCATCGACGCCTGCAACGAGGTGATGGACAAGGTCGGCCGCCCACGCGGCCTGATCGCCTATGACACCGATTCCGCGGTCGCGGCGCGCAGTTGCGGCCAGAAGCCGGAGCATCGGCTGGTCCGACCGCGCACGCTTTATTACGGCATCGCCCTCGCGGTCGTCGGCGGGCTGATGATCTGGGGCTTCAGCGTCCGGCCCCAGCTCGACGTCCACGCCCTGCGCGACCGCAATCCGGCCTTTGTGCGCCTGGCTGACGGATCGGTGCGCAACGGCTACACGCTCAAGATCGCCAACCACGGCTTCGAGCCGACCACGATCGACATCCGCTACGCCGGGGTTCCGGGCGCGGTGCTCCGCAGCGCGGGGCGGCCGGTGGAGACTCCCTTGCGGGTCGCGGTCGAGCCCAATCGCGTCACCCCCTTGCGCGTCTTCGTCACCGCCCCCGCCGAGCAGGTCGGCAGCGGCAGCCAGGAAGCCGCCTTCGAGATCCGCTCGGACGTCGAGACTCGCACCGTTCCCACGGCCTTTGAATACGGAGACCCCCAGTGATGTCCGCTCCGGCTCCACCGACCAGACCCCCGTTCACGATCAAGGGCTGGCACGTCGCCGTGGCCATGGTCGCCTTCTTCGGGGTGATCATCGCGGTCAACACGGTCTTCCTGACACAGGCCTACCGCAGCCACCCCGGCCAGGTCGCGCCCAAGCCCTATGAGGCGGGGCTGATCTACAATGCCGAGCTGGAGCGTCAGCGGGCCCAGCTCGCACTGGGATGGCGCGCCGCCGCCGAGGCCGGGGCCGACGGGTTGATCGTGCTGATGCAGGACCGCGACGGGGCCCCGATCAGCGGCCTTACCGTGACCGCCACCCTGCAACGACCGGCGACCGAACATGGCCGCACCGAGCTGGCCCTCACCGAGACCGCCCCGGGCCGCTATGGCGGCGCGAAGGCCGGGCTGACGGGGGCGTGGGACACCCGCATCGAGGCCCGGGCGGCGTCGGGCGCGGCCTTCATCGCCGAGCGGAGGCTGACGTGGCCCTGACCCTCGACGCCATGACCGGACCTGATATGTCGGCCTTCCTGCGCCGGTCCGACGATGGTCGCACATCCCTCGACCTTCTGGTCACCGGCGCTCGTTGCGCCGGCTGCATCTCAAAGATCGAGCGGGAGATGGCGGGGCTCGCCGGTGTCGAGAACGCGCGGCTTAACCTGTCCACCGGACGTCTGGCGCTCGGACTCAGGGACGCGAACGTCGATCCGGGACGGATCATCGCGGCGCTCGGGCGGTTGGGCTATCCGGCCACCCCCTATGATCCGGGCGCCGCGCTGGTGGAGCGTGACCGCGAGGGACGACGGCTGATCCTCGCCCTCGCCATCGCCGGCTTCGGGTCGATGAACGCCATGATGTTCTCGGTTCCAGTCTGGGCCGGGCTGTTCGACCAGGAGTTGGGACCGGCCACCCGCTCTATGATGATGTGGCTGTCGGCCATCGTCGGCGCGCCCTGCGCCATTTTCGCGGGGATGACCTTCTTCCGGTCGGCCTGGCGATCGCTGCGCGCCGGCCGCGCCAATATGGACGTGCCGATCTCGGTCGGGGTGATCCTGACGCTGGCGATCAGCTTCTCCGAGACGATCCTGAACGGACGTGACGCCTATTTCGACGCAGCGGTGTCGCTGCTGTTCCTGCTGCTGATCGGGCGGTGGCTGGATCATGTGCTGCGCGCCAAGGCCCGAAGCGCCGCCGGCGATCTGCTGGCGCTCCAGGCGCCTGTCGCCTGTATCGTCGACGCGGCCGGCCGCGAGCGCTCGATTCCGCTCGGCGACGTCCAGCCGGGAGACCTCCTGCGCGTGCGTCCCGGCGAACGCATTCCGGTCGACGCCATGCTTGAGGACGGCGAGGCCCTGCTCGACAACAGCCTGCTGACCGGCGAGAGCGCGCCCGAACGGGTCGGGCCAGGACAGCTGTGCCGTGCGGGCGCCGTCAACACCTCCGGTCTGCTGACGTTGCGCGCCAGCGCACGATCCGAGGACTCGACCCTGGCGGCCATCGCCCGTCTCGTGGACGCCGGGGCCCAGTCGCGCTCGCGGTATGTCCAGCTCGCTGACCGTGCGGCGGCCCTCTATGTCCCGGTGGTCCATGCCGCCGCGCTTGCGACCTTCGCCGGCGGCTGGGCCCTCGGTCTCGACCCGCGGGAAGCACTCATCCGGGCTGTCGCAGTCCTGATCATCACCTGCCCTTGCGCCCTCGGGCTGGCGGTTCCGGCGGTGCAGGTAGTCGCTTCGGCGCGCCTTTTCCGACGCGGCGTCCTGGTCAAGTCCGGCGCTGCACTCGAGCGGCTGGCCGAGATCGATCATGTCGTTTTCGACAAGACGGGCGTTCTGACCGAGGGGCGACCGGCCCTTGTCGGCGCGTCGCCGACGATCATCGCGCTCGCCGCGCCCCTCGCGCGGGCCTCAAGCCACCCGATGGCGCGCGCGGTCGCCCGGGCCGCGGGCGAGGGCCCTCTGGCGACCGAGGTCGTTGAGCACACCGGCCTTGGCGTCGAGGGTCTGATCGACGGTCGCCGCGCCCGGCTCGGGCGGGCCGCCTTCGTGGGCGTTCCGACCCTGCGGTCCGGTGAAACTGAACTCTGGTTCGGCTTTGAAGGCGAGTCCAAGGTCCGTCTGCAGTTCTCGGATGTCCTGCGCACGGACGCTGGCGCTACGATCGCGGCTCTCAGGGCGCGCGGGATCACGATTGAAATCCTGTCGGGCGACCAGAGCGGCGCGGTCGGGGGCGTAGCGGACGCGGTCGGCGTCGCCTCCTGGCGGGCGGGTCTCATGCCGGAGGAGAAGGCGGGGGCGATCGACAACCTCGCCGCCAAGGGCCGCAAGGTCCTGATGATCGGGGACGGGCTGAATGACGCCGCCGCCCTGGCGCGCGCCCATGCCGCCATAGCGCCTGGAACGGCGCTGGCGGCCAGCCAGAACGCCGCAGATCTTGTGCTGACCGGAGACGCGCTGATGGCCGTCGTCGAGGCCATAGACGTCGCGCGCTCGGCCCGCCGTCGCGCACTCGAGAATTTCGGCTTTGCAGCCCTCTACAATCTGGTGGCCGCCCCCGCGGCCATGATCGGCCTGGTGAACCCCTTCGTCGCCGCCCTGGCAATGTCCGGCTCTTCGCTGGTCGTGACGCTCAATGCGCTTCGGGTGAGGGCTCCGCGATGAATATCATCTTCCTGCTGGCTCCTTTTTCGGTGCTTCTCGGCCTCGTCGCCGTCGGGGCCTTCGTCTGGACTCTCCGTTCCGGGCAGTACGACGATGTCCAGGGCGCGGCGGCGCGTATCCTTATCGACGATGTCGATCCGGACGCGCCGGACCCGGGCGGCGGTACCGACACCTAGCCCGGGCGTTCCGGTCCTTCGCCGATCAGCGGACGCGGGGCATCCTATCCGTAAAAAGCAGCCCGGCCGCGCACGGGCTCAAGGGCTGGGCCGTGGCCGACGTCAAACGGCCGCCAGGGCCTGGAACAGCGCCCTGTCAGCCGGGACCTGCTGCAGGATCGACATCCGAAGCCTCCGTGCGGAGACGTTGGCGGAACTCGTCAAGGCGGGCGCGGTAGCCTTCGGCGTCGCCGTATTCGAGAAACTGGTAGTAGCGCAGATGCGGGTCGGTGATCCCGAAGGCGTGTTTGATGGGGCACCAGTATTGCTCGGTGCGGCTGGAGATCTCGCGCACATAGGCGACGACGCCGTTGGCGTACTCGCAATAGAGGCAGTTGAGCGCCTCGACCGCGTTCAGATAGCCCAGCCTGTTACGATCAATGACGATGTATCTGGAGCGGCGGACCATCGGGATCCGGTAGGCCCGGAAGCAGACTGCCTGATAGAGCGAGGCCCAGGCGTCGATCAACAGAACCGGGATGATCAGGGAGTAGATCAACGGGGCGGTGACGATCGTGGCGAGGTCTGATCGAGCCATGAAGGCCGTGACCCCGAGCCGCAGCTGACGCTGGCGCTGGGTGATCCCGTGCTCGAACTCAATCAGGCCGGCGTTGAATTTCCAGCCCAGGTCGGCCCGGCGTTTTTCAATTTCCCGGTCGAGCTCCCCCTGCAGGCGGACAATTTCTTCGGCCAGTTGCTCAATACGCCGCGGCATTGGGGCTTCCCTCACTCTGGACCAGGGGAGGCACTGGACCCCGACCGAGCAGGTGAAGCCTTGATCCATCGCAAAGCGACGGTCGCCTCCGGTGAAGCCCCTAGGGAGACCTGCCTAGGGGGAGCTCCCCAATGTCGGGATCCGCCCCCGCGGTCTAACCCTTGCGGGATCGCAGAGGGAGCCTGGATATGATCTCGATTGGGATGCCCGGCAGTCTGGCCGGAGGCGTGGCGGCGGTGCGGGGCGATGGCTGGGACGGTGCGCTGCGGATGGATTTCGCTGCCGGCGAGGAGGTCTATGGCCAGGACGAGGCCGCCGACCTGATCTATTGCCTGACCAAGGGATCGATCCGGACGAGCCATCTGCTGGCGGACGGCCGCCGACAGATCGGCGAATTCTACTTCGAAGGCGATGTGTTCGGCGTGGAGACGGGTCCGAAGAACCGCTTCTCCGCGGAGGCGCTGACACCTTGCGAGGTCATGGTTGTAAATCGGAGCGGATCCTCCGCCTTTGGGGCCGGCCGGGTTGAGAAGATGCTCTGGGCCGCGACAGCGACAGAGTTGGCGCGGGCCCAGACGCATATGCTTCTCCTGGGCCGCGCTACGGCCTGCGAACGGGTGGCCCGCTTCCTTCTCGACATGGCTGACCGTTTTCGTGGCGACCTGGTCGCCCTGCCGATGGGCCGGCAGGACATGGCCGACTATCTGGGACTGACCATCGAGACGGTTTCCCGGATGCTCGGCCGCTTGCAGGCCGACGGCGCGGTCGAGTTCGCTGACTGCCGGCATTTCCGGGTCCGTCAGCGCAGCAGCCTGACCAGGCTCGCGGCCGCGTGACCGACGCTCGGCGGCATTTCCCTGCGGAAGCCGGAGATTTGACCGGCGTCAACGACAGCGCCCGGCCTTTGCACCCTGATGGACGGCAAGGAGAATTCGAATGAAATCCACCCCGGCTCGCACCCTCATCGCCGTCCTGGCGGCCGCCCTGGCTCTGTCCGCCTGCGCCACCGCAACGCCCTATCACGCCGCCTCGCCGACCGACCCCGCCCATTCGGACGGCTACCGCGAGCTGCGGGTGGAGCCGGAGCGCTGGCGCGTCGCCTTCGCGGGCAATAGCCTGACCTCCCGGGAGACGGTCGAGACCTACCTGCTGTACCGGGCCGCCGAGCTGACCCTGCAGAACGGCTACGACTGGTTCCAGGCGGTCGAGCGCGACACCGAGGAACACGTCACCCTGGTTGTCCGGGGGCCGATCGGAGCCTGGGGACCCGGCTGGGAGCCGCACTGGCGTTATGCCTATGGCGTCCGCGGGGGCTGGCAGGCATGGGATCGTCATGGCGTTGAGCCGGTGTTCGACGTCCGGCGCATCACCGCCTACGAAGCTGTCGCAGAGGTGGTGATGCGCCGCGGGGCGAGACCGGCCGACGATCTGCGCACCTTCGACGCACGGGCGGTCAAGGCATCGCTCGAAGACCGCATCATCCGGCCGGAAGGCCCGGCGCGATGAACCGCCTGACCGGCAAGGTCGCCGTGATCACGGGCGCCGCCGTGGGCCTCGGCCGCGCAATCGCCGTCCGCATGGCCGAAGAGGGGGCGTCCGTCGCTTTGCTCGACATCCGTGACGCCGACGGCCGGGAGCTCATCGCCGAGCTCAAGGCCAGGGGTCTGCCGGCGGCCTACTGGCGTTGCGACGTATCCATCGAGGGCGAGGTGAAAGCCGTGATGCAGAAGGTCGTGCAGCATTTCGGCCGCCTCGACATCCTGGTCAACAACGCCGGCATAGCCGGGGTCAACAAGCCGACGCACGAGATCACCGAAGCCGAATGGGACCGGGTTCAGGCCGTCAACGTCAAGGGCGTTTTCTTCTGCACCAAGCACGCCATTCCCCACCTGAAACAGGCCGGCGCCGGATCGGTCATCAACCTGTCCTCGATCTACGGCCTCGTCGGCGGGCCGGATGTTCCTCCGTATCATGCCTCGAAAGGCGCTGTCCGGTTGATGAGCAAGACCGACGCCATGCTCTACGCGCCCGACCGGATCCGCGTGAACTCCATCCATCCCGGGTTCATCTGGACGCCGATGGTCGAGGCCCACCTCTCGACCCAGGGTGATCTGGAGGAAGGGCGAAAGGCGACCGCCGCACTGCACCCGCTGGGCCATATCGGAGAGCCCGATGACATCGCCTGGGGCGCCGTCTATCTCGCCTCGAACGAAGCCCGCTTCGTCACCGGGGCCGAACTGGTCATCGACGGCGGCTATTCCGCCCGCTAGGCCGGGTGGGTGCGGTGAAGCTCAGCCGTCGGGACGAGCGACGATTGCGATGCTCCGAGGAAGAGTGCTTGCATGGCCCCATTATCGCGGGACGCTGGCGCCCGTCAGGAAGGATGCCAGCTTGCGCCAGGCGTCCGCACCATCACTGGCGAACTGCAGCAGGTCCAGGTCTTCGGGGCTGATGAAGCCGTTCGCCAGAAGCGTGTCGAACCGTATCAGGTCGGTCCAGTAGCCCTTGTCCACCAGAACGACGGGCACGGGCCTCATCTTGCCCGTCTGACGCAGCGTCAGGATTTCGAACAGCTCGTCCAGGGTTCCGAAGCCGCCCGGAAAGACCACGAGCGCGTTCGCGCGCATCGCCAGGTGCATCTTGCGCATGGCGAAATAGTGGAATCGGAAAGTCAGGTCCGGCGTCGACCATGCGTTCGGTTCCTGCTCCGCGGGCAGGCTGATGTTGAAGCCGATCGAGGGCGCACCTGCGTCCACGGCCCCCCGGTTGGCCGCGGCCATAATCCCCGGCCCGCCGCCGGTGGCGATGACGTTCTGCCGCGGCTGGCCGCCGCCGACGAGCGCGCCGCCCTCGCGGGAGGCCAGATCCGCGAAACGGCGGGCCTCGGCATACCAGCGCGCATGATCGGCCGGGCCGTCCTCGGCGATGCGTGCGCTGCCGAAGACAACGATCGTCGAGGCGACGCCCCAGGCGCGCAGGATATCATCGGCCTTGGCGAACTCCATCAGGAAGCGCACGCCGCGCATGGAGTCGCCGAGCAGGAAGGCTTCGTCGGCTGCGGGGAGGCGATAGGCCCGGCTGGCGAGTTGGGCGGCGTTTGAAGCTGTGGGAGAATCGCTCATCGATCAGACTCGAGGGCCTCGCTCAGCCTGCCTACCAGGCGGGCCCTTTCCGCATCGCTCGGGAGTCGCTGGAGCGTCTCGTTCAGGGTGACGAGGAAGGCGGCGCGGTCGTTATGCCAGTCCGGACGAGTCGCCTGCCCCCGCTCCAGGCGTGCGCCGGTGCGGGGCAGGGGCGTCGCAGCCGTCCGGGTGAGCAGATAGGTCTGGTCGAGCAGGGCCGTGACGGGCCGGTAGCCGGCTTCGGTCAGCCGGCCCGCGAGCGTCGCAAGCGCCGACGGTTCGCCATGATCGAGCAGCACGGATCCTCCGACAGGACCTCTGGCCTTGAGCCATTCCACCAGATCGGTCGCATCGCCATGGCCGGAGTAGCAGTCGAGGTTGCGGATCCGCGCGCCGACCCGGAAGTCTTCCCCCTGGATTCGGACGAAGGAGCGACCCTCGACCAGCATGCGGCCGAGGGTTCCGGCGGCCTGGAAGCCGGTCATCAGAACGGTCACCTCCCGGCGCCACAGCAGGCGTTTGAGGTGCCGCCGGATTCGTCCGGCATCGCACATGCCGCTGCCGGCCAGGATGATGTGCCATCCGGTCAGCCGTTCCAGCCGGTCACTTTCGTCGGGGCGCATCAGGTGGTGCAGCCGGGTGGCGTGCCGCAGCGGTTCGAACGGATTGTCGCCGCTGTCAGGATTCCAGCCGCGCCGCAGAAAGACCTCGGTCGCTTCGATGGCGAGCGGCGAATCGAGGAAGATGTCAGCGGCCAGATCCGGCTCAGCTTCCATGACCGCGAGCAGATCGAGGATCAACTCCTGGGCGCGGCCGACGGCAAAAGTCGGGAGCAGAAGCGGTCCGCCCGCCGCCCGTGCCTGGCGCAGTTCGTCCGCGAGGGCGTGACGGCGCGCATCGAGTTCCAGATCGATGCGCTCCCGGTCGCCGTAGGTGCTTTCGAGGATCACATGATCTACGCCGATGGGGCCATCCGGACTGGGCAGGAAGGGTTGCCGGCCCGAGCCGAGGTCGCCCGAGAACAAGAGATTCAGGCCGTCGGCTGCCTCGCCGATCTGGACCTGGATCGAAGCGGCGCCGAGGAGATGGCCTGCCGGCCACCAGGTCGCCCGGACGCCTTCGACAATCGGACACGGCTCTTCGAACTTGACCCGCTCGAACAGCCGCAGCGTCGGATCGACGTCTTGGGTGGTGTAGATCGGTTCTACGGGCCTCAGTCCTCGCTGCGCGTTCCGCCGGTTGAGGCGCCGGACCTCGCCCTCCTGGATGCCGGCGGAGTCCGCCAGCATGACCTCGCAGAGATCCCGCGTGCTCCGCGTCGTGAAGATCGGACCGCGATAGCCGGCCCTGACCAGTTTGGGCAGCAGTCCGGAGTGGTCGATATGGGCGTGGGTCAGCAGGACCGCGTCGAGCGAGTCCGCAGAGAATGGGAAGGGCTGGTAGTTGAGAGCCTTGAGGGTCTTGGGTCCCTGAAACATGCCGCAGTCGATGAGAATCCTCCGCCCCTCCGCTTCGAGCAACATGCAGGAGCCGGTGACGCACTCGGCAGCCCCGTAGAAGGTCAGTTGGGCGGTCATGGCGTGGTTCCCGGGGAAGGTGGAATGGACACTGTCCAGAAGGGCGACGCGACCGGGCCCGGCGCAGCCGCGCGGGCGGGCGGTACGCCCGGATGAACGCCGAACCTCTGCATCAGCGGCTCTGCAAACGCGGGCCGGCCATGTCAGTGCGCCAGCAGGAGACTGGGGCCGCCGGTGTGGCGCAGGAAGCGCCGTGTGGCCCCGCCGAAGATCGTCTCGCGGACCCGTGAATGGCCCCAGGCGCCGGCGACAAGCAGTCCGATCTGTCGGGCTTCCGCCGCCGCGATCAGGGCTGCGCCTGCGTCGGCGCCCTCCACCGGGACGGCCACCCCCTCGCCGACGCCGTGGCGCTTGAGGTAGGCGTTGAGCAGGTCGATGTCGGGGTCGCCTGCCTGCCGTTCCAGGCCGGTGATGCACTGCAGAACGTGGATGGCGCTGGCCATCGCCAGCAAGGGCAGGGCGGCGCGAACCGCGCGGCCGGCCTGGAGGCTCCCGTCCCATGCTATCGCCGCAGGCCCTGACAGGCGATCCGGATCGCCGCGGGCGACCAGCACCGGCGCGCGGTCGCTGAGAAGCGCCTGGTCCAGCAACTCCTGCGTGAGCCCGGGCCGGATACTCTCTTGACCGATCACCACCAGATCAGCGAGGACGGTCTGGCGGGACAGGGCCAGCGAGGGCCGCAAGCTCCGGCCGAGAACACGGATGCGGGGTGCGCCGTCTCCGGGCCCGAACACCACGTCAGCGTCCTTCGCCGCACGGCGCGCCACGTCTTCAATCCGGACCTGCAGGCCTCGTTCGGCCGCCGCCAGTTCCTCCACGGTGTCCTGGGAAACCGTGGAGCCGAGGGTGAAGCCGAGGGCGATCATGTCTGCGGTGGAATCCGGATAGACGGGAACGATATCCACGACAGCGTCGTGCTGGGCCGCCAGCGTTGCGGCGAAGGCAAGGGCGGACGAGTCGCTCGCGTCGCCCGAAGCCAGGGCAAGGATGCGTTTCAGGCTCATGATGGTTCTCCCTTCCACGGAACCATGCACCCGCCCGGCAGGCCTCATCCTTGATCCGTGTCAAAACGCCGAACAGCCGCAGGTGGGCATGGATTCCAAGCCTCAGCCGGTGAAGGTCTCCAACATTTTGCGGCCGTCCAAGGTCTCCGGCCGCGGAGAATGGCCATGGCCGCGCCCCGGAAACGGGGGCCCGGAGCCGCAAGGCTCAGGGCTCGGCCTCGACGGTTTCGAGCCAGGCGATCAGATCGTCAATCTCGCTCGCACGGAAGTTGAAGGCGGGCATGGCGGGGTGGCTGGTCACCAATCCTTCGGCGAAGGCGCCTTCGAGCCGGTCGAGAGGGTAGCGGTGAACCACCTGCCGGAAGGGCGGGGCTGCGGCCATCGGGCTGGCTCCGACCGGTCCGGTGGCGTGACAGCTGGCGCAGGCGGAGTCGGCGAGCCGCCGGCCGCGCTCGGCCGCCTGGACCGGCCCGTCCCCGGCAAATGACGCGGGCGTCGGGACAGGCGGCTGGATGGCTCCGCAGCCGGTGCAGAACAGCGCCAGGGCGGCGAGGGAGCGCAGGACGAACATGAGATTTCTCCACGACTGTCCCAGTCTTGTCCGGAAAGGGCGCCCCGGCATTGATCTTCGTCAATGCGGGCGCCGGATTTCTTCGATTTCCTGTCCGCAAGGAGATCGCCATGACCTACGCCAGCCTGCTCGTCGCCGTCGAAGACGGCCCTGAAAGCGACAGTCGCCTCGAACTCGCGTGCGATCTTGCCAACACCTTCGGCGCCCACCTGACCGGCCTGTGTACGGGCTCGATGGCCCCGCCGCTGTATGATCCGCTGGGCGGCGGAGCGATGGTGGGCGAGTTGCTCACCCTGTATCGCGACATGGCGCAGGCCGACGTCGAGCGCGCCCGCAATCGCTTCTCCGGGATCGTCCGGGAGCGGGATATTGAAGCCGACTGGCGGGGCCAGATCGGCTATCCGGGCGAGGCGTGCACGCGCGCCGCGCGCGCGGCCGACCTGGTCGTGCTTGGCAGCCGCAACCCGCGCGGTCCCTACCACGCACCGGATGTCGCCGATGTGCTCATGGGATGCGGCCGGCCGGTCCTGGTGGTCCCGCCCGTCCGCGTCCGAAATCCTGTTGGCGAGCACGCCCTGGTGGCCTGGAAAGACTGTCGGGAAGCCCGCCTGGCGCTTGCGGCGGCCCTCCCGCTGCTGCGCCGGGCGCAGGGTGTCACCCTCCATTCGATCTGCTCAGGCGACGACGCGGCCGTGGTCGAAGTCGAGTTGGCCGATGTCGTCCACTTCCTCGCCCGGCATGGAATTTCCGCTGAACCGTTGATCGCGCGCCGGGGTGAACGGCCGGTCGGTGGTCAGATTCTCGACGAAGCCCTCGCCCGGAACGCGGGCCTGATCGTGGCCGGCGGCTATGGCCACGCACGGTTGCGGGAATGGGCGCTCGGCGGGGTGACGCGCGACCTGATCAACGACAGCCCGATTTGTCTCTGCCTCGCCCACTGACGGCGGAGACCGCTGATGGCCCGAACCCTGAACCAGGTTCATCCTGAACGCGCCCGGCTCCGGACCGTGTGAGCCCATGCGGATCGGAATCATCGACGGGCATCCGGACCGCGATCCGTCGCGGTTCTGCCATGCCTTGGCCGACGCCTATGCGGATGGCGCAGGGGAGGCGGGGCACCAGGTCCGCCTGCTGCGCCTTGCGGACCTGGAGTTTCCCATGCTGCTGGATCGCGTCAGCTGGGAGGCCCCGCACGTCAGTCATGACCTGGCAGAGGTTCAGACTCTGGTGGCTTGGTCCGAGCACCTGATGATCGTGCACCCGCTGTGGCTCGGCGCCGCGCCGGCTCGACTCAAGGCTCTGCTGGAGCAGGTTTTTCGGCCGGGCTTCGCCTTCGGAGCCGGACAGGCCATGTCCGCGCGGCTCACCGGTCGATCCGCGCGGATCATCGTGACCATGGGCATGCCTGCGCCGGTGTACCGGCTCTGGTTCGGAGCCCACGGCCTCAAGGCGCTGAAACGGGGCATACTCGCCTTCGTGGGATTCCGGCCCATCCGCGACACCATGATCGGCGGTGTCGAAAGCCTCAACGCCGCGCGTCGGCAAGCCTGGCTGTCCACGGTGCGAACCCTGGGTTTCCGAGGGCGTTGAAGTGCGACATTTGCTGTCAGTCCAACGACAACGGGTGATGTCAGTTCAACGCCAACTTTTCTCCACTGAGCCCGGGCAGGGCGGGGGACGCTGAGTCTCCGGTTATCCCGGGTCTTGCTGGCAAAGGATTCCAGCACCTCGGCCTCGTGATCCACGGCTGGCCAGAGGTAGTGCATTTTGCCGTAGATATTCACGTAGACGTCGTTGACGTGCCACCGCCCGTGCGTGAAGGCGCGCCTCTGCCGGACCCGCTTCCTGCGGATCCCGGTTGCGAACATCGGACGGAAGCGGTTCCACCAGAACCGCACCGTCTCATGGCAAATGTCGATGCCGCCCTCGGCCAGCAGGTCTTACAGGTTTCGCAAGGACAGCAGCCACTTCACGTTCATGATCACCACGAGGCGGATCACCTCGGGCGAGCTGTCAAAGTAACGGAACGGGTTGGTCGATCTGGCCATGGCGACCCGCCTGGCGGGTCTGCCCTGGCGCCAAGCTGGGTTTTCGCTGACGGAGCCTGTGAGAACCGGCGCGCCGAGAAACCGCGCGTCGTGATTCGAATCCGTTACAGGAAGCCCCGTTCCCGACGCTCAGCCTCCGGCCAAGGTCGCCCATCGACAAGCGGCCACTTGCCGGCCGGCACTGCTGTGGCAGTTGTGACCGAATAAGTGCAGGCTCGCGACATCACCGCAACATTTGTTACATCGTGATACAAGTAAAGTGCAGTCATTTGGCGCCTTTATGACTGTTGTCGTGCCCTTTGCGCGACATTTCGTGAAATATCCAAGACACATGCCAATGTATCCATTGAACGGCGTTGGTTCATTGCCGCTAACTATTCACGACGCGTTTCCTCAGGTTGGACCTCGGGGAGTGATGCGCCCGTCGCTCGGTTGGAGCGGCGTCGCCGATTTCAGGAGAATCGCCCCGTGAAAGCTACTCTTCGCCGCCAGCGACTGCTGGCTTCCACCATCATCTGCGGCGCCGCGCTTTTCTCGGCGGCGGCCCCGGCCCTTGCGCAGGAAGCGACGCCTCAGGACGCTGAACTCGACGATGTCATCGTCACCGGTTCGCGCATCCCGCAAACCAACCTCGTCACCACCAGCCCGGTGACGCAGGTCACCGGCGAGGACATCGACGTCCAGGGCGTGACACGGGTCGAAGACCTGATCTCGCAGCTGCCCCAGGCCTTCGCCGCCCAGAACTCGACCGTCTCGAACGGCGCCACGGGTACGGCCACGGTTTCGCTGCGCAACCTCGGTTCGTCGCGCACCCTGGTGCTGATCGACGGTCGTCGCATGGGCTACGGCTCGCCGAGAGACGACGCCGCCGACCTGAACCAGATTCCGGAACAACTGGTCGAGCGTGTTGAAGTCCTGACCGGCGGTGCCTCCGCCGTTTACGGCTCGGACGCTGTCGCCGGCGTCGTCAACTTCATCATGAAGAAGGACTTCGAAGGTCTGCAGATCGACGCCCAGTATGGCTTCTATCAGCACAACAACGGCTATGACGGCGTGGGCAACCTGCGGAACGTCATCGCCGGTCGCGCCGCGACCAACCCGACGCAGTTCGCCCTGCCCGAGGACGAAGTCTCCGACGGTGAGAGCCGCTCGCTGAACGTGACCCTCGGCGTCTCGTCGCCGGACGGCCGCGGCAACATCATGGCCTACGCCGGCTATCGCAACAACAATGCGATCCTGCAGCGCGACCGCGACTATTCGGCCTGCGCGATCGATGGCGGGGCCGGCACCGCGGACTTCGTCTGCGGCGGCTCCAGCACCTCCTTCCCGGGGCGCTTCATTTCGCTGAACACCGGGTCCAATTCGACCGTCGGCGGAACCGCCGGCGTCGGCACCGGCACCTTCGTGCCCTTCAATGCCGCACTCAACCAGTACAATTACGGCCCGTCGAACTACTACCAGCGACCCGACGAGCGTTACACCCTCGGCGCCTTCGGTCGCTATGAAGTCAACGACAAGGCGGAAGTCTTCGCCCAACTGATGTTCTCGGACTATCAGTCGGTGGCGCAGATCGCTCCCTCGGGCGCCTTCCTCGGGCCGATCATCACGGTGCAGTGCGCCAACCCGCTGCTGTCGACCCAACAGCGCACCACCATCGGTTGCGCCGGCGGCGGTCTGGCCGGTTCCGTCGACATGCTGATCGGTCGCCGGAACGTCGAAGGCGGCGGTCGCCAAGACTCGCTCAACTACACCTCCTACCGCGGTGTGGCCGGGGTTCGCGGCGAGATCACGGACGGCTGGAACTACGATGTGGCCGCCCAGTTCTCGCGTGTTCGCCTCGCACGGACCGCTCTGAACGACTTCTCGAACACGCGTCTCGCCCGTGCGTTTGACGTCGTCGACAGCGACCCGGGCCCCGGCGTTACCGCGACCTGCCGGTCGGTGGTGGACGGGTCGGATCCCACCTGTGTGCCCTACAACATCTTCGCGCCGGGTGGCGTGACCCAGGCGGCGCTGGACTATGTGCAGATCCCGATGCTCCAGACCGGCGAGACCACCCAGCAGGTCGTGACCGCCGCCATCACGGGCGACACGGGCTGGTCCATGCCGGCCGCCTCACGCAGCGTTCAGGTCGCGTTCGGTGCCGAGTATCGCCGTGACTACCTCGGTTCGGTCACGGACAGCGCCTTCGCCACCGGCGACGGGGCAGGCACGGGCGGCGCCACCATCGGTTTCGTCGGTGACACCGAAGTTGCCGAAGTCTTCGGCGAGATCCAGATCCCGCTCGCAGACGACCAGCCCTGGGCCTATTCGGCCTCGCTGGACGCCGCCTACCGACGTTCGGAGTACGAAAACTTCGGCGCCGACACCTACAAGGTCGGGCTCGACTATGCGCCGGTTGAAGACGTCCGCTTCCGCGCCAGCTATTCGCGCGCGGTGCGGGCCCCGAACGTGATCGAACTGTTCACCGCGCGGGGCTTCAACCTGTTCGACGCGGACTTCGATCCCTGTTCGGCCCCCGGCCGCGCAGCGGAGGGAGCCGGACCGGTTCCAGCAAGCTGCGTGGGCGCAGGCGCTCACCAGGTGACGGCCGCTGAACGCGACGGAGGTCTGCTCGACAGCCCCGCCGGTCAGTACAACTTCCTTCAGGGCGGCAACGCCAATCTGGAGCCGGAGTCGGCGGATACCTACACCCTCGGCGTTGTCCTGACGCCGAGCTTCCTGCCTCGCTTCAACCTTTCGATCGACTACTACAGCATTGAGGTCGAAAACCTCATCGGCCGGATCGGTCCCCTGAACACCCTGGACGCCTGCTACACTGCCGGCAACGCCCTGGCGTGTTCGTTGATCGTGCGCGATGGTGCGACGGGGGCCCTGTGGCTCAACAACGGCAATGTCATCGACACCAACGTCAACATCGGTGGCCGCAACACCTCGGGCATCGATTTCAACGCCAACTACGGCGTTGATCTGGAAGACTGGGGTGCGGCCAACATGGGCTCGCTGCAGTTCTCGTTCGTCGGCACATTGCTGCAGGAACTGGGGACCGACACGGGTCTGGGCTTCGTCAACAGCGTGTACGACTGCGCGGGCTTCTATGCCAACCAGTGCGACGTCCCGAATCCGGAATGGCGTCACCGTTCGCGCATCACCTGGGCAACACCGTGGGATCTCGATATCTCGGGCACCTGGCGTTACTACGGCGAGTCGGAAGTCGCGGTTCTCGGGCCTGACGGCAGCCTGGACAACAGCCCGGCACGCATCGACAAGGTTCTTGACGACAAGAACTACTTCGACCTGGCCGCTGTTTGGCAGGTGAGGGACACCGTCACACTGCGCGCCGGCGTGAACAACGTGTTTGACAGCGATCCGCCTCTGTCCACCAGCGTCGGCACCGTCGGTAACGGGAACACCTATCCGCAGCTGTATGACTCGAACGGCCGCTACTTCTTCTTCGGTGTCACCGCCAACTTCTAGGGCCTGACGTCGAGAACATTCGGGGCGGCGGATCTTCGGGTCCGCCGCCCTTTTGGTCTCGCGGGCGGAGCGCCGTGAGTGGTCGCGTCAGCGGTGGGTTGTGAGCCGGGTGAGCGGGACCGACGAACGCCTGTTCGCTAGCCCTTACCGGGATCTCTGGGGGGAGGCGTGAGGGGCGCCATCAGCCAGTGGAAAACGACAGGCGGATTACTGTCCCCGGCCTGGTCGCGCCACAGAAGGTCCGCGATCTCCTCGAGCTTGGTATTCACCTTCTCGAGAGTCTGTGGACTGGGGGTGCAGACCACCCGAAGAAATCCAAGGTTACGGGTCGGGCCCGCCACATCACGGTCGGCTGAGCTGAGCCCGTGGCGGAAGTCCCGGTCCATCTGCCGCGTCAGCCCCGCGACAATTTCCGTCATGAGATCGTCGTTCGCCGGATCCTCAAGCGCCGCGCCGAGGCGGATCCGTCGGGACACGGTGTCGTAGAGTTGCTCGCGCTTCCGGCGGACAGTGCGATGCCCCGCCTCCACAACGATCTTGCCCTCCACCAGCTGGCGCATGTGGTGATAGAGCGCCGGCGGCTGAGCCCCGAGCATTTCGGCGAGCTCACGGATCGATAGCGGTCCCGAGGCGGCCAGACGGTCCACGATGTCATGTCGGCGCGGGCTCTTCGCCAGTCGGAGTTGCTCCCTGCTCATGACCCAAAGGGTCTCGTCCGAATCTTCCTTCCTGGTGCTCATGAACAGCCCTTCAAAACGCGGCTTGGCGGCTTGACTGAGGCCAAGGTGCTTGCCTCGCGTCTGTCACATTTGCAAACCGGCAACTACAAAATTCGCCGGAACGCCCGGCATGGCTGGTTCCAGGGGGCGATCTCTTATTAAAAAAAAGTCACTGGAATAAATACTAACTTGCGTCATGATCGGAGTCACGATCATTCCAGTTGGTACGCTTGCACAGGCCTTTTCCATGGACTCAGTCCCACGCTCCCTTGGTCCGGACCGGCGCTGGCGTCGGTTCAGCACAGCGCAATCCCGCGCCGGGAGGGAGTGCGCGACATGAGACTGCGGGCGATCATCACCATCGACATTGATGCAGCCGACTTTGTCGACGCGGCGGACCACCAGCGGCGCATCGAATCCCTGCTGGGCGCCATGCGCGACAGCTACGCGGACGCGGCACTCGAGTTTCGGGAACGACGGCAGGTGCGTCGTGGCATGTCGCCTGGCCATCCGGCCGTCGGCAGGCTCTCCAGCACGGGAAAGCTGAACTCCTATGTCGACTGAAGCCATGACAGGGTTCGGAGCCAGCCGCCGAAGAGACACGGTCCTCGCCGCCGTCGAGACTTTCCGCGCCCTGGACATGGGCATCAACGTGTCCAACATCCTGGTCTTTCTCTATGTCGCGGAAAACGAAGGCATAAGCGTCACGGAGCTGGCGACCATCAGCGGCCTGACGAAGCCGACGGCCTCACGCTCTATTCGGGCGCTGACGCCGAGGGGATCACGCTGGGCCCTTCCGCCCTATCTGGGTCTGGTCGAACTCTGCGCCCAGGGCCCCGCGCGAAACTCCAAGACCATACGGTTGACCCGGCAGGGCAGGGACCTGTGCGCCAGGATCGACCGCCTGATCTCCAACCCGGTCCGGATCTGCGCGGGAGAAGGGCGGGATGTCTCACTGCCCGACGTCAGCGAGGCCGTCGCCAGGCGGGGCGGACCGGATGCCGCTTTCCTGGATTGGACCGGGCCCTGCATCGACCCCACCAGAGGCCCGCAGCTGTCTGCTCCCAGTGCGCCGGGCGGTTCAGCTTCCTGGCAATTCCCACTCCCCGGCGACCGCGCGCGGGCGGCGGCTTCGTGAAGTATGAATGCAATGACCAGCCAGACAATTTCCAGACAGTTCGAAGAGCTCGATCCGGGCGTGCTTGTGGTCTGCGGCGATGAAGGCGAACGGTTGCAAATCTGCGACCTGCTGGAGACCGAGGGCTTCCTGGCGCGCGGGGTCGAAACCGGAGCGGAAGCGGAAGTCGCCCTTCGACTTGAAGACGCCGACCTGATCATTCTCGATGGGCGGTTGCGCGACGGCGGGGCCATGGCCGTCTGCCGCAGACTGGCGGTTTCATATGCCGCCCCGATCATCATGATCTCGGACAGCGCTGACGTAACCGACCGTGTCATCGCCCTGGAGGTCGGGGCCGATGATCTGCTGAGTCGCCCCTTCAACAGCCGGGAACTGCTCGCGAGAGCGCGTGCATTGGTCCGGCGCTCGAGAGCGCTGCTCAATGCCCGTATCCTTGGCATGGATGGCGGCCGCCAGCGGGTTCGCGGAGCGCAATCGTGGCGCATCGACGCCATAACGCGGAAACTGACGGGCCCCACAGGCGACACCGCGGTGCTCACGCCGGGCGAAGTGGCTCTGCTCTACGTGTTTCTGGCTCGGCCGGGCCAGCCTGTGACGGGCGAAATCGCGGCCGAAGAACTCCCCGGCCTGTCGGCCAATCATTTCCGTACGTCGATCGTCCGGCTTCGCCGCAAGATGATGAAGGCGGGCCTGGAGGCCGACACGGTGAAGACGCTGCGCTCCGGCGGGTATTTCATGGAAGAGGATGTCGCCGCCCTGTGCGCCGGGTCGCAGGGCTTCGCCGCTTCCTCGCGTCAGATGAGCGAGGTTGACCGGTCGCCGGCATTGTGACCGCTGCCCGACAGGAGACGGGCCCAGCTGTTCGACGTCGCGGATATAGCGACCCGCGGCGGGACCGAGCCGGCGCACGGGGAGCCCGCCGTCGAGCGTGCCGAGCCTCTGTCGAACCGCCCCCGACTTCGCAAGCCTGCCGGCTGGACTGGAACGCCGGCATCCGGGTTGGGCAAGAACATTGAGCGACTTGTGCGCGATCACTTGTGCAAGTTTGCAACAACTATCCAATTTGATAGCTAACTATACCGTAGTTGTTACAGTGTAGAACATGTGACCGGGCTGCCTCGTCTGTCGTTCTAATGACAAACAAGGGACACAAACTCTTTGGTCAGTCATGTTTGCTGTGTAGCCTGCTCCATCACTTCGCAGCGAAGTTAGGGGAGTTTGAATTGGCTAGAAACAAATCCGGTCTTCTGGGAACGTCGATGCTGTGCGGGGTCGCCGCACTCGCCATCACCAGTCCGGCCTTCGCCCAGGATCAGCTCCCGGGCGTCAACGTTCAGGGTCAGTCCGACCAGGAGGCCACCGAGATCGACGAGGTCGTCGTCACCGGTTCGCGCATCCGTCGTGACCCGACCAACGCCCCGACCCCGCTGATCCAGATCACGGGCGAGCAGCTCCTGACCACTGGCCAGTCGACGGTGATCGACTATCTGGCGACCATGCCGGCCCTGTCGAGCTCAGTGGTTCCGTCGGACACCACCGGTTCGAACCTGAACGACGGTGGTCTGTCGTTCGCCAACCTGCGCTCGCTTGGCGCCGGTCGCACCCTGGTTCTCGTTGACGGCCGCCGGCATGTCGGCTCCCAGCAGGGCAACCTGGCGGTGGACATCGACTCCATTCCGCGCCTTCTGATCCAGAGCATTGAGATCGTCACCGGCGGCGCCTCTTCGGTCTACGGCGCCGACGCCGTCTCGGGCGTGCTGAACTTCCAGCTGCGCCGTGACTTTGAAGGCCTCGAGATCGACGCCAACTACGGCATGATCAACCAGGACGGCCAGGCCAACAAACGCATCTCGGCCCTGGCCGGCATCAACCTGTTTGACGACCGGCTGAACCTGTACGCCTTCGGCGAGTACGAAGACATCGATGAGGTCCAGAGCCTCGACATCGACTGGCTCGAAGACGCGCATGCCCTCGTCGGAGTCGACGCCGATCCGACCTCGGCGGTCAATGATGGCGTGATCGACAACCGGCTGTTCCGCAATCTGACGACCCTGTCGCGTCCGCGCTGGGGTCAGACCACACTGGCCAATTCGCAGCGTCCCAGCCCGCTGAACGATCCCGATGTGCCGCTGGCCAGCTGTACCGCGCTGACCAGCGCAAACTGCTACAGCCTCGACCCCACCAAGACCTACGTCTACGAGGGCAACACCGCCCGCCTGGCCAATTTCGGTCAGCGGGTCGGCAACGTCGGCTCCAACCGCACCTTTAACATCGGCGGCGATGGTGAAAACCCGAACAACTTCGGTCAGGTAAGCCGCGTTCCCGAGTCGACCTCGCAGCGCTACCAGGTCGGCGCCAATTTCGCTCTGCTGGATAACGTCGATCTGAGCGTCGAATACAAGATGGTCGAGGAGGATACCTTCGACATCGGTCAACCCGTCTTCTTCGACATCTTCCTGAACGACGGCTCCTACCTCTCGACCTGGACCAACCCGATGCGGGCCCTGAACCAGTTCGATCTGCGCTACACCGACAACGCCTTCCTGCCCCAGAACGTGAAGGATGCGATCACAGCCAACACGGTCACCAACTGGACGGCCAACGCCAACACGGAGGGTACGGCGGCGACGACAACGGCCCGCCAGTGGGCGCGCCACGTGCTGTTCGGCCCGGATCGCAGCCAGGACAACCACCGCGAAGTGAATCGCCTTGTCGTGGCCCTGGGGGGTGACTTCGACCAGATCGCCTTCATCAGGAATATCGACTGGGATCTGTCGTACACCGCCGGCGAGGCCACCAACGCGAATATCGAACGCGGTGTCGATGCCCAGCGCTTCGCCCTGGCCGCCGACGCCGTCGTCGACACCGCTGGCGTCGTCAATGGCCGTCCCGGCGAGATCGTTTGCCGCGCCCGTCGGATCGAGCGGTCGGGTGTCGGCGACCTCGACGATTACGTCCGCGGCGTCTTCGGCGGTCGCACCGCCTACAACAACGCGGCATTCAAGGCCGCGGTCGACAACTGCGTCCCGCTGAATGTGTTCGGCGCCGGCAACCAGAGCCAGGCGGCGCTGGACTATGTCGATGCGGCGATCACCGTCACCCACGTTAACGAACAGGAACAGGCGGTTGCGGCGATCTCCGGCCAGCTCTGGGACTTCTGGGGCGCCGGTGCGATCGGCATCGCCGTCGGCGCTGAACACCGGCGTGAGTTCACGGAAGGGGTCGGCCGCACCGCCGGCACCGGTGACCGCCTGCTGTTCCTTAACACGGGCGCGGACTTCGCCGGGGCGGAGTATACATCGGACGAGTGGTTCGCCGAGGCGTCCATTCCCTTGTTCCGCGACAGCTGGCTGGGCGAATACGCCGAACTGAGCGGATCGTACCGTCAGTTCGACTACTCGACCGCCGGCGAGGGCGACGTCTATGGCGTTAACCTGGTCTGGCGTCCGATCGGGGACATCACGTTCAAGACCAGCCTCAACACCTCGTTCCGCGCGCCGAACCTGAATGAAAATTTCTCACCCTTCAACCAGACTTTCGGCAACAACCTGGTCGATCCCTGCACCACCAATGACATTGCGCTGCAGACGGCCGAGATCCGGACGAACCGCATCGCCAACTGCCAGGCCCTCCTCGCTGCCTACAATGCGGCCAATGGCACGACGCTCGCCTTCGACTTCGCCGGGCTGACTCCGGGCAATGGGGACGACTTCGTTCTCCCGGCAGGCGGTGGCCGCACCTACGCATCGGGCATTGCCGGTGTTCTTGGCGGCAACCCCGCTCTCGAGCCCGAAGAATCGGAGAGCTTCACCTTCTCGACGGTCCTTCAGCCGCGCTTCATTCCCAACCTCACGGTCGTCCTCGACTACTATGAGATCAAGATTGAGAATGTGATCGCCAACCCGCTGGTCGGCGAAATCGCCGCCAACTGCGTCAACGGCCCGACCCTCAATCCGACGGCCTGCAACCTCATCTTCCGGAGGAACCCCGGGATCCCCTTCGGCATCGGGGCGCCTAACGGAGACCCGGTCGGCGGGTTTATCCAGGCGCCGCTCAACTATGCTGCGCTGCAGACGCGCGGCCTGGACTTCCAGGCGCGTTACTCGCTGGACACCGAAGAGGTGTTCGGCCGCAACTGGGGCCGGTTCGACTATCGCGTCGGCGGCCTCTGGCTGATCGAGCAGAAGCGGTTCCTCAACCCGGGAAACCCGAGTGCCTTTGAGGAGATTTCATCGGACGTCCAACTTCCGCGCGTCCGTCTGACCTCGTCGCTGACCTGGACGCCCAACGACATCTGGAGCGTCAACTGGACGGTAGACTGGCAGACCGCCCAGGACAGCGCGCGTTACCGCGATCAGGTGGGAACGGGCAATATCGACGTCCGGCCGTTCGACACCTATGACACGGGCAACTTCGCCCGCCATGACTTTACGGTCAGGTGGAACGCTGCGGATGACCTGTCGGTGCGCATGGGGGTGGTCAATGCCTTCGACGCCGAGCAAGCCCGCTACCTGGGCGGTGTTCTGAACGCCAATTTCGATCCCTACGGGACGCGCTTCTTCATCGGGCTCAACTACCGCCCGTTCTAGAACCTCGTTCAACAACCGAGGGCGTAATGGGCGGTCCGCAAGGGTCCCCATTATCGCCTGGCGCGACCCCCCGTCCGAGATCGACGGGGGGTCGCATCGGGATCGGAAGCCGGGGGGCCACACGCGTCCGGGCCAAGGCTCCATCCGTCGTATGCGGCGGACAGGGCCGCCGCCCGGGATCTGGATACAGGAGGAGCAGAGCTTGGGCCTCATCTTGAACCGCCGCCACTGCCTGGCCGGCGCCGCCTTCGGTCTGGGTCTCGGCCCGGCTGCGCCTGGGGCCTTCGCCGGCGTCATGGAAACACGCCGAACCGTCTTCCTGAGCCGGGGACGGGATCATGTCGTCTTCGTGATGGAGCCCACCGGGGTCGGCGATCTCACGGGCGCGGCGATCCTTCTTCTGCACGGCTCGGGCGGGCTTGCAGGCTCCCTGCGCGACTTCCATCGCGAAGCGGCCGCCTGGACCCTGCGGGGCTGTACGGTCGTCATTCCCGACTATTTCAGCGGCGCACCCGATGCAGCACAAACCGACGACACTGGCTGGTGGGCCGAGGCGGTGCGCGATGCCGCCGCCTGGACGCTGGAACTTCCCGGCGTGGACCCGGACCGTCTCGGCGCCCTGGGGTATTCCCGTGGCGGATATCTGGCCGCCGAAGTCGCCGTCCAGTCGACCGCGATCCGGGCGGTCGTCGGCGTGGCGTCAGCCGGCAATGTCGCGCCTCGCGACATCATCCGCCGGCCGCAGGTTCTCCTGATCCACGCGGATCGGGATCCGGTCATCCCGCCTGCCCGAACCCGCCGCTGGGCGGGGATACTGCAGAACGCCGGCGTGCCGGTGACCACGATCGCAATGCGGTCGTCGCAACACACGTTCGATGAGTCGACCTGGGGCTACATTTTCGCCAGGGCGACCGGGTTTTTCGTCGAGGCCCTCGCGCCGAAGTCTGTCACGCCGGACTGAAAGGGTGCGGGCCGGTCCCCATCGAGGGTCTCCGGCAGGGTCGGCCTGAGCCGCCGGGCATGATGTTTCCTGAAGTCGCTTTCGTTCAGGCGTCGCCGGTTTCCGGCTGAGGTGGTCCGCCGTGCCGTTTGGCTGTGCATCCGGTTGAGCCCCATACTTCAGGAGTTGGCGGAATGGCCTGATCGCCGTGCTGGTGCCGCGAAGCGATGGCCTGCTGGATCGGTGGCAAGCGGATCAGTCTGTGGCGATCAGAGACAGGCTGTTTGTCACCGGGTTTGACGAAGTCGCAGTAATGTCGGGGTTAATTCCCGGGTCACAGGGACCCGGCGGTTAGCGAGGAAGTGCGAGGCGGTGCGGTCAGTCCAGCGACAACGTGTCTCCGGCAGGTCCGTGGCCTTGCCGGCTACTGGCGGCGATGTCGGGCGGGGATTAGCCCGTGCCGGGCCATCTTGTCGTAGAGGGTCTTGCGCGGGATCTGCAGGTCCGCGGTGACCTGCCGGATGTCGCCCTGATGACGCGTCAGGGCCTCCCGGATCAGTTCGGCCTCATAGGTCTGGACGCGCTGGACCAGTCCTTCGTCCGACCGTGTACGGGTGGTGTGCGGGTTGAGGCCCACGACGACCTGGCTGGCGTAGTTGGCCAGCTCCCGCAGATTGCCCGGCCAGTCGTGCTCGAGCAGACGGCGGCGGACGGCGTGATCCACCTGGGGAACCTCGCGTCCAAGCCGGCTCGCCGCGCGGCTCAGGAAGCGGGCGAACAGCAACGGCACATCCTCGCGCCGTTCGCGAAGGGGAGGCGTTCTGAGCCGGATCACATTCAGGCGGTAGTAGAGATCCTCACGCAGATCGCCGCGGGCGACGGCCTCGACCGGATCGCCCTTGGTTGCAGCCAGGATGCGAAGGTCGAGCGCGTGCGGCTCCATTGCGCCGACAGGCAGAATCTCGCGTTCCTCCAGCACCCGCAGGAGCAGAAGCTGGGCGGCGCGGGGCGCCAGGTCGATTTCATCGAGAAAGAGCGTTCCCTGGTGCGACTGCTCAATCTGCCCCTCCCGCCGACGAAAGGCGCCGGTCGGTCCGGCCGCATCACCCATCAGCAGGCTTTCCAGGCCGGTCTCGGGCAGCGCGGCGCATGACACCGCAACGAATGGCCGCAAACGCCGGCGACCGGCGTTGTGGATCGCACGCGCCACGGCCTCCTTCCCGGAGCCGGTCTCGCCCTCGATCAGCACNNGCGTCGGCGAGCCGCTGGATCGCCGCGCGAAGCGCCTCCACCGGGCGGCTCGAGCCGCTCAGGGGAATCGAACCCTCGTCATCCTCCGCAAGCGCGGCCAGCCGGCGATTGTCGAGCACCAGGGCGCGCTTCTCCAGAGCGCGGCCGAGGGTTTCTATCAGGCGCTCGGGCGCAAAGGGTTTGGCCAGGAAATCATAGGCCCCGCGCTTCATGGCATCGACGGCCTCGGCGATGTCTCCGTGGCCTGTCATCATGACAACCGGCAGGTCAGGATCCAGACCATTCAGGCGTTCGACCAGCTGTCGTCCGTCCATCCCCGGCATTCGCAGGTCCGTTACCACGACCCCATCGAACCGGTCGTTGACGACCTTGAGCGCCGCCTCTGCCGACCCGAAAGCGATCACGGCCAGGCCCTCCAGTTCGAGCCGCTCCGCCAGGGCGCTCCGGAAGGCGTCGTCGTCGTCGATCAAGGCGACCCGGTCGAGCACTTCGAAGCTCACGGCGCCCTCGCCAGACGGATCGTAAACCTCGCCCCGGAGCCTGACGGTTCGAGCACCAGTTCTCCGCCAAAGGCGGCGACGATGTCGCGGCTGATGACCAGACCCAGCCCGAGCCCGTCCGGCTTGTCCGTCGTGAACGGTGTGAAGAGCCGCTGCTGAACTGTCGGCGTGACGCCGGGCCCGTTGTCCGCGACATGAATGGTCACGCGCTTGCCCCTGACCTGAACGCCCAGATCAATGACCGGCTGGCTGACCCCGTCCAGCGCCTCGATCGCATTCTGGAGCAGGTTCAGAACAACCTGCTCAAGGCGGTTTCTTTCGGCGCGCACCGCCAGTCCCGCGGGGGCCCGGCGACGCTCCAGCGCGATGCCCTTTTCCCTGAGCCGACCGGCGACCAGCAGAAGCGCGCCATCGATCGCCCCGTCGACGTCCACCGCAACGGTCTCGGATCGGGTCTTCCGGGAAAAGGCGCGCAGTTCGTCGGTGATGACCCCGACCCGTTCGGTCAGTCGGTCGATATTGGCCAGTGATCGAAGCGCCGCGGCGCTGTCTTCCCGCCGCAACTGGACCGCTGCACTGTCGGCATGCGTCCGTATGGCCGCGACCGGCTGGTTGATCTCATGCGCCACCCCGGCGGCGATCTGGCCCAGGGTCGCGAGCTTGTTGGCCTGGATCAGTTCGTCCTGGAGGTCCTGCCGAACGGTCTCGAGCCGCCTCCGCTCGTCGATCTCGCGGTTCAGTTGGTCGTTGGCGGACCTGAGCTCGGTGGTGCGCAGATCGATCTGCCGCTCCAGTTCGACGCGGGCCTGTTCCGCCTCGATCGCCCTCGCCGCGGCGCGCTGGCGGCGGCGGAGAAGGATTCCGGTCAGGGCGGCGAGCAGGGCGACGGTCATCGCTCCCAGCCACCGGGCGATCGCGACCGCGCGCGATATGGCGTCTCCGGAGGGCGAGAGCAGGTTCACGCGCCAGCCGATGTCGGGAATCGGGTCGGACGCGGCCGCATACAGACCCGCCGGAATATCGGATGAGATCCGGACCAGGCCATCGTCGGCGGTGCGGAAGGGCAGGGGGGTCGGAACGGTTGAACCGGCCGCCTGGGTTTCGGCAAGCCGCCGTCGGAGATCGGCGGACGGAGGCTGCGCTGTGTGGAAGCGCCAGGCCGGCACGGTCGTAATGACCACCACGCCATCGGCGTCGGTCACATAGGTCGGCTCGCCCGAGGCGCGCCAGTCCGCTTCAAGCGCGTCGAACTCGACCTTGGCGACAATGACTCCGAGGGGACGGCCTGAAGGGTCATCGACGCGGCGCGACAGATAGAGGCCCGGTCGGCCGCTGACAGTACCCAGCGCGAAGAAGGTCGCCTGGCCATCCCTCATCGCCGCATAATAGTAGGGGCGGAAGCGGTAGCTGGAGCCTACGAAGCTGGTCGGCAGTCGCCAGTTGCTGGCGGCAAGCGTCCTGCCCTCGGCGTCAAGGGCGTAGATGGCGGCCGCCCGGACGTCTCTCGCCAGGACCTCGAATTTCTGGTTGAGCCGCGCCGTACCCGCCTCATCGGGCCGGCTCAACATCGCCGCAAGATCCGGATTCTGGGCGAGCACCATAGGCAAGGACCGATGCCGCTCCAGCTCGCTTCTCAGGACGGCGGCGTGAAGCGCACTGGCCGTCGCCGCCTGATGCTCGGCAGAGGCCCGCGCGTCCCGGCGCGCAACCTCGCCGCTCGCCACAATGACCAGCAGAGCGACGAGGCTCCAGGCCGCCGCGAACAGCCGCCATTGAGTCGGAACTGCCAGGGCGCGCCGCATCGTGTGAGTATGCGAAATTACGCACAAATATCCAAGCCAACTGTGCGGAATTGCGCACAAAGCCGAGCTCGATTGTCGCTGGCTATCGATAATCCGATGATAAAACAACGAATTATGATGTGTGACGGCGTTCCTTGAAGTGGCGACGGGGTGGTCGATACTGGATCCAATGGCGCCGGTCAGAGCGCCTGAGTGACCGGAGCCGCACGGCGGTTCCAAGGGAGGTCTTTTGTTGCACCCAGCCGCCATCGCCGGTGAGCCCGCCGTGCGCCGTCCGTTCTATCGCAGCCTTTACTTCGCGGTGCTGCTGGCGATCCTGGCAGGCGGCGCTGTGGGTCATTTCTGGCCCGACTTCGGCGAAAGCCTGAAGCCGTTGGGCGACGCCTTCATCAAGCTGGTCAAGATGATCATCGCGCCGGTGATCTTTCTGACGATCGCCACCGGGATCGCCGGCATGCGCGATCTGGGCAAGGTCGGTCGGGTGGCCGCCAAGGCGTTTGCCTATTTCTTCTTCTTCTCGACCCTGGCGCTGATCATCGGCCTGGTCATCGCCAATGTTGTCCAACCGGGACGCGGCCTGAACATCGATCCGGCGACGCTGAACGCAGGCGCGGTGGCGCAGTACACGACGGCGGCCCACGAGACGACCATCACCGGCTTTCTGATCAGCATCATCCCGACCACCCTGGTCAGCGCCTTCTCCGAGGGCAACATCCTCCAGACCCTGTTCGTCGCCATCCTGTTCGGGCTCGCGATGGCCATGGTCGGCGACGCCGCCGCCCCCGTGCATCGCGCCCTGGATGCGTTGAGCCAGATCATGTTCAAGCTGGTGGCCATACTGATGAAGGCGGCGCCGATCGGGGCCTTCGGCGCCTTCGCCTTCACGATCGGCGCCTACGGGCTGGGCGCGATCGCCAACCTCGCCGCCCTGATCGCCACCTTCTATCTGACCTCGCTGATCTTCGTTCTCGGCGTGCTCGGGGCGGTCTGCTGGGCCAGTGGCTTCTCCATCTTCAAACTGATCGCCTATCTGAAGGAAGAGCTGCTTCTGGTGCTGGGCACATCGTCGTCCGAGGCGGCCCTGCCCAGCCTGATGCAGAAGCTGGAGCGCGCCGGCGCAAAACGGTCAGTCGTCGGCCTTGTCGTGCCGACCGGCTATTCGTTCAATCTCGACGGCACCAACATCTACATGACCATGGCGGCCCTGTTCATCGCACAGGCGATGAACATCGAGCTGAGCTTGCAGGATCAGATTCTCCTCCTGCTGGTCGCCATGCTCAGTTCCAAGGGCGCCGCCGGAATCACCGGCGCCGGCTTCATCACCCTGGCNNCCGCTTCATGAGCGAGTGCCGGGCGCTGACCAATTTCGTCGGCAATGCGGTGGCGACGCTCGTGGTCGCCCGCTGGGAAGGCGAGCTGGATCGTGAGGCTTTGCACGCCGCGCTGGGCTCAGCCCCCGCAAAACTCGCCGCGCCCCCCGACCCCGCCGCGGGTCCGGGCGACCGGGACGTCATAACGGCCGACTGAAACGGCCGATCGCATCAGGGAGGAAAAGACCATGAGGACCATCCACAAGAGCGCTCTGCTGGGCAGCGCTGCGGCACTCACGCTACTGACGGCATCGGGGGCGTGGGCACAGACCGCGCCGGCTCCGGGGGGCTCGGCCGCCGATCCCCAGACCGCCAGCGATCTCGACGACATTATTGTGGTTGGCTCCCAGATCCGGGGCGCGGCCGTGAACACGGCTTTGCCAGTGACGGTCTTGGACGAGGAACAGATTCTCGCGACCGGCGCAGTGAACGGCGACGACCTGATGCGGTCGATCCCGCAGATGGGCGACGTCCTGTTCAGTGCGGCCAACAACCCCCAGACCTCGAACGCCGCGCGCGGCGACGTGAACTCGGTCAACCTGCGTTCGCTCGGCGTAGGCAATACCCTGGTGCTGCTGAACGGCCGCCGCATCGTCCAGCACCCGACCAGCCAGGGCACGTCCGATACCGGAACCGTGCCGGTGCTGAGCTACAATTCCAACGCCATACCGGTCTCCGGTCTGAGACGGGTGGAGGTGCTTCTCGACGGCGCCGCCGCCATCTACGGCGCGGATGCGGTCGCCGGGGTCGTCAATACCGTGCTGCGCGACAATTTCGACGGCCTGCGGATGACCACCCAATACGGGGGGGCGGAGGGAACCCACCTGCGCGAGCTCAACCTCGGCCTGTTTGCTGGTCGCAATTTCGACCGCGGCAACATCTCGGCCTTCATCGACTATACCGACCGGACCGCGCTGAGGGCTGAGGACCAGGATTTCACCGCCACCGACAACTTGACGCCCTTGTTCGCTAACGAGCCGGACTTTGCTTCCAGCCTGACGCCGGACTTCCGCAATACCAGGGGAGCCTGGGCCAACCTGGCGGTGGTCAATGGGCCGGGTACGATCCGTCGCGGGACCACGGCCCTGACAACCGCCGCCGGGGCGTTTTCCATCCGGCCGACGACCTTGGCCGGCTGTCTGGTCCCCAACGGCGATGTCTGTCTGGGTTCGGGCGCCCTGACCTTCAACGGGGCGCAGCGCAATCTGCGTTTCGACACCGGTCCGGGCACCACGGTCCTGCCGGATACCCAGCGCCTGAACATCTTCTTCACCGGCCGTTACGAACTGAGCGACGACCTTACCGCCTTTGGTGAGATCGGCGTCTATACGGCTGACACGCACAGGGTCCAGCCGCCGGTCATCAATCTGAATACCCTTGTGATTCCGGCTTCCAACTACTGGAATCCCTTCGGCCCGGTGACTTTCGCCGACGGCCGGCCCAACCCCAACCGCATCGCGGGCCTGACCAACGTTCCGGTGACCGGCCTGCCCGTGCGCCTGAACCAGTACCGTTTTGTCGACGCCGGCTATCAGGGTGTGGACGTCAGCAACTACCAGGCCCGACTGTTGGGTGGGCTGCGCGGCGAGTGGCGCGGCTTCGATTGGGAGTCGGCCCTGCTGTATTCCGAGGCTGAGGCGGTCGACGAGTCCGATGCTGTGAATACCACGGCGCTGCAGGCCTCCCTGGCCCTGTCGACCCCGGATGCCTACAACCCCTTTAACGGTGGATGCATCGATCAGCCCAGCTTCGGCGACTGCACGCCCAGCTCCCAGGCGGCGATCGACGCCATCACCTTCCGGCTGCGACGTGAATCCCGTACCACCCTGACCCAGTTCGACTTCAAGGTCTCGCGTCCGGATCTGTTGAGCCTTCCGGCGGGTGACGTCGGCATAGCCTTCGGGTTCGAAGCGCGCCGTGAGACCCAGAGCGACAATCGCGATGCCAACCTCGACGGGACCATTCCCCACATCGACTCCGTCACCGGCGTGGTCTCGCTCAGCAATGTCATCGCCGTCAGTCAGAACCCCGATACCGAAGGAGACCGGACGGTCGCCTCGGCCTATGTCGAGTTCGCCATTCCGCTGGTTTCACCCGAGATGAACATCCCGCTGGTCCGGGCTCTGGATGTCCAGATCGCAGGCCGGGCGGAGCACTATTCGGACTTTGGCGATGTGGCCAAGCCCAAGATCGCGGTGTCCTGGGACATCTTTGACGGGCTGCGGCTGAGGGGCTCTTACTCGGAAGGCTTCCGCGCGCCGAACCTCGAACAGGTCAACACTGCGACCTACGGTCGCCTGACGACCAATCCGGACTATATCCGCTGCGAGGCGGACCTCAGAGCCGGGCGGATCGCAACATTCGGGGCCTGCTCCCGGTCGATCGGGGCGTCCCTGCTGGTGTCGGGGAATCCGGACCTGGAACCGGAGGAGAGCACCAACTCCTCCTATGGCGTTGTGTTCGAGCCCCAATTCCTGCCGGAGATGCTGGGCGATCTCACCTTCACCATCGACCGTTGGCACATTCAGCAGGAGAAGATCGTCGGTCTGTTCGGCGGCAGGAACGCCGTGGTCCAGGATTATCTGGATCGCGTCCAGGGCGGGGCCAACCCCCTGGTCACGCGCGCGCCGGTCAATGCAGATGACCTTGCCCTGTTCGCCGGCACGGGAATCACGCCCGTCGGTGTCATCACCTCGATCAGCGACCGGTTCGTCAACCTTCTCCCCCAGGATGTGGAGGGCATGGATTTCGGGCTGATTTGGCGCCTGCGCGACACGCCACTCGGGGATTTCCGGCTGAACCTGAACGCCGCCAAGCTGATCTCCTTCGGACGGGACCCAGGTCCGGCGGTCGACGCCCTTTATGCGGCCCGGGAGGCCGGGATCATCAATGCTGCTACCCCCCTGCCCGAGACCAGCGATCTGCTGGCCCAGAACGGCCGGCCGGAGTGGCGCGTCTCGGGCTCATTGACCTGGTCCCAGGGGCCCTGGCAGGTCGGCGCCTTCACCCAATACATCAGCGCCGTGGACGACACCGATCTGCTGTCCGCGACCGGAACCCCGTGGGAGGTGGACAGCCAGATCACCGGCAACCTCTATTTCCAGTATGAGTGGGAAGACACCTTCGACTGGGCGTCCGACACGCGCATTCGCATCGGGGCCCGGAACATCACCGACGAGGCGCCGCCGCTGTCCTCGACCGGCTACCTTGGTTCGCTCTATCGTCCCTATGGCCGTTACTGGTACGCGACCGTCACCAAGACGTTCTGAGACCGCGGTCGGCGCTGACCGCTATGTCAGCGCCGATCCAGTCCCGCAGAAGAGGCAGAGATGAGGATGCTGGCGGCTTTGGCGCTCGGTATGGTCGGTTTTCTAGCGCCTCAAGGGGTGCGGGCCGATCCCTCGGAGCCGCGGCGGATCGACTGCCCGGCGTCCGCCGGGCAGCGGACCCGATGTGTCTCGGGCCAGGACGCCAATGGCGCCTGGTACGTCGCGGCCATTCCTGCCAACTGGAACCGTCGTCTGATCGTCCACGCCCATGGTGGGCCGCGGCTGGGGGCGCCCGAGGCCACCGATCCGCTGGAGGATCTGGACCGGTTTTCGGTCATGGTGCGCCATGGCTACGCCTGGATCGGGTCCAGCTACCGCCGGGGCGGCTACGGCGTCCGTATGGCGGCCGAGGATACCGACAACAGCCGGCAGGTCTTCTGGTCCCTGTACGGCCGCCCTGAGCGCACCCTGCTGCATGGCCAGTCCTGGGGCGGCAATGTCGCCGCCAAGGCCTCGGAACTCTACGCCGGGAGCGCGGACACAGGCTGGAACTACGACGGGGTCCTGATCACCAACGGCGTCGTTTCCGGCGGCACGCGCGCCTATGGGTTCCGGGCAGATCTTCGGGCCGTCTATCAGTACTATTGCGCCAACCACCCCGCTCCGGACGAGCCGGCCTATCCCTTGTGGCAGGGCCTCCCCCTCGGCAACCGGATGACCCGGGCGGAACTGCGGCGACGGATCGAGACCTGCACCGGCGTCGACCGCCCTGCCAACCGCCGAACACCGGATCAGGCAGCACGGCTGCGGGACATTCTGGCCGTGACCGGCATCGCCGAAGCGCAGCTGGTCAGCCACATGAACTGGGCGACTTTTCTGTTTCAGGACATGGTGCTGCTGCGGCTCGAAGGGCGGAACCCGTTCGACAACAGCACGACGGTCTATAGCGGATCGATGGACGATGCGGCGCTGAACGCGGGCGTCCAGCGCTTCGAGGCGGACCCGCAGGGTGTAGCGTTGTTGGCGCACGACGCGGACCTGACGGGACAGATCGCCCGCCCGACCCTGACGGTCCACGCCCTGCACGATCCGACCGTGAGCGCCGACCTCGAAGCCTTGTACGCCGCGACCGTCTCTGCGGCCGGCCGTTCAGAGTGGTTGGTGCAGGCGTTCACGGATGAGTCGGAACACAGCAAGCTGTCAGACGCGACCTATATGACGGCCCTGGACGCGCTGGAGAGCTGGATCGACCGTGGCGTCCCGCCAGACCCTGCCGGCCTCCAATCTCGATGCCAGGTGCTCTGGTCGAGGCAGGGCCCCTGTCTGTTTGTCGGGCCCTGACCGTGGGAGGAGGCGGGCGGACCGAGCATCCGCGCCCCGGGCAGGACGCCACATAAGACACAGGCCGCAGTGGTCGCGCAGCGCGCCATTGGGTCGGACGGGGCTGCGGATCGGCCAATGAAAACGGCCTGCCAGCAAATCACATGGCCTTCTGCATGACGTCCGCCTGGTCCAATGTGTATTCCATGTCGAATACCTCCGATGCCGTGATAGCGAACACTTCCAGTGGCCCGGTGCGAGGTCGAGCGATCGATGGTGTCGCTCGGTATCTGGGCATTCCTTATGCCGCGCCTCCAGTTGGAGATCTGAGATTCTTGGCGCCTCAGCCGCACGCCATCTGGGACGAACCCCGGGAAGCGTCCGCGTTCGGTCCAACGGCGCCCTATCAGCTGCGGGACTTCCCCATCCTCGACCTGACGCCGCTGGTCGGAACCGGGTGGGTCAAGGGTGATGAATACCTCAACCTGAACATCTGGACGCCGGAGGGGTCGGATCAGGCCGGCCTGCCGGTCATGGTGTTCATCCATGGCGGGGCCTGGGTCGGCGGCGCGGGATCGGCGCCAACGCAGGACGGCACTCGCTTCGCCCAAAACGGCGTCGTGTGCGTGACGATCAATTATCGGCTGGGGATAGAGGGCTTCCTGCCTATCCCCGGCATTCCCACCAATCTCGGCCTGCGCGACATGATCGCAGCGCTGGAGTGGGTGCGCGACAACATCGCGGGCTTCGGCGGCGACCCCGCAAATGTGACGGTCTTCGGCGAATCCGCGGGCGCTATGTCGATCGCCGATCTGGTGGTTTCCCCTCTGGCGCGCGGCCTGTTCCGACGCGCGATCGTGCAAAGCGGCCACGGATCAATGGTCCGATCGGTCAGGACGATGAGAAAGGTCGTGCAACGGCTGGCGAAGCTTCTGGGTGTCTCCGCCGACGCAGCGGGATTTCGCTCGGCGAGCGTTCAGGCCGGGCTTGATGCGCAGGATGTCGTGCAGGCCCCGACCTCAGGCCTCGATATGCGCGGCGAGAACGGCCGCGACCCGGCTTACGGGTTGAGCAAATTCCTGCCGGTGCATGGTGATGACGTGATCCCGGTCCCACCGCTGCAGGCCCTGGCGAAGGGTGCGGGCGCGGAGGTCGATCTTCTGATCGGGACCAACGCCGAGGAGATGAACCTGTATTTCGTGCCGACCGGGGTGAAGGCCAAGTTGGGGCGGCTGTTGGCCTGGTTCATGCTCAGCCGGACCGAGCGGGGCGCGCTGGGCATTCTGCAACGCTATGGATTGGGGCGACGCGGCGTCCCGGGGGGCGAGACTCTGACCCGGGTTCTCAACGACCTAGTGTTCCGCTGGCCGGCGCGGGCCTATGCCCAGGCGCACCAGGGCCGCACCCACTTCTATGAGATGGACTGGCGCTCGCCTGCGCTGGGCGGAGAACTTGGCGCCTGTCACGCCGTGGAGGTGCCGTTCGTGTTCAACACCCTGGATGCCGCCACGGGACCGACCGGCTTGCTTGGCCAGACTCCGCCGCCCCAGGCTTTGGCCGACAGTATTCAGAAGGTCTGGATCGACTTCGCTCGCGACGGCTCTGCGCCCTGGCCCGAGTACGACGCCCGGTCGCGCCAAGTCTACCAACTGGCCAAGGGTCACGCCGAGACGGACACGGACTTCCCGATCGCTGCGACCTGGCGCGAATGAACCGTTCGGCCAAGTCCGCGCCGCCAAAGGTCGGCATCGAACTGGGCGGGACGAAATGCGTCATGATGCTGGGGACTGGTCCGGACGACATCCACGCCGAGGCCCGGATCGAAACCCTTGGTCCGCGCCAGACGATGGACGCCATTGACGACCTGCTCCGCCAATGGTGGGACCGGCATGGATTTGAGGCGGTTGGCGTCGCGAGCTTCGGGCCGTTGGACCTCGATCCGCGATCGCCGACCCACGGCTGTGTTGTCAACACGCCCAAGCCCGGCTGGAGTGGGTTCGACATCCTGCGGCCACTCCGTTCCTGGGCCGTGCCGGTCGGGTTTGACACGGACGTCAACGGCTCGGCCCTCGCCGAAGGGCGCTGGGGCGCAGCCCGGGGGCTCGCGTCGTTCGCCTATGTCACTGTGGGGACCGGCATCGGCGTGGGCTCGATTGTTGACGGACGATCGGTGCGCGGCCTGGGTCACTCCGAAGCGGGGCACCTTCGCATTCCGAGGCCCCCCGGATCGACCTTCGCGGGTGTCTGCCCGTTTCATGGCGATTGCGTGGAAGGCCTCGCGTCGGGCCCCGCAGTCTTGGCGCATGCCGGTGTGCCCGCCGAGCAACTTTCCGCGGCGGACGCGGCCTGGGATGTGGTGGTGGCGGCCCTGGCCGCCCTTTGTCATAATCTGGTGCTGACCACCGCTCCCGAACGAATCCTGCTGGGCGGTGGCCTGGGTATGGGCCAGCCCCATCTTCTGCCGCGCATTCGCGCCGCCCTGTTGGCGAGCCTCAACGGCTACGGCGTCGCCGACCGGATCGCAGCGGTCATCGACGACTTCATCGTTCAGCCGGGCCTGGGCCATCGCGCAGGTCCGTTGGGCGCTTTGGCGCTGGCCATCAACGCGCGGGAAGCGGCATCGCGCTAAGTCTGGCTGCGGATCGGCATACTCGCCGACCTTTCAGATAGGTCTCGACGGGCGCACGTTCATCCCAACGACCGGAGCAGATCCGGCGCTTCAAGGGCGGAGACAACCACAATGCGCTTCATCACCATTCTTGCGGCAGGCGTCGGTCTGGCAGCCATGTCCAGCGGCATTGCCTCGGCGCAGACCGCAATGCAGGCCCCTTCGACGACCGCTGACCAGGCCTCGTCCATCGACGACATCATCGTCACCGCCCGCAAACGTTCCGAGCGCTTGATCGACGTGCCTGTCGCCGTCACAGCCGTCACGGCCGAGACGCTGGAGAACCGCCAGTTTACGTCCGTCCGCGATATCGCCGCGATCACGCCCGGCCTGAACATCAACTCCGACGCTGCCGGACGCGCCTTCATCTCGATCCGGGGCATCGGCACGACCCTCCTGGACACGGTTCAGCCCGGCGTCGGCATCTTTGTGGACGGCGTCTACCAGCAGAACACGTCGTACCTGAACAGCCCGACCCTGGCAGTCGAACAGATCGAGGTCCTGCGCGGACCGCAGTCGACCCTGTTCGGCCAGAACACCTTGGGCGGCGCCATCAACGTTACGACCAAGCAGCCGTCGGACGTGCTGGAAGGCAGGCTGACGGCGACCTACGCCGGGCCGGACAACTACTACATCGTTGGCGCCACCGTGGCCGGGCCGATCGTTCCGGGCGTGCTGGCAGGCCGCCTGTCGATCGGCACCCAGAACCGCGACGGCTTCATCAACAATAGCCTCCTCGGCTACGAAGACGCGAATCGGCTGGAGCAGAACACGATCCGCGGCGCGCTGCGGTGGCAGGCCGGGTCCGCGGTCATCAACCTGAACGCCTATTATGACGAGGTGAACGGCACCAACCCGCTGTATGCGGTGACCACCGGCCCGACCGTCTACATCGACGACGCCCGCACCAATTTCCGCAGCATCGCCAACTACGAATACAGCGGGCTCAACGGCCGACTGCAGATGCCGCTGAGCGAGCAGCATGACCTGACCGTCATCGCTTCCTATGACAAACGCGACGCCGAAAGCGACAGCGACGGCGACTTCCAGTCGATCAACCTGTTCCGCTCGACCGGCGAGAACACTCTGGAGACCAGAAGCGTCGAAGCGCGGATCGACAGCCGCTGGAGCGAGAATCTGACCTCGCTTGTCGGCGTGTTCCGGTCGAACCAGACACTTGACCAGACCTCGGCGACCCTGGTGGTCCCGGCGAACCTCACCGTGCCGGCCTTCGCCAGATCCGACGCGGACATCTGGGCTGTCTTTGGCACCGCCTTCTGGAACATCCAGCCTGACCTCGAGCTGACCGTTGGCCTGCGCTACGATCGGCAGCAGATCGATTTCCAGAGCGCCAGAAACTCAAGCTATGAGGCCGACGAGGTTCAGCCCCGGATAGCGTTGCGCAAGCGGATCGATGACAACCGCATGATCTACGCTTCTATCGCGCGCGGTTTCCGCGGCGGCGGCACCAACGGCCCCGGCGCACCGAACCTGACCTATGACGGCGACTCCGTGTGGACCTACGAGATCGGGACCAAGATAAGCACCGACGACCGCCGGATTTCATTGCAGGGCGCCGTCTTCTACAATGATTACAAGGACATTATCGCCGCCAACAGCCTGGCGCCCTCGACCACCGGGGCCGGAATCGTCGGCATCAACCTGAACACCGGCGACGCGCGTTCTTACGGCCTGGAGGCCGAAATCACCGCCGAGCTGACAGACGCATGGACGATCCGCGCCAGCGGCCTGCTGCAGAACGCCCGGATCACCGACGATACACGCTATCGCCAGACCACCGGCCGCTTGCTGCCGACCGACCGCATCCCGTTCCAGCCTGCCTGGACGATGAGCCTTCAGAGCGATTACGTCGTGCCGCTCGGCCGCGGTGACCTGACTTTCTCGGGCGGCATCGTGGGCAAGGGCGAACGGATCGGCGCGGGCCTGTCCAACACCTTCGCGCCTGAACTGGACAGCTATTTCTTGGCTAACGCCACGATTTCCTACCGCGTGGACAGTTTGGAGTTTGCGGTCTTCTCCAATAACCTGTTCGACGAGGAGTACTACGAATCCTACATCGACAGCTCCACCTTGACTGCCGCCGGCCTGCCGGCGCTGGGAAGCCTGGGCCAGATTGGTGACGGTCGGCGCATCGGCGTGCGCGTGGGGTACAGCTTCTAAGTCAACCTGAGTTGGATCGACCGTGAACGCCCTGCCTCTTTCCCTGGAGCCGAGCCGCCTCCCCGATGGCTTCATTGAAAGCCTTCGGGGGGTGTTCGGCGACCGCCTGCATCTTGGCGAGGCGATGAGGGCGCAGCACGGAGCCAGCGAAGCGCATTTTGACACCGTCCTGCCAGACGCGGTCGTCTTTGCCCTGTCGACCGAAGACGTGGTGGCGGCGGTCAAGCTGTGCGGAGAGGCCGGCGTGCCGATCATCGCTTACGGCGCCGGCACCTCGATCGAGGGCAATACCACCCCGGTCAACGGCGGTCTGACCATCGACCTGTCCCTGATGGACCAGATCGTCCAGGTGAACGCCGAGGACTTCGACGTAACGGTCCAGGCGGGGGTCCGGCGCGAGCATCTGAACGAACATCTGCGTGACGTCGGCCTGTTCTTTCCTATCGATCCGGGGGCCAACGCCACGATCGGCGGCATGGCCTCGACGAGGGCCTCGGGCACCAATGCCGTGCGCTACGGCACCATGCGAGAGGCGGTGCTGTCGCTTCGGGTCGTCACGCCGGACGGACGCGACATCCGCACGGCGCGACGGGCCAGGAAGTCTGCGGCGGGCTATGACCTGACGCGGCTGTTCGTCGGCTCGGAAGGCACGCTCGGCATCATCACCGAGGTCACTCTGCGCCTGCACGGCATTCCGGAATCGATCCTTTCGGCCGTGTGCAGTTTCGAGACCCTGGCCGGCGCCGTCGATACGGTGGTTCAGTCCATCCAGATGGGCGTTCCGCTGGCGCGGGTCGAGATTCTGGACGACGTTCAGATGCGGGCGGTCAACGCCTGGTCAAAACTCGATTATCCGGAGAAGACGACGCTCTTTTTCGAGTTCCATGGCTCGGAGCGCTACGTCCAGGAACAGGTTGAGACGGTCTCGGCCCTGGCGTCGGCCAACGGCGGTGGCGCATTCCAGTGGTCAAGCCTGCCCGAGGAACGTGCCAAGCTGTGGAAGGCCCGGCATGAGGCCTATTATGCCGCCATCGGCCTGCGCAAAGGCTGCGTCGGTTGGCCCACGGACGTCTGCGTTCCGATCAGCCGTCTGGCGGAGTGCATCACCCAGACGAAAGAGGACCTGGAGGCCGCCTCCATTCCCGGCCCGATCCTGGGCCACGTCGGCGACGGCAATTTCCATGTTGTCTTCGTCATCGATCCGAACAAGCCGGAAGAGGCCGCCGAGGCCGAGGCCCTGAACCGACGCATGGTCCAAAGGGCGCTCGACATGGACGGCACCTGCACCGGAGAGCACGGGATCGGACTGGGCAAGCAGGACTGGCTGGTGGCCGAGCTGGGCGAGGCGGTCGACATTATGCGCACCATAAAGCGGGCGATGGACCCGCAGAACCTGCTCAATCCCGGCAAGATTTTCAGCCTCTGAGCGCCTCAGGCGCAACCTATCTGATAGCTCTTGCCAAACCTGTCAGATAGCTCCATCGTCATCCCTCAGCCTCCGTCAGAGAGGCGGGAGGATCCCATGATCACATCGAACACCGCGCCAGTCGCACGTCGCTGCCTGGTCGTTTCGCCCGAGTTCACCGTCTTCACCGGGCGAGGTCCCTTCGACGACGCATCGATCCCGCCCAAGGCCGTCGTCGTGGCCTTCGACCTTGGATCCATCGACGCTCCGGCGACCTTGAGTCTCGTGGGATCCGGACGAGCCGAGGAACTGGCGTCCGAGGATACAGGCGTGACGCGGATTGTGCTCTTCATCTCGCCATCAGGTCTGGCCCGCATCGGCGCCGACACCCTCCCGCAGGCCGACGAACGCCTGGATTTCCACCTGCCGAGTTCCTTGCGCGCCATCGCGCTGGCGCTTCGGGAATGCGACCGCGAGAGCGAGGCGGGCGACATCTATCGAACCGCCAAGGCGATCGAGCTTCTGTGCGACACCTGGACCGCGCTGGATGGGGGCGGGCTGGTTCCCGCCGCCGGAGACAGCGACCTGTCACAGGCCGACAGCCGTCGTCTGCTGGAGGCGCGCCGGCTGATCGACGAACAGTGGGGCCAAAAGCTCTCCCTGCATGGCATTGCCGCCCGCTGCGGCATGAATCGCGAGAAGCTGACGCGTGGTTTCCGCAAGATGTTCGCCTGCAGCGTCGCCGAGGCTCTGGCCGAGCGCCGGCTTCTGGAGGCCAGCCGGATGCTGGTCACCACCGACCTGCCCATCTCCTCGATCGGCTACGAGAACGGCTATCTGAACAATGCCAGCTTCGCCCGCGCCTTCGGGCGTCGGTTCGGCCTGTCGCCGTCCGATTACCGGGCCGCCCGGATCGCCGCCTGATGAGCGGCCTGAACATGAGCGGTCGCTCCGGTGCCGAGGGCGGGTCGCTGGTCCAGCGCGCCATTGACGCCGTCCGTGCCCACATCCGGACCGAGGGGCTACGCGTCGGCGACAGCCTGCCTGGAGAAGGCCATTTCGCCGGCCAACTGGGGGTCAGCCGGGCGGTTATGCGCGAGGCGTTCGGCGTTCTTGCGGCGCTGCGCCTGCTCGACGTCGGCAATGGCCGCAAACCCCGCGTCAGCGCCATCGACGGTGCTGTGATCGCGAGTTCGCTGGATCACGCCGTGTCCACAGCCCAGATTTCCGTCGCTGATGTCTGGGACGTGCGCCGCACGATCGAGATCCGCACCGCTGCCCTTGCCGCCCAGAACCGCACTGACGCCGAGGCCCGGGCGATCGTCGACCTGGCTGAAGCGATGGACCGTGATCACGACGACATGGACAAGGTCGCCGCCCATGACATCGCCTTTCACGACGCCATCGCCCGCGCCGGCAAGAACGCCCTGTTCGTCCAGATCGTCGCCTCGTTCGCGCCGCTGATGCAGGAGGCCGTGCCCGCGGCCTGGAAGACCCGTGAAGGCCCCGAAGACCGCGCTGCGACGCTGATGCGTCACCGCACCCTGGCCCGCGCCATCATGGATCGCGATGCCGACGCCGCCGTCCAGGCGATGGACGCCCACTTCGACGCCTCGATCGGGGACATCCTGCGCGGCCTCGCAAACCCGGAGCAGGGTCATGTCTGATTCAACCGCGATCGAGGCCCCGCTCGAGCCACAGCCGGGGCCTTCTGTCCCCCGCTCGCGTGGGCTCGGCCTGACCCTGACCATTCTGGCGTTGAGCATCGGCGCCGGTTGCGCGGTCCAGGCGGCGTTCGGTCCCGTGCAGGAGTTCGCCCGCACCGACCTGAACCTGTCAGATATGCAGATGGGACTGGTGCAGGGTATGGCGACCGCCATCCCCGCTGCCCTTCTGTCCATTCCGATCGGATGGATGGCCGATCACAGCAACCGGGTCCGCATAATGCTGGTCCTGGCGCTGCTTTGGAGCGTGGGGGCCGCCGCGAGCGCCTTCGCTACGTCGTTCGAAATGCTGTTCGCCGCGCGCATGCTGTCGGCCCTGGGGCTTACGGTCGTGCTACCCGTCGCCATCTCCATCGCCGCCGACCTCTGCCCACCGGACAAGCGGGGGCGGTCGCTGCTGCTCCTCTCCATGGGAAAGGTGGTCGGCATCGCCCTGGCTTTTGCCGTGGGCGGTACCCTGTTCGGGATCCTGTCGGCGCGGACCGAGCCCCTGTTCGGCATGGCCGCATGGCGCGTGACCCAGTTGATCTTCGCGGGTGGCAGCGTCCTGCTGGTGCTGCCGCTGCTGATGCTGCGAGAACCCGTCCGGCAGGAGGTGGAAAAGGCGGCCGTGGGCTTTCAGGCTTCCATGCGGGCGCTGTGGGACCGGCGCGGCCTTCTGGCGCCGCTGTTTGTGGGCCAGATTGCCGTCATCATGGCTGATGCCTCGGCCGGGATCTGGGCCACGCCCGTCCTTATGCGCACCTATGGACTGCAACCGGCCGAGTTCGGCGGCTGGATGGGGCTGGTGCTGCTTGGCTCGGGCCTGCTCGGCACGATCGCCGGGGGGATAGCGGCAGACGCGGGCTTGAAGCGGGGCGGCGGCAGGGGCCTGTTGATCAGCGCGGTGATCGCCTCCGCGATCGGTGTGCCCGCCGCCCTGTTTCCGATGATGCCGAACGTGCCCGGTTTCGCCCTCATGCTCACCGCCCTGCTCCTGGCGGGGACGGCCACGGGCCTGATCACGGCCACGGCGATCGCCGTGCTGGTTCCCAATCAATTCCGCGCGCTCTGCCTGGGTTCGTTTGTCGTCGTGGGATCGTTCATTGGTTTTGGCGTGGCGCCGTCGCTGGTGACGATTATCAGCGAGCGTGTCGGCGGAGAGGGGACGCTGGCGCCGGCGTTGGCGGGCGTCGGACTCGCATCCAGCCTCCTTTCGCTGATCGCCTTCGCCCTGGCCGCCAGGGCGGCGCCGAAACAGACGTGACGTCTCCGAGGCTTTGTCGCGCGACGCTGGATAGCCTGCCTGACGGGGTGGCGGGTCTTGGCTACAACCCGTCAGAGATCACCGCCGGCATCGTCCACCTCGGGCCAGGCGCCTTTCACCGCGCCCACATGGCCCGCTATGTCCACGCCTTGATGAACAATGGCCAGGCGATGGACTGGGGCATCATCGGCGCGGGCCTGACGCCCTTCGACGCGGGCGTCCGCGACGCGCTCTCTGCACAGGACTGGCTCTATACGCTGGTCGAGCGCGACGACGATGGGGCGATGGCCCAGGTCGTGGGGTCGATCGTCGACATCGTCGCTCCGGAGGATACGGAAGACATCCTGGACTTCATCGATGGGGCCGGTGTCCGCATCGTCAGTCTGACCGTCAGCGAGAACGGCTACTGTCTGGATGCCATTACGCGACGGCTGGACCGCGCCAACCCCCTCATCGGGATGGACCTTGCCCATCCGCGACGCCCCGGGTCTGTCATCGGACTGCTGGTCGAGGCCTGCCGACGACGCAGGAGCGCCGGCCGACCGGCCTTCACTGCGTTGAGCTGCGATAACCTGCCCGGTAACGGCAGCCTGCTCAGGGCTGCGGTGCTGGAATTCGCCGGCCTGGTCGATACCGATCTGGCCGACTGGATCGCGGAGCACGCGCGATTCCCGGCGACCATGGTGGACCGGATCACCCCTCTGACACGCCCGGAGGACGTTGCGGCGATTTCAGGAACCTGGGGGTTGGCGGACGCCTGGCCGATCATCTGCGAGCCGTATTCCCAATGGGTGATAGAGGACGATTTCGCGGACGGTCGGCCGAACTGGGAGAATGTCGGCGTCCAGTTCACGGCAGACGTGGAGCCATTCGAGCGCATGAAGCTGCGTCTGCTGAACGCCAGCCATCTGGCGCTGGCTTCACTGGGCTGGCTGCTGGGCTATCGAATGGTCGCCGACGCGATGCGCGACCCGAGGCTGGCGCGCTACATCCGCGCCTTGATGGAACAGGAACTGTCACCGACCCTGCCTGCGGACCTGCCCGTCGATCTGGCAGCCTATCAGGATCGACTGGTGAAGCGCTTTTCCAACCGCACGCTTCGCGACACCGTCGAACGGATCAATACCGATGCATCTATCAACCTGCTGCTGGACCCGATCCGGGACAGGCTGGCCGCAGGCAGGCCGATCAAACGTCTCGCGCTCGCTGTAGCGGCCTGGATCCATCGGCTGGCTCTGGTCGAAGACGATGCCCTCGCCCTTCGTCACCCGCTGGCGGACGAGCTGAGATCGCTCGCGAAAGCGGGCGGTGTTGCCCAGACCCAGCTGCTCGCGATGACAGACGTCTTCGGCGATCTGTCTACGAATGCTGCGTTTCTCGTCCCAGTGACCCGGTGGTTACACCTGTTGAAAGGCACCAGAGCTTCGTCACAGTGCGTCCAGCTTGAGCTGGTGAGGGCAGGTTAATGACAACCGCTTCCTCTTGAGTGCCGCCGGTGCGGTGCAGAAAGTCTGTCATCGAAGTGCGTGGCGGACAGAGAGGGATTCGAACCCTCGNNGCGCGATCGACCACTCCGCCACCTGTCCGTTTCCACGACATCGCCCGAAGGCCGTTCGCAGCGCGCCGGAGGTCGATCCGGCGCGAGGCGAGGCTGATAGAACACCCGGACCCCCTCGGCAAGCGGCGCGTGAGGCCCCATATGCAGGAATGACTGTTCGACCGGAGTTCGCGCCATGACGTTCCAGAAATCCCACGAAATGCCCACCGCCGCCGATGCCCTGCCGGGCCGCACGACCCCCCTGCACACCGACGAGGTCCACTATGTCAGCGGCCGCCCGCTGAAAGGGCCGCATCCCGAGGGGTTCGAGACCGCCATCCTCGGCATGGGTTGTTTCTGGGGCGTGGAGCGGATCTTCTGGCAGTTGCCGGGCGTCTGGGTGACCTCTGTCGGCTATTCGGGCGGTATCACCCCGAACCCGACCTATGAGGANNTTCTGGGAAAACCACGACCCGACCCAGGGGATGCGTCAGGGCAATGACGTGGGCACGACCTATCGTTCGACCCTCTATTATCTGAACGACGCGCAACGGGCCGAAGCCGAGGCCTCTCGCGACGCCTATCAGGCGGCCCTGTCCAGGGCGGGTCGCGGCACCATCACCACCGAGATCGCCGCTGCCGGGCCGTACTATTTCGCCGAGGACTATCACCAGGGCTATCTGGCCAAGAACCCGGCCGGCTATTGCGGCATCGGCGGGACGGGCGTGGTCTGTCCCATAGGCGTCGGCGTCGAGGCCTGATCATGGATCGCGCGGGGGTGGGCAAGGTCTGCCTCGCGCTCCCGGCGGCGACGCTGGATCATCCGTTCGGCGACCATCACGACGCCTATCGCGTCGGCGGCAAGATGTTCGCCATGGTCGGCGAGCAGGGCGGCGTTTCCTTCAAGGTCTCGGACATCGCCTATGAGGTGCTGACCGAGTCCGGCCATGCGCGTCCGGCGCCCTATCTGGCGCGGGCCGGATGGGTGAATCTGCCGCAGATCGACGACTGGGCCGACGACGAGCTGGCCGAGCATCTGGCGATCGCCCACAGCATCGTGGCGGCGAAGCTGACCAGGAAGGCGCGAGCGGCGCTGGGACTCTAGTCCGCGGGCCGCGCCTTCTCTTCCGCGATCCAGCGGTCCATCCGCGCGTCCAGCAGGGCCATCGGCAGGGGACCGTCGACCAGCAGGGCGTCGTGGAAGCGGCGGATGTCGAAGCGGTCGCCCAGTTCGGCCTCGGCGCGTGTGCGGATTGCGCGAAGTCGGATCTCACCGATCTTGTAGGCCGTCGCCTGACCGGGCCAGCCGATATAGCGCTGCAGCTCTGTCTCGATGTTCAAGGGAGCCAGCGCCGAGTTGTCGCGGAAGCAGGCGCGGGCCTGCTCCAGATCCCAGCCCAGCCAGTGCAGGCCCGTATCCGACACCAGCCGGCAGGCGCGCCACATCTCGTAGCTGAGGCGGCCGAACCGCTCATAGGGCGTGCGATAGAAGCCCATCTCCTCGCCGAGGAACTCGGCGTAGAGGCCCCAGCCCTCGGTGAAGGCGGTGACGTCGACGCTCTTACGGAAATAGGGGCCGTCCTCGGCCTCCTGCTGCAGTGCGATCTGGTGGTGATGTCCCGGTACGCCCTCGTGCAGCGTCAGGGCGGGCAGTTCATACAGGCCGCGCTGGTTGAGGCTGGAGGTGTTGACCATATATCCGCCGGCGACGCCGTTCTCCAGCGAACCCTGGTTGTAGCGCCCGGTGGTGTAGTTGGCCTCGATCTCGCGTGGCACGGGACGGACGCCATAGGGGAGGCGGGGCAGGGTTCCGAACAGCGCCGGCATGCCGTCGTCGGCCCGCTTGGCCATCTCCGAGGCCTTCTCCAGCAGCTGTTCCCGCGTCGTGGCGTAGAACTGAGGATCGGTGCGCAGGAAGGTCAGGAAGGACGCGAAATCGCCGGTCCAGCCGGCCGCCTGCATCTCGGCGTTCATGCGGCCGCGGATACGGGCGACTTCCTGCAGGCCGATGGCGTGGACGTCGTCCGGGGTCATGTCCGTGGTGGTGAAGCCGTGCACCAGAAAGGCGTACAGGTCGCGCCCGCCGGGCCTGTGGACCAGGCCGAGCGTCTGGGGCGCGCGGGGCAGGTAGTCCTCGCGCAGGAACCGCGCCCATTCGCGCCGCTGGGGCATGATTCCGTCCGCCACCGCCCGGGCGGCGCGCTCACGCAGGGCCGCCTGCTGCGCCGCCGGGATGGAGGCAGGCAGGGCAGCGAACGGCTTGAGCAGGGGATCGGCTTCGAGCACCAGCGCCGCCTCCGGCTCGATCAGGGTCAGGGCGTTTTCGACGATGGAGCGCGGTTGCACCAGGCCGGTATCCAGACCGCGGTGGGCGCCGGCCAGCTGGTCGGCATAGATCTTCGGCATGGCCTCCAGCCGGGCGATCCAGGCCTCGGCGTCGGCGGTGGTGACGATGCGGGTGACGCCGGCGAGATAGGCAAGGCCCTGTCCGGGTCCGCCTTCCGAGTTGAAGGCGTCGATACGGCCCGTATCGAGCGGGATGCGGGCCAGCGAACGCTGCAGCACATAGGTCAGGAAGCTGTGGTTCAGCCGGTCGTCGTCGCCGAGGCCGGCGGCGTCGATCGCGGCCAGTCGGTCGGCGAAACCCCTGAGCACCGGCTCCTGCGCCACTTCAAAGGCGCGCGAGCTGTCCGGCATGCGCGACAGGGCTGCACGGTCGCCTTCCATGCCCGCGTTGATCGGGTCCACGGCCCGCAGATAGGCTTCGTAGTCCGCCAGCACGGAGGCGAGGGCCGGGTTCTCGGCATTGCGGGCGGCCTCGGCCTGAACCCACGCTGGGTTGGCGAAAGCGGGGGCTGCGGCGGCGGCGAGCACAGCGATGGCGCAGGCGGTGATAACGCGTTTCATGAGGTCCCTCTCCCGGATCGGGCGGGACTGCACCGGAGCGGAGCCGTCGCGTCAACCGCAGAAGACGAAGAACCGTTCGATATTGGGCGCGGATTCAGGGTGGGGGGCGTAGGCCTGCCGTTCGCCGTCCACCCACAGCGCCAGCCAGCCGATGCGGCGGAAGCGTTGGAAAACGGGCGCATCCGCATCGGCCTCTGCGGTCAGGAAGACGCCTTCGTGCAACTCCGAAGGTTCTGATTGGGCCATGAACCGCTCGGTTTCTCCGCCGGCCTCGATGTAGATCTCGGGTTTGGCGTCGGGACCACCGACGGCGCTGAGCGCCAACCGTCCGCTGCCCTGACGGCAATCCAGGCCCAGCCGCAGGTCATCGCTCTCCGCGAGGCCATAGACCAGCCGGGCCTCCTCGCCATCCCGATGATAGAACCAGTCGTGATCGGCGATGGGCGTCGGCGGGCCGGAAGAAGCGACGGCGGGAGCCGGCTCAACCGGGGCCTCCACGGTTGCGCAAGCCGACGCGCCCAGCAGCAGGCCGCTCAGGACGATCAGAACCGGGGCGCGCATGGACCTCTCCTGCAATCAGCCCGAGCACAGTTCCGCGAACCGGCGCAGCTTGGCAAGGTGGGCTGCCGGAATCTCAACGGGGCGGCGCTGATCGCCCACGACAACCGCCATCTGGCCGTCGACGGTGAAGGCGGCGAACACGGGATGGTCGGTCCGCAGCGCCAGTCTGGTGCTCCCGGCCCGCGCCGGCGTCGCCTCGGCGACAGCGGAGGCCTCGCCTGAGGTCACTCTGGCCATGCCGCTCAGGACAACACCGCCGTACAGGGTCAGTCGGGCGACGCTCGTACCCGGATCGCATTCGAGGGTGGTGCGCAGATTTGCTGTGTCAGGAACCTCGTGAGCCAGGACCACGGGCTCAGCGTCGGCGTACAGGGTCCACGTCCATGCAGGTTCTGGCGGCGGGCTCTGTGCGGCCAGGGCCGCGATGACGAACAAGGCGATCATGGCTCAGCCCCCGCTGAATGGTCCGGCCACAGTTGTGGTCAGACGCGGTCCGAACCGCAATAGGCGAAGAATTCACCGATGAGGCGGCGTTCCACCGGTGTGGCGGACAGTTCGAACTGTCCGGCGTCGGCCTCGACCGCCAGTTTTCCGCTCCGGGCCAGCTGTTGCAGGGCCGGGTCACGAAGCGAGATCCGCTTCACATCGGGCAGGTCGCCGCTGAGAGGATCGATCGCCGTCGACGTCGACGCCTTGATCAGGCGCGGGCTGGCCGGCTGGACGTCGCCATAGACGGTCGCCTGCGTCTGGCCCTGCTCGCAGGTCATCATCAGGGCCAGTTGGTCGGAGTTTTCAACGCCATAGGCCAATTTCGCCAACGAACCCTCGTGGCTGAGGTGCCAGCCCATCGGCGCGACCTCGGTCTGGATGTCGAGGTTTGTCGCCTGCGACCGGGCGGCGAAGGCGATCAGCCCGAGGGCGGCGACGGCTGGAATTGCGATCTTGAGCATCAGGGAATCTCGCGTCTGGTATCGAAACGCCACATTCCATTAACGGTTCACGGCCCCGCTTGGACGCACCCGGACCTGATCCCGGGGTGTGATGAATTTATCGCGCGTTCGGCGAACAGCCCTACGCAGCGAGGCCGCGTCGGATCGACAGGGCGGAGCCCTGTGACCGCGGCCCCAACTCAGAACGGACTGAAGCGCTCCACCAGCGACTGGGCCGCAGGGGTCGCCTGGACGCGGCTGATGTCGCCGCGACCGCCATAGCTGATCCGGGCCTCGGCGATCTGGGTGTGGGCGATGGTGTTGGCGGAGCTGATGTCCTCGGGCCGCACGATGCCGGCGACAGTCAGTTCGCGGACCTCGCGGTTGGTGCGCACTTCCTGCCGGCCCTGGATGACCAGATTGCCGTTGCCCATCACATCGGTGACGACCGCGGCGATGGTCAGGCTGACCTTCTCGGACCGGTTGACCGAGCCGGAGCCGTTCGAGTTGGACTCGCCTTCCAGCCCGACCAGATTGGCCGGATCGAAACCGCCGGGGAAGGCGCGCCCCAGGCTGTTCTCAAGACCGAAGAAGTTCGTGACCCCGCCGGAGATTTCGTTGGTGCGGCTGCGCGCCGTGGAATTCTGGGTCTGGGCGCGGTCGTCGATGTCGATGTTGACGGTGACGATGTCGCCGATCCGGCGGGCGCGCTGGTCGCCGAAGAAGGTGCGGGCCCCGGCGCGCCACAGGCTGTTGGCGCTGGCGGCGCGGTCGGCGTGCTGCTGCTCCGGCGAGGGCAGATAGGCCTGGCTGGTCGGCACCAGGGCGGCGGGATAGCCGATCGGCGCCAGCTCGGGGCCACGCACGGCCTCGACGGCGGTTGAGCAGGCCCCGAGGGTAAGGGCGACGGCTGAGAGGATCAGGGCGGTACGCATGGAACTTTATCCCTCTATCGGGCGGCGAGCTGTTGGGTGGCGCGGGCTTCCTGTGCGGCCGGGCCGGCGAGGGCCAGGCCGGGTCCGATGGCCACGGCGTCGATGGTGCGGCCCGATTGCAGGTTCCGGACCGCCAGGCGCTGGCCCGGAGCGGCGTTGCCCTCGGCGTGACCGGTGATGGTCAGGCGGACACCGCCGACCTCATAGGCGACCTCAACCATGTCGTTCCGGGTGATGACGCGCTCGGCAACGGCGGCCCGGACTGGCTGGGGACGGGCGGCGAGGACCGGCGGCGCAACTTCATCGGCTGCGACAGACGATCCGGGGGCAGGAGCGGCGGATGCCGGTGCGACGGCGGCGTTGCGCACGACCACCCGGCGCAACCCGGTCGGATTTGCCCAGTCCAGTCCCGACTGACGCGCGAGACTCTGAAGCTGGCCGGCCTCGAAAACGATGGAGGGGCCGGCGCGGGTCCCGACGACAACATTGGATGCCGCTCCGGCTCCGTCGAACAGGTCGCCCAGGGTCACGCGGCCGTCGCTGTCGACAGGATTGGCTTTCAGCGTGACAGGCCCGGCCACCGCGGCGCCGGCGACCATCAAGGCCGCGATGGCGCCTAGGATCAGGGACCTCACGATTTCACCTGCGCGCTGACCGAGAGCATCTGGTCGGCGGTGGTGATAACCTTGGAGTTCATTTCATAGGCGCGCTGGGCGATGATCAGGGCGCTGATTTCGGCCACGGCATCGACGTTCGAGGCCTCGGTATAGCCATGCAGCAACTGGCCAAAGCCGACCTCGCCCGGCGTGCCGACGTTGGCCGCGCCCGAGGCGGCGGTTTCCATCAGCAGGTTGTCCCCGATGGCTTCCAGCCCCGCCTCGTTGAAGAAGCTGGCCAGTTCCAGCTGACCGACCACGGACGGTTCGGTCTCGCCGGCGGTGATGACCTGGACCTGACCCGACTTGGAGATCGTCACGTCCACGGCGTCCTGCGGGATCGAGATGTTCGGCTGCACCGCATAGCCGTCGTCGGTGACCAGCTGGCCCTCGCCGTTGAGCGCGAAATTGCCGGCGCGGGTGAAGGCGGTCTCGCCCGACGGCAGCAGAACCTGGAAATAGCCGCGCCCGTCGATGGCGACGTCATAGGTGCCGCCGGTCTGGGTCGGCGAGCCCTGGTCGGTGATGCGATAAACGCTGCCGGCCTTGACGCCGGCGCCGATCTGGATGCCGGTCGGGACCACCGTGCCCTGGCTGGACGACTGCGCGCCCATGCGTTCGACGTTCTGGTACAGCAGGTCCTGGAACTCGGCCCGCTGACGCTTGAAGCCGACCGTGTTCATGTTGGCGATGTTGTTCGAGATGACCTCGACGTTCAGCTGCTGGGCGGCCATGCCCGAGGCTGCGGTTCTGAGCGCGCGCATGTCTCAGTCTCCCTTTCTAGGCCCGGCCCAGCCGCTCGACGGCGCGGCGTGACAGGTCGTTGGCGTTTTCGATCATCCGCGTGACGCTCTCGTAGGCGCGCTGGATCTCGATCAGATTGGTGATCTCGATGATCGGATTGACGTTGGAGCCTTCCAGCATGCCCTGACGCACGCGGGCGTCGGTCGCCTCGATGGCGGCGGCGTTGGAGGCGTTGCGGTACAGGCCGTCGCCGCCCTTTTCGAGCGCGGCCAGGGCGTCGAAGCGAACAATGGAAATCCGGCCGACAGGATTGCCGTTCTGGCTGATCGTGCCGTCGGCGGCCACGGATGGCTCGCCCAGAGCACGGTCCAGGATGATATCGCCGCCGTCGCCCTGGACAGCCGCGCCGCCCTCGGTCGTCAGCCGGCCTTCGGGATCGAGGGTGAAGGCGCCGTCACGGGTATAGGCCTCGCCGGCGCCGTCGTTGAGCTTGAAGAATGCGCCTTCACCTTCAATGGCGAAGTCCAGATTCCGGCCGGTCTGTTCCAGCGCGCCCTGGCCGTAGTCGCGGCCGATCCCGTTATCCAGCACGAAGCTGACGCCCGGCCGCACAAAGGCGTTGCGGGCCCGCTCGCCGATCTCGGCGCCGAGCAGCAGCTGTTCGACCTTGAAGCCGGTGGTGTCCGCATTGGCGATGTTGTTGGCCACGATGTCGAGCTCGCGGCGCAGGGTCATCTGGCGTGACAGTCCGACATAGGCGGCGTTTTCCACGGGGCGGCTCCTTTCGCCCATCTCCTCGCAACGGTCGTGCCAACAGGGTTAACCCAGTGCGGACGGGGCTTTGGTCCGGTTTTGGGCCCCGATGACCCGGCAGGATTTGCCGGTTCTTAGCGGCTCGTTAACCAAAAAACGCTCGTATGGGTCGAGAGATTCTCGGGGCGTGGTCCATGTTCAAATTCGGCAAGAAGAAGGGCGCCAAGGAGGGCGGCGACGAGGCCGCCAACCTGCCTGCCGTTTCGGATGGGGCCGGCGCAGAAGGCGAGGATGGCGCTGCACCGAAGAAGAAGAAGCTTCCCCTGCTGTTCATCGTCATCCCGGCCGCACTCGTGGTGCTGGGCGGCGGCGGGGGGGCGGCGTTCTTCATGATGCAGCCCAAGCCGGCTACGGCCGAAGACGGCGATCACGGCGCCGAGAAAAAGGGCGGCCATGACAAGAAGGCCGAAAAGAAGGGCGGGGGCCACGGCGCGGCTGCCGACGGTGCGGCGGACGCTTCCCTGGGCGTGATCGCCGAGGGGCCGGACGGAGTCACCTTCTTCACCCTGCCGGACATGGTGGTGAACATTCAGGCCGCCGACGGTCGACCCACCTTCCTGAAGCTGAAGCTGACCCTCGAGACCAGCGACGCCCATGTGGCCGAGCAGCTGCAGGCCGAAATGCCGCGGATGCAGGACATGTTCCAGGGTTTCCTGCGCGAACTGCGGCCCGAGGATCTGGCCGGCTCCAGCGGTTCCTTCCAGCTCCGCGCTGAAATCCTGCGCCGGGTCAATCTGATCGCGGCTCCCGGCAAGGTCGATGCTGTCCTGATCGAAGAAATGCTGGTGCAGTAGGCATGACCGACGCGGCCTTCGCCGAAACCGCCGACCCGTTCGGGGAAGAAGCCGAGGCGGAGGAGGCGCGCCCGTCTTCCCTGTCCGAACGCGTCCTCAACCAGGATGAGATCGACAGCCTGCTCGGCTTCGACATGGGCGAGGGGGATGACGGCGAGCGCACCGGCATTCGCGCCATCATCAACTCCGCCCTCGTCAGCTACGAGCGGCTGCCGATGCTGGAGATCGTCTTCGATCGCCTCGTGCGGTTGATGACGACGTCGCTGCGGAATTTCACCTCGGACAACGTCGAGGTCAGCCTCGACAACATCTCGTCGATCCGGTTCGGCGACTATCTGAACTCCATCCCGCTGCCGGCCATCCTGGCGGTATTCCGGGCCGAGGAGCTGGACAACTACGGCCTGCTGACGGTCGACTCCAACCTGATCTATTCGATCGTCGATGTGCTCCTGGGGGGACGTCGCGGCACGGCGGCGCTGCGCATCGAGGGTCGGCCCTATACGACCATCGAGCGGGTTCTGGTCCAGCGGATGGTCGAGGTCGTTCTGGCCGATGCACGCGCCGCCTTTGAGCCCCTGACGCCGGTGCATTTCAGCCTGGACCGGCTGGAGACCAATCCGCGCTTCGCCGCCATCGCGCGCCCGGCCAACGCCGCCATCCTGGTGAAGCTGCGCATCGACATGGAAGACCGCGGCGGCCGTATCGAGCTGCTGCTGCCCTACGCCACGCTCGAGCCCATCCGGAAGATGCTGCTGCAGCAGTTCATGGGTGAGAAGTTCGGCCGCGACAACATCTGGGAAGGCCACCTCGCCACCGAGCTCTGGACCACGGAAACCGAGGTGCGGGCGGTGCTCGACGAGCAGCAACTGCCGCTCTCGAAGGTGCTGGACCTGAAGGTCGGCGACACCCTGATGCTGAACGCCACACCGGAGTCCGACATCTCGATCCGGTGCGGCTCCATCCCGGTCACGACCGGCAAGATGGGCCGCAAGGGACAGAGCATTGCCGTGCGGGTCGAGGCGCCGATCAGCATCGAAGCCGCGACCAGTCTGACCAAGGGAAGACGCTGATGACCGGAATGATTCTCGACGGCGCGCTGATGCTGCTGCTGGTGGCCGCACTCGGCTACGGCGTCCGGCTGGAGAAGAAGCTGTCCGCCCTCCGCGCCGGCCAGCAAGCCTTCGCCACTGCGGTCACCGAACTCAACGCCGCCGCCGGTCGGGCCGAGGCCGCCCTCGCCAGCCTGCGGGCCTCAGGCCAGGAAACCGATCTCCTGCACGATCGCATCGTCAAGGCGCGGGAAGTGAAGGCCCAGCTGGAAACCCTGATCGCCCGCGCGCCTGACACCTCGCGGACGTTGCCACAGGAGGCTGCGAAGCCCGTGCTCGTCGCTGCCCGCGCCCCCGTTGCCGTGACGGCGGAAGACGAGCGGGCGCTTCGGATGGCGGCGCTGGCGGAACGCATCCAGGGCATGGCCCCCGCCACGCGTGCGCCGGCGCCGGTCGCCGCCATCCTCGGCGCCCTGACGGCGGGCCGGACCGCTAACCAGGCTGCGAAGCAAAGCCTCAACCAGTCCCGCCGCAATCTCGACGAAGACCTCTTCGCCGCCTGACCATTTTTGTAGCCCAATGGCGAACGCGCGGCGTTCGCCGACCTGAGGGCCGGAGTAGCCGATCATGAGCAAGATCCCCCGCCTGTTGCCCCTGATCGCCGTCGCCATCGGCGGGGTGGTGTTGGTCCGCGCCGTCGGCGTCGCGCCTGGTCTGTTCGATGGCGCCCGAGCCTGGGCCGAAGAGGTCGTGCCCGCCGGCGCCGTCGCGGCTCCTGTGGCTGCCGCCGCAGCGGTCTGCGCCCTGACGCCGGAGCAACTGGCCCAGCAGGCGGGAATTTCGCCGGCGGAACTGCGCATCATCCAGTCGCTGTCGGCGCGCCGGACGGAGCTGGATGCCCGTGACGCCGATCTGGCCTCCATGCTGCCGCTGCTGGCCACCGCCGAACAGAAGCTGGACGCCAAGGTCGCCGCGCTTGAGGCTGTGAAGGCCGAGGTCCGCGTTCTGCTGGGTCAGGTCAGCGAACAGGAGAAGGCCGAGAACGACCGCATGGTGGCCGTCTATTCGGCGATGCGCCCGCGTGACGCCGCCCGCGTCTTCGCCACGCTGGACGATGATGTCCGTCTGCCGGTCGCCGCCGCCATGCGCCCGCGGTCACTGGCCGCCATCATGGCCCAGATGGAGCCCGCCGCCGCTCGCAGCCTGACCGAGAAACTGGCCCGCCGCTTCGAGGCGCGCCAGCAACTGGCTGCCCGGGCCGCCGCGGCGTCTGCGGCGACGGCTCCGGCGACCGAATCGGCCGCCCCGGCCTCCGCCCCGGCCGCCGTTGCGGCCACGCCGCCGGCAGGAGAGGCGCCCGCCCCGGCGGCGAACGCGCCGGCTCCCGCGCCGGTCCGGGCCGCCCGACCGCCTGCGCGTCGTCCTGCCGCCCGTCCCGCGGCCACAACGCCTGCACCGGCGACCCCCGCGCCGGCCGAACCGGCTGGGGAGCGGCCCTATGCCGCGCCGGCGGCCGCCACGCCGGCTCCGCCCCGTCAGTCGGTGCAGTAGCGATCTTCTCCTTCGGGCGATGCAGACCAAAAGAAAGAGGCCGCGTCCCGGGGGACGCGGCCTCTGGTCGCTCAGCGCTGCGTCGCGCTCAGGTGATGTCTTCGTTCAGCAGGCCGACCTTGAAGAAGCCGTTCTCCTGCAGGGTGTTCATGACTTCCATGAACTGGTCGTAGGTCACGTCCGGCTGGGCGCGGACGAAGACGCGCTCCTGGCGGCAATCCGTCGGAACGGCGAGGGCGGTGCAGACGTCCGTCGCCAGGGTCTCGATCGTGGTCTGGCGGTCGGCCAGGAAGATCGAACCGGTGTCCTGGATGGTGATGTACACCGGTTCCTTGACCTCCTCGGGGTTCGCCGGCGGGGTCGCCGGCGGCAGGTCGAGGCGGATCGAAACGGTGGCCATCGGCGCCGCGACCATGAAGATGATCAGCAAGACGAGCATGACGTCGACGAGCGGCGTCACGTTGATCTCGCCGAGCGGCGCGCGCCCGTTGCCTCCTCCTCCGCTGCTCATGCCCATCGGAAACCTCCGATCTTCGGCGTCATGGCTCAGCCCCGCAGGAAGTGCCGGCGCACGATGTTGAGGTAGTCCTTCGAGAAGGTCTCGAGCTCGCTCTCGAGCACGCGGATGCGGCGGACGAAGTAGTTGTACGCCATGACGGCCGGGATCGCGGCGACGAGGCCGATCGCGGTCGCGATGAGCGCCTCCGCGATGCCGGGCGCGACGACGTCGAGGCTCGCGCTCTTGCTCGCGCCGATGCTCATGAAGCTGTTCATGATGCCCCAGACGGTGCCGAAGAGGCCGATGAAGGGCGCCGTCGATCCGGTGGTCGCGAGGAAGGGCAACATCGCCTCGATGGTCGTGAGCTCCACCGTGGCGGTGCGCTGGAGGGCGCGCTCGACGTTCTCGAGGTCGCCGTCGCTCGAGCGTTCGGCCGTGCTCATCACACGCGCGAGCTCGACGTAACCGGCCTTGAACACCGCAGCGAGCGGCGAGCCTTCGAACGAGCGGAGCTGCGCGTAGAGCCCTTCGAGCCGCTCCGTGGTCCAGCCGCTCTCTTCGCCGGTCCAGAACGCGTGCAGGAACGCGCGGCTGCGGCCGGTCGCCTGCATCAGACGGACCGCCTTGGCGCCCATGATGAAGAGGCAGCCGAGGCCCATCAGCACGAGCAGCACCATGACGAGCTGCACGACGAAGGAGGCCTCGACGATCAGCTTCCACGGATCGAGGTGCGGCGCAGCGGCCGCGGGCCCGGTGGCGTCGGCCTGGAGGAGCACGAGGCGCGCGAAGATGATCTGTTCCATAGGCGGGCAGGGTTGAACCACGGCCCTCGGATTGGGTCAAACGCGCGGCGCTCGGAGGCCGCGCGTTCGGCGGGTCCGGCGTGGAAGGCTCGCGGTCGGAGGAAGAGCCATCACGCGCGGACGCTCAGGAGCGGCGCTCGCTCGGTGGCACGCGATGACACGAGAAACGCTGGCACGCGGCATGAAGAAGTGACGGATTCGAAAGGGGTCCTCCACCATGCGCGCTTCGTCTTTCTTGCCGCTTCTCTTGCTCGCGTTCGCCTGCGGCGATTTCTCCGACGGCTCGCCATCCTCCAGACCTCCGAGCTCGCCACCCGGCGCACCTCCCACTCGTGGCGGCGTGGACGCGGGCGTCGCCGCGTCGGACGCGGGCGGGTTCTACATGCCGCCCGAAGAGAGCGGCGACCGGTACGAAGCCCTTCCGGTCTCGCCGTTCGTCCGCACCGCGCACGATCCCTTCTCGACCTTCGCCGCGGACGTCGACACCGCGAGCTACGACATCTTCGTCCGCGACGCGACGCTCGGAGTCCTACCGGAGCCGGAGAGCGTCCGGGTCGAAGAGTACCTGAACGCCTTCGACTACGACTACGACTTTCCACCGGACACGGCAGCTCCTTTCGCAATTCATCTTGACGCCGTAGCGCATCCTTTCGATACAGAGTTGGCGCTCCTGCGCGTGGCGATCCAGGCAGAGCCGCCTCCGGAGTTCCAGAAGCGCCCGACGACGATCACGTATCTCGTCGACACCTCCGGAAGCATGCAGTCTCCGGACAAGCTTCCGCTCGCGCAGCGGGTGATGCGGGCCTCGCTCGACGTGCTCGACCCCACGGACGAGGTCGCGATCGTCAGCTACGCGGGCGACGTCGCCGTCCGGCTCGCGCCCACGCCAGTCTCCAATCGCGCCCGGATCGAGCGTGCGATCGACGGACTGACGGCGGGCGGCGGAACGGCCGGCGCGTCCGGCATCCACCTCGCGTACGATCAGGCGGAAGCCGCGTTCAAGGTCGGAGGCTTCAATCAAGTAGTCCTCTGCACGGACGGTGACTTCAACATCGGAATCAGCGACACGGAGGCGCTCGTCGCGCTGATCACGGAGAAGCGGCGTACGGGGGTCGGTCTGACCGCGCTCGGCTTCGGTCGCGGCAACCTCAACGACGCGATGATGGAGCGCGTGAGCAACGCTGGGAACGGGTTCTACTCGGTGATCACGAGCGAGTCGCATGCCGACCGATATGCGCGCGAAGGACTGCTGCAAGGGGTGACGCTCGTGGCCAAAGACCTGAAGATCCAGCTCGAGCTCAACCCCGAGCACGTCGTCGCGTACCGACTGCTCGGCTACGAGAACCGCGCGCTGGCGGACGACGACTTCCGCGACGACACCGTGGACGCAGGGGAGATCGGCGCCGATCACCGCATGACCGCGCTCTACGAGCTCGTGCTCACGGGGCGCGAGGTCCCGATGCCGGAGGGTGCGCCGGCGATCCTCGACGGAGCCCCGGTCGAGGGAGAGCGAGAGGTCGCCGCAGACGAGCTCGTGCGGGTGAAGATCCGTTGGAAGCACGTCGACGCGACCGAGGCCGACCCCGCGTACGAGCTGGCGAGCGGGTTGACGCCGGACGAGATCCAGACGGAGGCCGACGACGACCTCGCGTTCGCCTCGGCGCTCGCGATGTTCGGGCAGATCCTGCGCGAGAGCCCGTTCGCGCACCCGGAGGCGATCGACGCGATCGGTGCGATCTTCGCCGCCCAGGCGGGTCGCGACGACCGCCGCGCGGAGCTGTCGTCGCTCTTCGCCCGCGTCATGGCTGGTGAGTGAGCGTGCGTCGCCGCGTCACGGCGGTCGGAGCCACTCGGCGGTGGTGGTGCAGGCGCCGTCGTGACGCGCGTCGCATTGACGAGCCCCGCGCTCGCTCGCCAAGCTGCGCGCCATGCGTCGCGCCGTCCTCGTCCTGACCTTCCTCGCGCTCGGCACGTTCGCGAGCTCCGTGGCGCACGCGACGCTCTCGCGCGCGATGGATCTCGCGGAGCTCGTGCGCGAGGCCGAGCTGATCGCGCTGGTGCAGGTCGCGTCGCAGTCCGCGCGCCGCGACGCGCACGGTCGCATCGTCACCGACGTCGCGATGGACGTGCTCGAGCCGGTGAAGGGCTCGCCGGGGTCGCGCTTCTTGCTCGTGCGCCTCGGCGGCGAGATCGGCGACGTGGGTATGGCCATCGCGGGCGAGACCAGCTTCGTCGACGGACGCCGCTACGTGATCTTCGCGCGGCCGAGCGCCATGGGCCCCGCCCCGAGCGGCCCCGCATATCGCCCGGTCGGCATGTCGCAAGGCGTGATGCTGGTGGAGCCGGACGAGAACGGCGGCGTGCAGGTGCTGCCGGGTGGCGGTGGCCTGAGCCTCGTCGACCCGCGCACCGGCGCGCACGAGCCGCCCGCGCTGCTCGGGCCGATGCCGCTCGACGCGCTGCTCGCCGAGATCCGCCGCCTGCTCTGAGCTCGCGTCGCGACGATGCTCGGCTCGTCCTGAGCGCGCTGGCGCGTCGACGTCGGTGACGCGAAGGCTCCCGATCGCGAGCCTCCGCGGCGTCGCGTGCCCGCGTTTTGCGATGGAGGCGAGCCGCGCTCGTTGACATCGCCCCGCGATCCCACGTATTTCCCCCGACCATGCGGACGCGCGGGTGTGTCGCGGTCGGGGTGCTCGCTTGCCTCGGCCTCTTCGGGTGTGACCTCACGAAGATCACGGCCAACGGAACCTCGGGGCTCTTCCAGCGCGCAGCGCCGGCCTTCGAGCAGCACTGGGACTACGAGCTCGCGGGCAACGCGATGCCCGGGAACATCATGCAGATGGAAGGTCTGCTGAGGATCGTTCCCGAGAACGAGATCATCGTGATGAACGCGGTGCGGCTCTACACGTCGTACGCGTACGGCTGGATCGAGGATCGCGTCGAGATCCTCCAGGGCCAGAACGACTACGCGGGCGCCGAAGAGCAGGTCGCTCGCGCGCGCTACATGTACCTGCGCGCGCGCGATCTCGCGAAGCACCGCATCGGCCTCGACCACGAAGGCTTCGACGAGGCCTACCAGGGCGGCATCGAGACCTTCGAGCGTTGGCTCCGCGAAGAGTTCGAGGACGAAGAAGACGTCGAGGGCATCTTCTGGTGCGGCTACGCGTGGGGCTCGTACATCAACGCGTCCAAGCACGACATGGTCGCGGTCGCGGATCTGCCCTTCGCGCAGGCGCTCGTGCAGCGCGCGGTGGAGCTCGACCCCGACTACTTCGGCGGCGCAGGCACGATCTTCCAAGCCGTCGTCGCGACCGAGGCTCCGGGCGCCGACGTGGCCGCGGCCGAGCCGCTCTGGACGCGCGCGATGGAGGTCACGCAGCGCAAGAACCTGCTCGCGCTCGTGAACATGGCGCGCACCTACGCGGTGCGTCGTCAGGACCGCGAGATGTACGTGAGCCTCCTGCGCGAGGTGCTCGAAGCGGGCGACATCAACCCCGAGCAGCGCCTCTCGAACATGATCGCCAAGCGCCGCGCGGCGCGGTACCTCCGCTTGGTCGAGGAGCGCTTCCCGCGCTGATCGAACGGCGTGCGTCATCACGACGCCGCATCGAACGTTGAATGAACGGTCGCACCGGGACGTCGTTGCGACCCAGCGAGCCTCCGAGCGGATCTCCCCGGAGGCCCACACTCGAGATGCCCTTCGACGAACCCGCCGCTCGTTCGGCCTCTTCGGCCCCCAACGTTCCGAGCGCGAAGCCAGAGAACACCGTCGGCGGCTGACCCCCCCCGACCCGACAAGACGAGGAAGACATGAAGCGACGTACGTTCTTGGCCCTGATGCTCGGCGCATTGACCCTCGTCGCGCCGAACTTCTCGGAGCCCGTGACCGCCCAGCAGGCGCGCGAGATCCGCATCGCGACGGTCGCGCCCGAGGGCTCGCCCTGGATGCGGGTGTTCCGCGCGTGGGACACGGAGCTCCGCCAGCGCACGAACGGCCAGCTCGGCCTGCGCTTCTACCCGGGCGGCAGCCAGGGGCAGGAGTCGGACTACCTCGACAAGATGCGCGCCGGTCAGCTCGACGGCGCGGCGGTGACCAGCACCGGCCTCGGTGAGATCGTCCGCCCGGTGCTCGTGCTCTCGGCGCCCGGCATCTTCGAGGACTACCCGCAGATCGACCGCGCGCGTCGCCGCCTGGCGGGTCGCTTCGAGGAGCAGTTCCAGGCGAATGGCTACGAGCTGCTCGGCTGGGGCGACGTCGGCAAGGCGCGCATCTTCTCGACGCACCGCATCGAGCGTCCCTCGGATCTTCGCCAGCGCCGTCCCTGGGCCCCGCGCGGCGATGCCGTCTTCTCGGAGTTCCTCAACGTCGCGGGCGCGAACCCGCGCTTCCTCGGCATCCCCGAGGTGTACCCGGCGCTCCAGACCGGCCAGATCGACACCGTGCCGGGCTCCGCGCTCGCGGCGGTTTCGCTCCAGTGGTACACGAAGCTCAACTTCTACTCGCAGGAGAACAGCGGCGTTCTCATCGGCGCGACCATCGTGAAGAAGGAAGTGATCGAGAGCCTTCCCGCCGACCAACAGACCGCGCTGCGCGAGACCTCGGAGCGCGCGCACCAGCTCCTCAACCGCGCGATCCGTCGCGAGGACGAGCGCTCGCTGACGGTGCTCCAGCAGCGCCTGCAGGCGGTGAGCGGCGAAGCGCACCGCGCGGAGTGGACGCAGGCGGCCGAGCGCACGCGCAACAACCTCGCGGGTCGCGTGTACCCGCGCGCGTTGCTCGACGCGGTGATCCGCGCCGCAGCGGAGTGATCACGCACCTCGCGTGAACGTCGAGACGGCCGGGGCGACCCGGCCGTTTTCGATCGTGGTCTTTCTCGCGAGACTGGCCGCTTTCGATCGAGGTTCCTCGCGCCGACTCGAGGCCGATCTCGTGCGCGACGCGAACGTCGGTGCAGCGGTCCTCGCGCGGTCCGCGTGAACGATTCTTTACGTTCGAAGCGCCCCGAGATCGCGATTTCCTCCACGATCTCGGGGCGGCACGTGCCGTGCTAACTTCGGCGCCGATGCTGACGCAACGCCTTCGTTCGCTCGCGCTCACCGCCTTGGCGCTCCTCGGAACCCTCGCCCTGCCCGCCTGTGGGGGTGGCGCGCACTACGTCGTCGACAGCGGTGGCGGGCCCGTCTATCTGCTGACGAACCTGCACCCCGACCGACGCGGCATCGTCTACTCGGTGAACTACACCGCGCCTCCGCAGAGCTCGCTCCTGCCGATGTGCACCCCGGTCCGCATCGATCGGGTCCATCCGCGCGAGGTCCGCTTCACCGACCTCAACACCAACCGGCGCTACCGCTACGTCCTGCACCGCTCGACGCGTCTGCCGGTCGACCAGCACATCCAACGCTACTTCGGCGGCGCGTGCGCGGACCTCTCGACGATGTCTCCCGAAGATCAGGCCGGCATCCAGCAGGGTCAGATCTACCAGGGCATGACGAAGCAGGGCGTGATCCTCGCGGTGGGCTTTCCGCCCGAGCACCGCACGCCGACCCTCGAAGGCGACGTCTGGCGCTACTGGCGCAACAAGGTCAACGGCTTCGAGGTCTACTTCACCAACGGCGTGGTCTCGGGCATCCGGAATTGAAGCGGAATCGTGCGAG
>DDSO01000072.1:0-18808 GCA_002343425.1 Brevundimonas sp. UBA2388
TCCACGCGCTGGCCGGCGAGCCGCTCGAGGCCCTGAAGGCCAAGGTCGCGGCCAACCTTGGCGGCGAGACGCCGGAGTACGACGTCTATCCGCCCGAACTCTGGGATCCGTTCCGCACCCGCCGCTTCGAATGCGGCGAGGACCTCTACGCCACGCTCGGCATCCCGCGCGAGGACAAGCCCGCCCGCCTGCGGCAGCTGTTCAAAAACACCCAGTTCTTCGGCGCGCCGGTGGGCCTGTTCTTCAGCCTCGACCGCAACCTCGGCCGGCCGCAGTGGGCGGACGTGGGCATGTACATGCAGACGGTGATGCTTCTGGCTGTCGAGCGCGGACTGGGGACCTGCGCCCAGGAGTTCTGGGCCCGCTATCCGAAGACCGTCGGCGACCACATCGCCCTGCCCGACGACCACATGCTGTTTTCCGGCATGGCCCTGGGCTGGCCGGACGAGACGGCGCCGATCAACAGCCTGCGCACGCGGCGGGATCCCTTTGATGTGTGGTGCAGCATGGATGGGTTCGGCTGACGATCTCCTCTCTGCTCGCGGGAAGGGACCCTGCGGCGCAAGGTGACAGGGCAGCGCCCCGCTACCAGGTTGCGAGCACGCTGAAAACAATCTAGAGTGGTGATATGAGACGCCGCTCAACCCTCACGCCTGCCCAAAGTCTTCGCCGCCCTACGACCGGCTCGGAGCAGCGACTCTGGCGGGCGCTGCTTGACAAACGGTTGGTAGGGACCACGTTCCGCAGGCAGCACATCGTGGGCCCGTACGTCGTCGACTTCTTCTGCAAGGCTCGCGACCTAGCCATCGAGATCGACGGCGGGGTTCATCAGGACGAGGACGCCCGGTTGCTTGGCGCCCGCCGCGACGCCTGGATGACCGAGCGGGGAATCACCATCCTGCGAATTCCGGACCAGCTGGTTCGGCAGAACCTCGATACGGCGCTGTCGATCATCGTCAGGGCAGCGTCGTTGCGCTGACCGGCGCAACGGTGCGCCAAGTCGGTGCTGCCACACCGCCCTGCTCGGCAGGGACTCACTCCTCGCCGGCGGGGAGGACGGCGTCATTCTACCTCGATGACCCCCGCGCCGCCGTCCTCGTCGCCCCAGGCGATGCGGCGGCCGTCGGCGGTGATGGCCAGAGCCGAGATCGCCGCGCCCTTCTCGGCCTTCAGCGTATCCATCTTGCCGCTCTTCAGGTCGGCGACCCAGACGCGGCCGTCGTCCAGGCCCGCGGCCAGCACCGGCAGCTTCGGCGTGCCGGCGACGCGGACCACCAGGGCCGACTGGTCGAAGCCGATCTCGGCCGCTTCCTTGCCCATGGGCCCCGTCGCGCCGGAGAAGGGCCAGATCACCGCGCCGTTGGCGCCCGAGGTGGCCAGCATCACGCCGCCCGAAAGGAAGGCCAGGCTCTTCACCTTCGAGGGATAGCCGCCCATCCGCATGTTCTTCTGATCCTTCAACCGCCAGCCGTGCAGCTGGGCGTCCTGCATGGCGGTGACGACGAAGGCGCCGTCGGGCGAGAAGGTCACGGCAGTGTGCGACCCGGCCCATTTCAGGAAGGTCGGCTTCTGTTCGGCGATACGCGCGAACCAAAGTGCGGCCCCGCCATAGGTCGAGGTCGCGATGCGCCGGCCCTTTGGCTCGAACGCCACGCCCGAGACGGTGCGCTCATGCTGGAAGTCGCGGCGGAAGCCGGCGTCCTTCGCATCGATGACCGACAGGGTCTTGCCGGCGGAAAAGGCGATCAGGCCGCTTTCGGCCGAGGCGTCGACGGCGTCGATCCACTGGCCGCGGGCGCTGGTGGCCAGCACGCCCGCGTCGGCGCGGCGATGCCAGATCAGGCGGCCGTCGTCGCCGCCGGTGACCACCCCGTTTCCGGACGGATGGACGACGGCGCACAGGATGGCTCCGTCATGGGCCGCGCTGAACGCGCCGTCCTCGAACCGGACCGAACCGTCGCCCAGGGCGAAGACCGCGCCTTCGGCGTCGAAGACGATGGCGGTGATCTGGGCGTCGAAATTGCTGGTCTTCACGCCGCGCAGGCCTCGAACCCGGCCTTCAGCGCGGCCTCGTCGAGGTCGCGGCCGATGAAGACGGCGCGGGACCAGCGGCGTTCCTTGTCACCCCATTCGCGCTGCAGGTCGCCCTCGAGGATCATGTGCACGGCCTGGAAGACCAGGCGGCGATCCTCACCGGCGACATTTATGATGCCCTTGGCGCGCAGGATGTTCTGGCCCTGCTCGCCCAGCAGCCGGTCGAGCCAAGCGGTGAATTTGGCCCCGTCCATCGGCCGGTCGAGCGACAGGGAGATGCCCTTGATGTCGTCCTCATGCGCATGGCCGCGTGCGCCATGCGAATGGCCGTGGTCGTGGCCATGATCGGCGTGATTGTGATCGTGATCGTGATCGTGGTGGTCGTGGTCGCAGTGCTCGTCGTGAACATGGCCGGCCTCGCCGTGGGCGGGGTTGGCGAACTCGGGATTGATGTCGAGAATCCGGCCCAGGTCGAAGCCGCCGAGGCCGAGCACCTGATCGAGCGGGACATTGGCGCGTTCGGCGCGGGTGATGGGGGCCAGCGGGTTGAGCTTGCGCAGGCGGCGCTCGACCTCGACCAGTTCGGCCTCAGTGACCAGGTCGGTCTTGTTGAGGATGATGCGGTCGGCGAAGGCGACCTGCTCGCGCGCCTCCTTCGAGTCGTCCAGCCGGGCCATGACGTGTTTGGCGTCGACAAGCGCGGTGACGCTGTCGAGCTGGGTCTTCGCCTTGACGTCCTCGTCGACGAAGAAGGTCTGGGCCACGGGGCCGGGGTCGGCCAGGCCGGTGGTCTCGACGATGATGGCGTCGAAGGCGGGCTTGCCGGGACGCTGGCGCTTCATCAGGCCGGCGACGACGCGGATCAGGTCGCCGCGCACCGTGCAGCAGACGCAGCCGTTGTTCATCTCGAACACGTCCTCGTCGGCGCCGACCACGAGGTCATTGTCGATGCCTATCTCGCCGAACTCGTTGACGATGACGGCGTAGCGCTTGCCGTGGTCCTCGGTGAGGATGCGGTTCAGCAGGGTGGTCTTGCCGGCGCCGAGGTAGCCGGTGAGGACGGTGACGGGGATCTTGTCGGTCATGACCGGCAGATGGCGTGTATTGGGTGGTTTGTGAAGACGGGGCCGGTCCCAAACCCCGAGGTGAGGCCCCGGACCGTCGCAAAGATGCCGTTTGCCGATGGCGTGTCCGACGCGGCATGGCGTCGTGGTGTGCCGGGCTTCATCCTTCAGGGACCTCTGGACAACATATAAACTACTAATCTAGTTTATTCGCATGAAAGACGATACCGAGATCGCCGGCCTGTTTGCGGCCTTCGCCCATCCGACACGAATCGCGGTCCTGCGATGCCTTCTGAAGCACTGTTGCTCCGGACGGCAGTTCGGCGAGCTTTCGAGTGAACTGGGTATCTCGCCTTCGACGCTCAAACATCATCTGGACGAGATGGAACGCGCCGGAGTGTTGGCGCGCGAAGCCCAAGGGCGGGCCACGATCCTGAAGCTCGATCTGGATGCTCTCGCCGGTGCTGCCGCCCAGCTCTCGCGACTGTGCTGCTCGGCCGAGATCGGACAGCAACCTGCGGCCAGGAACCCCTGAAAATGACCCGACTCCTTTCACAGGCCCTGCTGATCACCCTGATCGCCGGAATGTCCGCCCTGCTGATCGTGTTCTGGACGCATCCTGCGCGTGAAGCCCTCGTGGCCGGCGCTGCGCTGATCCTGATTGCGTTCTCGCTTGTTCTGGAGCGCCTGTGGCCGCACGATCCTGCCTGGGCCGACGTCCCGCGTGCGGAAGTCGCCGGGGACATCGGCAGCTTCGTTCTGATCTTCGGCATTCTCGACGGGACGCTCAAATGGCTTACGCCGTTTGTCGTTCTGGCCCTTGCGCCCTTGCCGGACTCGCCGGGTTTACCGCTCTGGCAACAGGTCCTGCTGGCATTCCTCTGGATCGAGTTTGCGGCATGGGCAAGCCATTGGGCGCATCATCGGTACAGGCCCCTTTGGGCGCTCCATGCCATGCATCACAGTACGGAACGGCTTTATACGCTCAACAACTTCCGCTTCCACCCGTTCAACCATGTGCTGAACCACCTGGCGATGATCCTGCCTTTGCTGTGGGTTGGCGTCGCGGCCGAGGCAATCCTCGTCTACACGGCTTTGATGTTGCCCGTTCTGCTGCTGCAACATTCGAACATCGCCTTCGATTTCGGACGCCTGAACTTGCTGTTCAATACGAATGACCTGCATCGCTGGCATCATTCGACAGAGCCTGCCGAGGGTATGAAGAATCTTGGCCGTGCGCTGGTGCTGTGGGATCACGTCTTTTGCACCTATCTGCGCCCGGCCGCCTCAAGCAGCCCGGCGGGGATCGGGCTGTTCCCGGTCAGCCGCAGCTTTCCTCCGGCCTCGAAATTCTGGGCGCAACTCGGCTGGCCATTTAATCCTGGCTGTTGTCGTTCAGCCCGCTGAACGTCCGCCATGCCTGTCGTCCGCCGCGGGCGGCCGGGGCCGTCTAGAGGTTCTGACCCAGGCCCTCGCAGTCCGGGCAGTCGGCCAAGGGCCGGGTTTCCAGCTGAAGCGTGGTGTGGCCGATGCGAAACCGGCCGCGCGCCATCGCCTGCGCCTCGACCAGAAGGGCGTCAGGGTCCGGGCGGTCGTGGCACAGGTGGGCGGTCAGGGCGGTCTCGGTGGTCGACAGGCCCCAGACGTGCAGGTCGTGGATGGCGGTGACGCCGGGCAGGGACAGGAAGGCGGCGCGGATGGCGTCGACGTCGACGCTGCGCGGGGCGGCGTCGATGGCCAGGTTGACCGAGTCCTTGAGCAGGCCCCAGGTGCCGATCAGGATGACGGCGACGATGACGATGCTGACCAGCGGGTCGATGATCGACCAGCCAGACATCCAGATGACCCCGCCGGCGATGACCACGCCGATCGAGACGGCGGCGTCGGCCATCATGTGGAGGTAGGCGCCACGGGCGTTCAGGTCGCTGTGCTGGTCGCGCATGAACAGCAGGGCGGTGCCGAGGTTGATGACGAAGCCGATGGCCGCCACGCCCATGATCAGGCCGGACATCACCGGCGCCGGCTCGGCCAGACGGCGGACGGCCTCGAAGGCGATGGCCCCGCAGGCGAAGATCAACAGCAGGGCGTTGGCGAGGGCGGCCAGCACCGTGGCCTTGCCGTAGCCATAGGTATTCCGGGAGCCGCTCGCCCGGCGCGCCAGCCACGCGGCCCCGCCGGCCATGGCCAGACCGAGGACGTCAGACAGATTGTGCCCCGCATCGGCCATCAGGGCGGTGGACCCGCTGTATATCCCGGCCCCGAACTCGACGCCGACGAAGGCCAGGTTGACGATCAGGCCGACGGCGTAGCGCCAGTCGCCGGTATCGACCGTGCCATGGTGGTGGCCGCCGGGGCCGTGGGCGTGCCCGTGGTCATGCCCGTGTTTGTGCGCATGGTCGTGCCTGGGGGCATGGCTGTGGTCATGACCGTGATCGTGGGAGCCGTGCGCCATGCCGCTATCCTTAATGCGGGCGCAGGAGGACGAGAAGGCCGATCAGAATCAGGGCGAGGCCGAGGACGACGCCTTCATAGCGGGCCCAGCGCTCCAGCCGCAGCACCGACCAGCCGGCGCGGGCCAGGACGGTGAACAGGGTCATGCCCAGCACGGTGCCGGCGGCGAAGGCGAGGGTCAGGGCGGCCAACACCAGCGGCCCCTCGGTCGCCTGGGACAGATAGATCGGCAGCAGCACCTCGCCCGGCGACACAGCCATCATCACCACCAGTCCCCAGAAGGCGGCGGCGTGCGACACGGTCGGCTCGGACAGGGCCAGGGATGGTCCGCCGGCCATGATCGGCGCGCGTAGCACCGCGCGGCCCAGATAGAAGGCGCCGAACAGGATCAGCAGTCCGGCCGATACCCAGGGCAGGACGCCGGAGACCCACCGGTCCATGACCAGGCCCGCGGCGACAATCAGGCCGCCGACGACGGCTGTGGTGGCGATATGAGCCAGCCCCGAAGCGGCCACGGCCCCCAACACCTGCGGCAGGGTCCAGCGCTGGCCGCGTCCGACGAGCACAAACGGCAGCCAGTGTGTCGGCAGGGCGGCGTGCAGGAAGGCCGTGGCGAAGCCGACGCCCAGCAGGGACAGCAGGACAGGTTGCTGGAGGTCGGACGGCGTCATCGTCGGACCACATAGAGTGTTATCTTATAACAGTCCAGAGCGGTGCGTCATTCCGACTGTGTGCTCGGCCGGGCCCCGTTTTTTCGCCCGTCCGCGTTGACTCGGACACCCCTCTGCGTCTATGTCGCCGCTCTTCGCCCGAGGGGGTCCCCCGTCGGGCTTATTCTTTTTGCGTTTCGCTGAGGCTTCAACATGTACGCGGTGATCAAGACCGGCGGCAAGCAGTACCGGGTTCAACCGGGCGACGTCATTGTGGTCGAGAAGCTCGACGGCGAGGCTGGCTCGAACGTTTCGTTCGGCGACGTCCTGATGCTGGGCGGCGAAAAGGGCGTGACCCTGGGCGCTCCCCTGATCGCGGGCGCTGCTGTCGCCGCGACCCTGGTCGAGACCCGCAAGGGCGAGAAGATCAAGATCTTCAAGAAGACCCGCCGTCAGGGCTATCGCCGTACGAACGGCCATCGCCAGATGGAATCGGTCCTGCGCATCACCGGCATCGACGGCGCCGGCGAGAAGGCCAAGTGGGACGGCGAGACCTCGCTGATGACCAAGGCCGAGATGAACCTGCGCGCCCGCGGCCTGGCCCCGCGCGTCGAGACGACCGAAGCCAAGCCGGCCAAGGCCCCCAAGGCCGTCGCCGCTCCGAAGGCTGAAGCCGCTGAAAAGCCGGCCGCCGCCAAGAAGGCTCCGGCCAAGAAGGCTGCGCCCAAGGCCAAGCCCGCCTCCACCGACGAAGCGTAAGAACAGTTAGAGACAGGGAGCAGACCTATGGCTCACAAGAAATCCGGTGGTTCGTCGCGTAACGGTCGCGACTCTCATTCCAAGCGCCTCGGCGTGAAGAAGTTCGGCGGCGAGAACGTTCTGGCCGGCAACATCCTCGTGCGTCAGCGCGGCACCACCTTCCACCCGGGTGACAATGTCGGCCTCGGCCGCGACCACACCCTGTTCGCGACCGCCCACGGCGCCGTGAAATTCACCAAGAAGGCGAACGGCCGTTGTTACGTGTCGATTCTTCCGACCACCGAACAGGCCATGGCCGCCGAGTAGCGCGAACCGACTGACACCCGGATCGCGCAAGGCTCGAGAGCCGCGATCCGGACCAGGGACACGTTTCCGCGGGGAGTCTGGATCACCAGGCTCCCCGTTTGCGTTTCCCCGCCTCGACGCCGTCCGAGCCCTCCAAGGAGGCGGCAGATCGAACGAGGCTTGTGTGTGATGTGCGTGATCGAACCTTCTCCCGTCGTCGAGACGCGGCGTCTGATCCTGCGTTCGCCGGGCGCCCAGGACATCCCCCGGTTGGCGACCTTCGCCAATGATCCGTCGATCGCGCGCATGACGCTGCGCATGCCCCACCCGTACGGGATCGAGGACGCCGAGGAGTTCGTGCTGAAGGTGGCGGTGCAGGATCCCGCGCGGGCGCGGACCTTCCTGATCGAGCATGAGGACCATGGCCCGGTCGGGGTCATCGGCCTGTTCGAGGACGCCGATCCGGCGCCCGAGGTCGGTTACTGGATCGCCCGTCCGTTCTGGGGTCGGGGCTTTGCGACCGAGGCCCTGCAGGGCGCCACCGCCTGGGCGTCGAGGGCATGGAAGCGCCGCGCCCTGATGGCGGGGCATTTCAGCGACAATCCGGCATCAGGCCGGGTGCTGGAGAAGGCGGGGTTCCTGTACACCGGCGAGGTGCGCAAAGGCTTCAGCCGGGCAAGGGGGGCTGAAGCGGAGACGCGGCGGATGGTGTGGCTGGCATAGTGCGATAGCGCGCTCTCCCTCCCCCGAAGTGGGGAGGGATGTCGGCGCGAAGCGCTGACAGGGTGGGGAAGTGTGAAGCCGGGCGCCATCGGTGCGGGACTGGCGTTCCCCACCCGGTCGCTGCGCGACCACCCTCCCCATGAAGGGGAGGGAGAACGCAGGTTCCTAGCCGAACAGCGTGGGGCCGAACACGGCCGCCAAAGCGATGGCTCCACCCGCCACCGCCACCACAGCGCCGGCGATGAAGGCTGCCCAGGTGCGGGCGGCGCGTTGGCGCCGGAGGCCGCTGGTCTTGACTGATCGCAGCATGACGCCGGGCTTGGGTCCGAAGACTTCCGAACCGGAAATATTGTGCTGGGACATTTACGCGCTCCCTGATCCACCGCCCCTTGCGGGTCACGGGCACCGAAGCGGGTCAGACAAGGCCAAACAATGGCGAACAGCGGTTATCCACTGATCCGTGATCGGATGAGCAGTGTTAGGCGGGGTGCGCTAACGCTCGACGCGCGGCGTGTCGCTACTTCAACGCCCTAGCCGCAGTAGACCAGCCGGCCGCTGTAGGCGCGGTAATAGCCGGTGCGCGGGTCGTAGGAGCGGTAGTTGGCCCGGCACCAGTCGGAGCGCGACCCGTAGCCGCTGCTGTAGCCGCCGTAGCTGGTCCCGCCGCCCGGATAGACGTGATCGGGCCGGCCATAGGCGCCGTGATACGTCGTGGACCCCTGCGCATGGCCATAGTTGTAAGCCGAGCCGTAACCCCGTCGGTTGTTGTACCGGCCGTGGCTGTAACCGCCGCCATAGCCGGCCAGTTCACGATAGTCGCGCCGCGCCTGGGGGCTGGCCTGGCGGCGCTGGTCGCGCCAGCGGTCGCCGCAATCATTGCGGTTGGCGTCCCAGAACTGGTCGCAGCGATAGTCGCCCGGCCGGTCCAGCTGGCTGCGCCAGTCGAAATTCGACGGTACGGCGTTGGAGCGGCGGGCGACGTAGCTGTCGCCATAGGACCGCTGGCCATAGCCGCTGTCATACGAGCGGTAGCCGTCGTTACTCCGATAACCGCTGTCATGGGACCGGTAGCTGTCGTTGCTCCGGTAGCCGCTGTCATAGGTTCCGCCCCACGACTGGGCGGTGGCCGGAAGGGCGGAGAGGCTCAGGCCGGCGGCGGCGATCAGGGCGAAACGGAACATGGTTAACTCTCCGAAGCGGCCAGGAACGCGGCCCCAAAGACAACAGGCACTGGCAGGCGACGCTTACAGGGTGACGGACACGCGTCCGCCGCGGGTTCCGATGTGACGCATCAGAACGATGCGGTCGCCACCGGCGCTGACGGGGGTGATGATGAACCAGTCACCGTCCGGGAGTCCCGAGAATTCGAACCGGCCGTTCTGGCAGGTGGTCGAACGGACGAAGGAACGATAGTCGGCATTGGGGTCCGGCACCGTACGGGCGCGCACCACGGCCTCGGGAATGGCCGCCCGGTCGGTCGATCCGTACAGGGTCTGGAATCGGGCGCGCGTGTAGGGGGTGTCCGGCGTCAGCGCGACCGAACCGGTGCAGGTGAAAGCCTGGCCGTCGCGGCTGAAGGCGACGCGACCGTCGATGGAGCCGCGCCCCGATCCGGCGGACCAGGCGAAGTCTTCGGCGCTGAAGGCGGTGGAGGCGGGCCGTGGGCCAAGGCCGGAATCGCCCATGGGAACGGTCTCGCAGGCGGCCAGCGAGGCGGCGACGGCGGCGACGACAATCAGGTGGCGGGCGGACATGAAGGCTCTCTCCGTCTTGGGGTGCGGGTCGAACGTCCCGATCAGACGCTCAACGCCGTCATAAGGTCAAGGTTGCGGCGCATCGGGCCGTGGGCCAAAAGCGCGCATCAACCCGGCGCAGACCGGGTATAGGGAGCGTCCATGACAGTCACGTTTGACGACATTCTGGCGGCCCGCGACCGCATCGCCGGCCAGGTCGATCGCACGCCGGTGCGCTATTCACGGCGGCTGTCGCAGCTGACCGGGGCGGAGGTCTGGGTCAAGTTCGACAACCTGCATTTCACCGGCAGCTTCAAGGAGCGCGGGGCGCTGAACCGGCTGCTGCAGCTGACGCCGGATGAGCGCAAACGCGGCGTGGTGGCGGCGAGCGCGGGCAACCACGCCCAGGCCCTGGCCTATCACGGCGCCCGGCTGGGCGTGCCGGTGACCATCGTCATGCCCGAGGGCACCCCCTTCGTGAAGGCGGACGGCACCCGGGCTCACGGCGCGACCGTGGTCATCAAGGGGCTGGACTTCACCGGCTCGACCGAAGAAGCCCACCGGCTGCGCGACGAGAAGGGGTACGTCTTCGTCTCGGCCTTCGACGACGAGGGCATCGTTACGGGCCAGGGCGTCTGCGCGGTGGAGTTCCTCGAGGACGCGCCGGATCTGGACGCCCTGATCATCCCCATCGGCGGCGGCGGACTGATCGCCGGCTGTTCGGTGGCGGCCAAGGCGATGAAGCCGGATATCCGCATCTTCGGCGTCGAGGCGGCCATGTACCCCTCGTTCAGCGCCAAACGCCGGGGTGAGACGCCGAAATGCGGCGGCCAGACCATCGCCGAGGGCATCGCCATCAAGGCCGTGGGTGACATCCCCTTCGCTATCGCCGACCCCCTGATCGAGGAGGTCCTCGTCTGCCAGGAAGCGGATTTCGAGACCGCCGTGGCCTATTACGCCACCCTCGAGAAGACCGTGGCCGAGGGCGCCGGCGCGGGCGGCCTCGCCGCCCTGCTGGCGTATCCGGACAAGTTCAGGGGGATGAAGGTCGGGCTGGTGCTTTGCGGCGGCAATATCGACGCCCGCATGCTGGCCGTGGTGCTGAACCGCGAACTGGTGCGCGAGAAGAAGATGATCGTCTATCGCATCCTCGGCGACGATCGCCCCGGCATGTTGTCCAAGATGAGCGCCGTGATCGGCGGACTGGGCGGAAACATCATCGACGTGGTGCACAACCGGCTGGCGCTGGACGTGCCGGCCAAGGGCGCGGAGTTCGACATCATGGTCGAGACGCGTGGCGAGGCCCACGCCATCGAAATCAGACATGGACTGGAAGAGGCGGGATATGAATTACGGATGGGCTAGGGGCGCGCTGGCGTTGGCCATGGTTGCGGCCATGGGCGCGCCGCTGGCCGCCTGTGATCGCGGAACCGCAGCGCCGGACGAGACGGCGGCGCAGAATCTGCGCGCGGCCGAATTCTTCCTGACCTCCAACGCCCGGGTCGAGGGCGTGCGGACCCTGCCGTCCGGCGTTCAGTACAAGGTGATGCGGTCAGGCCCCGCGGACGGGGAGCGCCCCGACCGCAACGACCTGGTGCGCGTCGACTATGAGGGCACCCTGACCGACGGGACGGTGTTCGACAGCTCCTACCAGGCCGGTCAGCCGGCGGTGTTCACGGTCAGCGAAGTGGTGCCCGGCTGGACCGAGGTGCTGCAGCAGATGCGGGTCGGCGACGAGTGGGTGGTCTATCTGCCGCCCGCGCTGGGCTATGGCGAACAGGGCCGGCCGGGGATACCGCCCAATGCGGTGATGGTGTTCCGGCTGAAGCTGCTGGAAGTCGCCCCGGTGCCGGGTGGCGACCGGGGCGGGGCGATCGCGCAGGGGTAGGACGCAGACGTTCTCCCTCCCCACGTCGGGGGAGGGAGAACGCGCGCTACTTCGCCTCTGCCAGCCGCCCCGCCGCCCATCCAGCCGCATCGCGCACCACGGGGTCCGGGTCATCCAGCAGGCGTTCGGCCGACGGTATCAGCGCCGCGTCCCCGCTGTTGCCGATCGCGTACAGCACATTGCGGACGAACCGGTTGCGGCCGATGCGCTTGACGGGGCTCTTCGAGAACAGGGCACGGAAGGCGGCGTCGTCCAGGGCGGCGAGGTCGGCCAGCCGTGGCGAGACCAGGGCCTCGCGCGCCTGCACGCGCGCCTCCTGCGAGGCGGCGGCGAATTTGTTCCACGGGCAGACGGCCAGACAGTCGTCGCAGCCGTAGATGCGGCTGCCGGTGGCGGTGCGGAATTCTTCCGGCCATGGCCCGGCGAACTCGATGGTCAGATAGGACAGGCACCGGCGCGCATCGAGCTGGAACGGGGCCGGGAAGGCGTTCGTGGGACAGACGTCGAGGCAGGCCGTGCAGGTGCCGCAATGCTCGCCCTCGGGCGCGTCGGGCTCCAGTTCGGCGGCGGTCAGGATGACGCCGAGGAAGAGCCAGTTGCCGTGACTGCGGCTCAGCAGATTGGTGTGTTTGCCCTGCCAGCCGAGGCCGGCGCGCTGGGCCAGCGGCTTCTCCATCAGGGGCGCGGTGTCGACAAAGACCTTGACCTCCTCGCCGGTGCGGGCGGCGATCTGGCCGGCCAGCGTCTTCAGCCGGCCCTTGATGACCTCGTGATAGTCGTCGCCCCGCGCATAGACCGAGATATAGCCGGCAGAGCGGTCTTCCATCTCCGGCAGCGGATCCTGTTCGGGGCCGTAGTTGAGGCCCAGCACCACCGCGGTCCGGGCGCCGTCCCACATGGCGGTGGGGTGGGCGCGGCGCTCGAGCGTCGTCTCCATCCACCCCATGTCGCCGTGACGGCCCGCCTCGACGAAATGCGCCAGCCGCTCGCCCGCGCTCCAGGGCTCGGACGCCGAGGCGAAGCGGCAGACGTCGAAGCCCAGGGCGGCGGCGCTGTCCCGGATGCTGTCGCGGGGGTCGGCCACCGACCTCAGGCGGTTCCGGCGATCAGCGCCTGACGCTGCTGGAACAAGGCCAGTCGCTGGTCGACCAGCCGGTTCAGGCTGATCGTGCTGGCCTCCTGGCCGGCCTGATCCGAGGCCTGCATGGCGCGAGCCAGGCGGTCCATCTCGTCAGCGATCCGGTGCTCGACCTCGGCGTTCCTGCGCAGGGTGTCGAGCGCGCCCGTCAGGTTGGCCAGCAGGGGCGTGCCTTGGAGGCCGGGTTCGGAGGCCAGCAACTGACCGGTCTGTTCGATCGAGGTCGCCAGATCGTCCGCCGACTGACGCGCGGTCGAGGTGTGGGCGCGCATCGTGGCAGCCACGCCGGCGAGGTCGACGGGCTTGCCCAGCGCGCGCTGTTCGGCGGCGCGGGCCCAGGCGATCATGGCGAGGTTGGATTCCAGCATGCAGTTGGTGAAATAGTAGTTGGGCTCGCCGGCTCTCCCCCGGACATTCTCCATCATCACATTCTCAGCCTGGAGATGGGCGGCCATGACGGTGAAGGTGCCCGAGCCCAGGGCGCGAAGGTCATTGGGGCGGCCCGACGCCGCCGCGACCACCAGGTCGATGTAGGTCTCGCCCGATGTCCGGGTCTGGATCAGCAGGGAGCCGACCCGATCCCGGAGAATGACATAGTCCTGTCTCAGCTCCTCAGCCTCGCTTCCGAGCGAGGCCGGCGCCTCGGGGGGGTGCGGGGGCAGGGCGGCATAGGCGTCATAGTCCGCCGCGAAGGCGGCCTTCTGCTCAACGGCCCAGGACTGCACCCAGGCCCGGGCTTCACGCTCCTTGCGGGCGTTCAGCAGGTCCATCAGGCGGTTTCCGCCGTCCATCAGCCCGGTCAGCCGTTCGACCCTCGCGTCCATGAGGCCGGTATAGGCGCCGCTCCACTGCGCAGCCTCGGCCAGCCACTCCTGTATGGAGGCGGCCATGACCTGGTCGGACTGGACCTGGGGTGGCGCGACCGGTTCAGCGAAGGCCGTCGCCGGGACCGCACCAAGAAGGACCGCCGAAACGACGGCGGCGAGCTGATGACGCATCCTGAATTCCCCAAGCCTCAGAAATCGAGGTCCGCATAGTGCCCTGACGGGGGCACGCCTGGGAAGCGGTCTGCAAGCAGAGGGCGAAAACAGGGGCGGGATTTCAGCTTCATGTACCAGGTCTTGAGACCCGGATAGGAGGCCCAGGCGACCTCGCCGAAATAGTCCAGCACCGACAGATGGGCGGCGGCGACGATGTCGGCCTGGCTGATACGGCGGCCGGCGAGGGCGTCGCGCTGGGCCAGCAGGCCTTCCATCATCGCCAGATGGGACCTCAGCGCCTCTCGCCCCGCGCGCAGGGCGCGGGCCTCGGGCGGGCCGAGACGGAGAAGGGGCTTCTCCATCCGCTCATGCAGCAGGACGGCGTTGACCTCGTCGGTGAAGCGCCGGTCGAACCAGGCCAGCAGGCGGCGGACCTCGGCGCGCTCGGCGGCGTCGGCGGGCAGAAGGAGGGGTTCGTTGGTCCGCTCCTCCAGCCAGCCGAGGATGGCGGCCGGTTCGCACAGGGTCAGGGGACGGCCGGCGGCATCGGACAGCTGGAGCACAGGCGGCATGCCTGACGGGTTGAGTGTCGCGACGGGGCAGCCGTCCTCCCACGGGCGGACGGGGGTTTCCGAGAACTCCAGTCGCGCCTCGCCCAGCGCCAGCCGCACGGCGCGGGAGCCCGGATCGAAGGCGAAATGATAGAGGACGCAGGCCGACATGGCCGATGCATGCACCGGCGGGCGTTAATCCCGCGTTAGCTGTCTTGAAGCGTTTCCACCCCGGGCGGCTCGTGAAGTTCGGCGCGGCCGCGCGGGTCCGGGTGGATGAGGATGTCCGCACGTGGAAAGGCGGCCAGCAGGCGGTTCTCGGCCTCGACCACGATGGCGTGGGCGGCGTCGAGGGTCAGGGTCGGCTCGAGGTCGACATGCATCTGGATCATCATGGCCGGGCCCGCCATCCGGGTGCGCAGCTGGTGGACGCCTGAGATGCGGGGATCGGCGAGGACGGCGGTGGTGATGGCGATGCGGTCTGCATCGGGCACGGCCTTGTCGACCAGATGGTCCGCGGCGCTCCTCAGGACTCCCAGGGCTCCCCAGAACAGCCAGACCGCGACGATCAGGCCCGCCGCCGCGTCCAGACCCGGCGCGGCCAGGAAGGTTCCGGAGATCACCCCGATCAGGACCACGCCATTGGCCGCCAGGTCGCCGGCATAGTGGGCCCGGTCGGCCGCCACGGCCAGGGAGCCGCTTTTTCGCATGGCGCGGCCCTGCATCCAAACCAGCCAGCCGGTCAGGGCGATCGAGATCAGGATGACCAGAACGCCCCAGTATCCCGAGGTGACGGGACGGGGGTCGAAGATGCGCTGCACGGCCTCCCAGCCGATGAACAGGGCCGAGGCGAAGACCAGCCCCGCCTGGACCAGTGCGGCCAGGGCCTCGCCCTTGCCGTGACCGTAACGGTGGTCCTCGTCGGAAGGCGCGGCGGCCCAGCGCACGGCGAAGAACACGCCCAGCGACGCCAGCAGGTCCAGCGCCGAATCGGCCAGCGAGGCCAGGATCGACACCGAGCCGGAGGCGCCCAGGGCGAAGGCCTTGAGCGCGATCAGCACCACGGCGACCCCGACCGACAGCCGGGTCACGGCGCGGGTGGCGGCATGGCCTTCGGCGTGGAGAACATGGGCGGAGGCGGCGGACGTCATTGACGCCTTGTCGCGGAAAGCCCGCGCCCTGCCAAGGTCAAGGCGATCAGTCCGTTAGCGGGATCGTCACGAAACCGCCCCATGGTGCGAGCCCGATAGGGCGGGAGCCTGACGCTCCCTGCGGAGGTTGCGACCTGGAACCGGCAGACCCAGCCATGGAGGACGTCCGCTGGATCGGGCGCGGCGAGGCCCTGGCCCGGCTCGGGGTCAAGACCCAGACCCTCTATGCCTATGTTAGCCGGGGCCGAATCGCGGCCCGACCTGACCCCTCGGATCCGCGCCGCAGCCTCTATGCCGTACAGGACATCGCCCGGCTGACGGGCGACACGGTCGATGACGACGAGCAGGCGGCGCAGCGGCGCATTCCGCGCATGGCGGGCCGAGGCGAGGCCGAGGTTTGTTCGTCCCTGACGGCGATCGCCGACGGGCGGTTGTTCTATCGCGGGCTCGACGCGACCCAGCTGGCCGAGACGGCGACCCTTGAAGACGTGGCCCGCCGCCTGTGGGACGCCCGGCCAGCCAATCCCTTCGCCGAGATACGGCCACGCGTCGGCGCCGTCCCCGGCGGCTCCGTACGGGCCCGGTTGTTTGCAGCCCTCGCCCGCCGGGCCGAGGAGGATGCCGACCCCAAGGCGCGCACGGTCGAGACCTTGAGACTCGAGTGCGCCCGGGTGCTCGACGAGGCGGTGGACGCCGCCGCCGGTTCGGGACCGCGCCTGTTCCTGCACCAGCGGCTGGCCCGGTCATGGAAAACCCCCGACCGGGACGCCCACCTGATCCGGCGCGCGCTCGTGCTGGCGGCGGACAATGAGATGAATGCGTCGGTGCTGGCTACACGGGCGGCGGCGGACGGCGGCGCGGCGCCGGCGGCGGCGGCCTTCGCCGGCCTGCTGACCCTGGCCGGGTCCGACATGATGGCGGAACTCACCCGGGCGGCCGACTGGGTCGTCGCGGTGCGGCGTCAGGCCACGGACGCGGCGCGGCGCGCCCATGCGGCCGGCGGTCTGGCGGGATTCGGCAGCGCGGAATATCCGGCCGGCGACCCGCGCGCCGCGGCCTTGCTGGCCGCCGCCGATCTGCCGCCCGACCTGTCGCGCGCGCTGCTGGAGGGCCAGACGGCGACCGGCCGGCCGGCCAATTTCGGCCTCGCCCTCGCGCTCGTCGCGCGGCGACTGGAGCTGCCGCGCGACGCCGCCGGAGACCTGCTGTTGCTCGGCCGGCTGGCCGGGCTGCTGGGGCACGCGCTGGATCAGTCGACGAACGGCTCGCCTATCCGCGCGCGATTGCGCTATGTGGGACCCGAACCGGGCGCGCACTGACGGCCCTTTTGTTTGGGGACGTGCGTGGCGGACTGGATTGCGGCGATCATTCTGGGCCTTGTCGAAGGCCTGACCGAATTCATTCCGGTCTCCTCCACAGGCCACCTGCTTCTGACGCAAAAGCTGCTTGGCCTGACCGATCCGCGCTGGAGCTCCTTCGTCGTCCTGATCCAACTGGGCGCCATTCTGGCGGTCGTCGCCCTGTATTTCGCCCGGCTGTGGAAGGTGCTCATCAGCCTGCCCACCGATCCGAAGGCGCGGCATTTCGCCATCAGCATCCTGATCGCCTTCCTGCCTTCGGTGATCGTCGGGGTCTTCCTCTACGACTTCATCAAGGCGGTGCTGTTCAACGTCGAGGGCGACACGGCGGTGACGGTGATCTGCGTCTCCCTGATCCTCGGCGGCTTCGGTCTGCTGGCGCTCGAGCGGTTCGCGCCGAAGCCGACGGCCGACGACGCCATGACCCTGTCCTGGAAACGGTCGCTGGGCGTGGGCCTGTTCCAGTGCCTGTCGGTGATCCCCGGCGTCTCGCGGTCGGGCGCGACCATCGCGGGCGGACTCAGCCTCGGTCTCGACAAGCGGGCGGCGGCCGAGTTTTCGTTCTTCCTGGCCATTCCCACCATGGTCGCGGCCTCGGGCTGGGACATCATCCAGAGCGGGGCGACGATCGACTGGGACTTCGGCGGGATCATCGCCGTCGGCTTCGTGGTCTCGTTCATCAGCGGCTGGATCGTCGTCAAGGCCATGGTCGACTTCGTCGCCAGACACGGCTTCGCCCCCTTCGCCTGGTGGCGGATCATCGTCGGTGTGATCGGTCTCGGTCTGGTCTGGGCCGGTCTGGCCTGACTCAGGCCGCCGGCGCTTCGGCGAACTGCCCGCCGCGGCGATAGCGCCACAGGTAGGACGGGGCGATGGCCTCAATTCCCGTGGGTTCAATGCCCAGCGTGGCCAGACCCTCGGCCCCCTCGGCGACGACATTGTCGCTCTCCAGCAGCACCACCTGATCGCGGGTCAGGACCGGCGGGATGCCGACCATGGCGGTCAGCTGGGCCATCGAGCCGATGGCGCGGGCCGCGAAGAACGGCAGGGGGATGAGGCCGAAGCTGCGATAGGTCTCGCGCCGGATCAGTTTCAGCACGTCCTCGAAGGTCATCACGGCCGGCCCGCCGAGCTCGAAAGTGCGGCCGGCAGCCTCGGGCGCCGCCGTCGCGCGGGCGATGGCCTCGGCCACGTCGGCGACATAGACCGGCTGGAATTTCGTCTGGCCGCCGCCGATCAGCGGCAGGGCCGGGGCGATGGAGGCCAGGGCGGCGAACCGGTTCAGGAAGTCGTCGCCGGCGCCGAAGACGATCGACGGGCGGATCACCACCGTGTCCGGCTTGACCTCGCGCACCGCCATCTCGGCCGCGGCCTTGGACAGGGCATAGTCGGAGCGGCTCTCGGGACTGGCGCCGATGGCCGAGATCTGGACCAGACGGTTGACGCCGCCGGCGGCGCAGGCCTCGGCGATGTTCCGCGAGGCGTCGACGTGCAGGGCGTGGAAGGTGCGGCGGCCTGATTCGTACAGGATTCCGACCAGATTGATCGCCGCATCGGCGCCGCGCAGGGCCGCCGCGACCTCCTCCGGACGTGTGACGTCGCAGCGAACCGACTGGAACTGGCCGACCGAACCCGAGGTCTGGAGCTTCCAGGCGCGGTCAGGCCGACGGCATGCGATACGGACGCGCCAGCCGCGTTTGGCCAGCGCCTGGACGACCTGGCTTCCGACGAAACCCGAGCCGCCGAAGACGGTGACAAGGCCGGGGGCGACTTCGTTCATGACAGGCTCCGAAAGGCGACGGTGCGAGGACGGGAAACCCTCGACGCGCCGGGGATTAGACGATGGCCGCGATGCTCGCAACGCAAAGGCCGCAAATCCCTGTTGACCGGCCCCTGACCCTGCCTTAAGGGTCCGCGCCTTCCGGACGGATATGTGTGCAAGCGCGAAACGTCTGGGCCCAGGTGGCGGAATTGGTAGACGCGCTGGCTTCAGGTGCCAGTCCTCGCAAGGGGGTGAAGGTTCGAGTCCTTTCCTGGGCACCA
>DDSO01000072.1:18844-32481 GCA_002343425.1 Brevundimonas sp. UBA2388
ACTAACCACTAACCACTAATCACTGACCACGAACCACTCCGAGCCGGAGGGAGACATCCCCGCCGCCGCACGCTAGTTGAGGGCCTGAAAGGGTTTCACGAATGACGGTGTTCCTCCACGAAGGCGACCTGCCCAACGGCCTCGATCTCGGGCCCGAAGTCGCCATCGATTCCGAGACCATGGGGCTGCGCTTCCGGCGTGATCCGCTCTGCGTGGTGCAGCTGTCGGCCGGGGACGGCGACGCCCATGTCGTGCGCATGAACCGCCCGGGCTATGACTGCCCGAATCTGAAGCGGCTGCTGACCGATCCGAAGGTGCTGAAGCTGTTCCATTTCGGCCGGTTCGACATCGGCATGTTCCAGCTGCATCTCGGGGTCGAAACCCGTCCGGTCTATTGCACCAAGATCGCCTCGAAACTGGCCCGCACCTATACCGACCGCCACGGCCTGAAGGATGTCGTGCGCGAACTGGTCGGGGTCGACCTGTCCAAGGCGCAGCAGTCGAGCGACTGGGGCGCGGCCGAACTGTCGCCGGCCCAGCTGGAATACGCCGCGTCGGACGTCCTGTACCTGCACGCGGCCAAGGTCCGGCTGGACGAGATGCTGGCGCGCGAGGGCCGGACCGAGCTGGCCCGTAAGTGTTTCGACTTCCTGCCAACCCGCTCGGCGCTTGATCTGGCGGGCTGGGACGAGATGGACGTGTTCGCGCACACCTGATGACCGATCCCGCCGACAGCCACGCACATCAGGACGAGGCCCGCGTCGCCGCGACGGCCAGGGCCTTCCGTGCGCGGTCACGCCGGGTGCAACTGCTGCGCCGCATCCTGCCGGTGGCGATCATCGTCCTGGCGGGTGGCACGGTCAGCTGGATCGTGCTGCGCAGCGTCATGTCCGACGTCGAGCGCAAGGCCGGGACCAGCCGGGAAATTCGCCTCGATGCGCTACGGTTCCACGGCCAGGACGCGGCCGGTCGCAGCTTCATCATCGCCGCCGAGGGCGCCGTGCGCGATCCGGATACGGGCCGCTACCGGCTGGTCGGCCCGGCGCTGCGGCTGAACCTGGGGGGCCGCAAGGTGACGACCCTGACGGCCGACGGCGGGGTCTATGACGAGGCCGGCAAGACCGTGACCATCGGCCCGAATGTGCGGATTTCCGACGGCGGCTCGGGCTTTACGCTGGTGACGCCCGAGGCGGTGGTCGACACCGCGACCGGCATTGTGACCGGGAACAAGGGCGTCCAGGGCTCCGGGCCGCTTGGAACCATCTCTGCTTCGTCCTATGTGATCCGGGAACAGGGCGGGCGCGTCGAGTTTCGAGGCTCCGGCGAAAACAAGATACGCGGCACGATCAACGCCGGAGGGTCCAACCCATGACCAGTACCCGAGTCCTGACCATCGCGGCTGCGTCGCTGGCGCTGCTGGCGCTACCGACCATGGGCGACGCCCAGACGGCGCCCCGGATTGGCGAGGGTGCGATCTCCTACGGCGCTGACGCCGGCGAGGCGACGCCGAACAGCCTGACCCTGCGCGGGCGCGCTGAAGTCATCCAGGGGCAGAACCGTCTCCGCGCTGACGCCATCAATGGTTCCGGCGCCGATAGCGGAATCGAGCGGATCGAGGCCAGCGGGAACGTCTATTTCGTCACGCCTGATCAGACCATTCGCGGCGACCGGGCCGTCTATACGCCCGGGGACAATCTGGTGGTCGTGACGGGCGACGTCATCGTGACCCAGGGCCAGAATGTCATGACGGGCGGCCGGCTGACCTACAATACGGAGACCCAGGCGGTCACCATGGCCGGCGGCGCCGGATCGAACGGCGGCCGCATCCGCGGCGTCTTCTACCCAGACAGCAGCGGGAACTGAGCCCCGGCTCCGTCTGATCATTGGCCCGTAAGGAACTCTCAGCCCTCAATGTGATCGAGACGCCGGCGATCCCGGCGGTCGAGCCCGCGCGCCCGACGGGCCTGCGGGTCGATCATATCGCCCGCGCGTTCGGTCAGCGGCAGGTGGTGCGCGACGTCTCCCTGCATGTCGAGCGCGGCCAGGTCGCGGGCCTGCTGGGGCCCAACGGCGCCGGCAAGACCACCTGTTTCTACATGATCACCGGCCTGATCCCGCCCGACAGCGGCACGATCTGGCTGGACGGCGAGGACATCACGGCCCAGCCGATGTACCAGCGCGCCCGCATGGGTCTGGGTTATCTGGCGCAGGAGGCCTCGATCTTCCGCGGCATGACGGTCGAGCACAACGTCAAGGCGGTGGTCGAACTGCACCACACCGGCCAGGCCGCCATCGCCGAGGAGACCAGCCGCCTGCTGGAAGAGCTGCGTATCGACCATTTGCGCCATGCCCCGGCCTCGGGCCTGTCGGGCGGCGAGCGGCGGCGCTGCGAGATCGCCCGGGCGCTGGCCGGCAAGCCCAGCTTCATGCTGCTGGACGAACCCTTCGCCGGCATCGACCCCCTCGCCATCGCCGACATCCGCCAGGTCATCCGCTATCTGGCGGGTCAGGGCATCGGCGTGCTGATCACCGACCACAACGTCCGCGAAACGCTGGAAATCATCGACCACGCCTCGATCATCTCGGGCGGGTCGGTGCTGTTCGAAGGCAAGGCCGAGGACGTGATCCGCGATCCGGAAGTGCGCCGGGTCTATCTGGGCGACATGTACGGCTGAGGTTTCGCGCCTACTCCGTCCCCAGACTCAGCCGGCTGATCAGCACCGCCGCCCGTTGCGCCTGACGCACCAGACTGTCCAGATCGACCCATTCGCCGTCGGCGTGAGCGTTGCCGCCGGCGATGCCGAGGCCGCCCAGCGTATCCACATCCTCGGCCACGAAGCCGCTGTCGGCGGCGCCGCGGCGGGCGGGGTCGTATTCGGACATCTGAGGCAGGCCGAGGTCGCGGTTGACGTCGTTCAGGCGGGCCAGAAGCGCGCGGTTGCCCTCGGTCGGGGCCATGGGGGGATAGCCGCCCTCGGCGAAGACCAATTCCGCCCCGGTTCGCGGCAGGTGGTCGTCGACGATGGCCTGCATCCGGCCGCGGACGCGCTCGTCCTGTTCGCGGGTCAGGGTGCGCAGGTCGCCGCGGGCGATGGCGGTCGAGGCGACGATATTGGTCTTGCCCGAGGCGGTGACATTGAAGCCCTCCGTGTCGATGGCGGCGGGCGTGCCCCCGGCGACCACGCCGACATTGTAGGTCAGGTTCGGCTCGGGCAGGTCGCGGCGAAAACCGTCGAGGATGCGGGCCAGCTCATAGATGGCGCCGTAGCCGAGGGCGTCGTTGAACACCCCGCTGGAATGGCCGGTGCGGCCGGTGGCGGTGAGGGTCCAGTTGGCGGCGCTACGGCGGGCGATGGTGCCGAAGTCGGCGCCATCCTCGACAGCCAGGTTCTCGAACTCCAGGGCATACGCCGCGGCGCGGCCGGCCTCGATCAGGTCGCGGCGGGCGACGGCCACTGGCGACCCGATCCGCTCCTCGTCCCCGGTCAGGAAGACGGTGATGTTGGCGTCGTCGAGCTTTCCCGCCGCCCGCATGGCCCGCAGGGCGGCGATGATGACCGCGATGCCGCCCTTGTCGTCGCCTATGCCCGGGCCGGTGGCGCGGGCGCCGTCTCGGACGAAGCGTTGGAAAGGATTGTCGGCCTCGAAGACGGTGTCGAGGTGGCCGATCAGCAGGATGTTGCGGCCCGGGCCTGCATGGGTGGCGATCAGGTGGCCGGCGCGGCCGGTCTCGGTCATGTCGACCCAGCGGACCTCGAAGCCCAACGACTCCAGTTCGGCCCGGACCATGTCGCCCACGACGCGGACTCCCTCGAGATTCAGGGTACCGCTGTTCTGGTTCACCATCCGCTCGAGCAGGGCGATGTGGCGGTGATGCTCGCGCTCGACGGTCCGCATCATCGTCTGTTCGGCGGGGGTGGCCCCGTTTCCGGTAGTGGACTGCGCGAGGGCCGCGGCGGGCGTGAGAAGGAGCAGCAGGGCGGCAAGGATCAGGCGCATCGGGGCTCTCGCTCGGGACGGACGGTCTGGACAGGGGAGCAAAGCGCGGGCGGCAGGTCCAGCGGTTTAGAACGCCGTTAACCGGTCAGGCCACAAGGTGGCCGCAGCAAGTTTCGGGCCACGCCCGGACCCAGGGGAAAAAGAACGTTGCTCGGACAAAGGCTGGAGATTCGGCAGGGCCAGGGGCTGGTCATCACGCCCCAGCTGCAGCAGGCGATCAAGCTGCTGCAACTGTCGAACCTCGAGCTGGAGGCCTTCGTCGAGGCGGAGCTGGAAAAGAACCCGCTGCTGCAGCGCGAGGACGCCGAGCCCGGCGGCGAGATCGATGCGCCGGTCCCGGTCGAAAGCCACGACGCAGCCGAAATGAGCTTTGACGAGGGCCGGGTCACGGACGCGGACCGCACGCTCGATGCGCGCTCTGACGATGTCTATGGCGACGCCAGCCCCGGTGAGCGCACCTCGGACCGGATGGAGGATGTCGGCGTCGGCGAGGCCCAGGTCGGGCTGAACGACTGGTCCCGCGCCGGCGCGGGCGGCGGCCTGCCCGACGGCGAGGGGCGCGAACAGCCTGACAGTCGCGAGATGACCCTGTGGGAGCATCTGCAGGCCCAGGCGTCGCAGGCGGCCTTCTCGCCCTCCGACCACGCCATCGCCCTGACCCTGATCGATTCCGTCGATGAGGGCGGCTATCTGCGCGGCGAACTGGCCGAGATCGCCGACCGGCTGGGGATCACGCTGGAGCGGGTCGAGGCGGTTCTGGCGGTCTGCCACGGGTTCGAGCCCACCGGCGTCATGGCCCGCTCGGTGCCGGAATGCCTGAAGCTGCAGCTGATCGAGCGTAACCGGTTCGATCCGGCCATGGGCTGTCTGCTCGACAATCTGGACCTGCTGGCCAAACGGGACCTGTCCGGTCTGCGCCGGGTCTGCGGTGTCGACGCCGAGGACATGGCCGAGATGATCGCCGAGCTGAAGGCCCTGACGCCCCGGCCCGGCGCGGGCTTCGGCGGCGAACCGGCCCAGACGGTGATCCCCGACGTGCATGTGCGGTCCGATCCGGCCGGCGGCTGGAAGGTCGAGCTGAACGCCGACACCCTGCCGCGGCTGATCATGGACAAGCGCTATCACGGGGTGGTCGCGGCGGGCTCGCGCTCGGACGTCGAGAAGACCTTCGTCGCCGAATGCGCGGCCCAGGCCAGCTGGCTGGTCAAGTCGCTGGACCAGCGGGCCAAGACCATTCTGAAGGTGTCTTCCGAGATCGTGCGCCAGCAGGACGCCTTCCTCGCCTTCGGCGTCGAGTTCCTGCGCCCGCTGAACCTGAAGACCGTCGCCGACGCCATCGGCATGCATGAATCGACGGTCAGCCGGGTGACCTCGAACAAATACGTCTCGACGCCGCGGGGCGTGTTCGAGCTGAAATTCTTCTTCACGGCGGCGATCCAGTCGTCCGACGGCGGGGCGACCCATTCGGCCGAGGCCGTGCGTCACCGGATCAAGGCCATGATCGACGGCGAGGGCCGCGACGGCGACGTCCTCAGCGACGACCGGATCGTGGAGATTCTCAAGGAGACGGGCATCGACATCGCCCGCCGCACCGTGGCGAAATACCGCGAGGCCCTGCGGATACCGTCGTCGGTCGAGCGCAAGCGGATGCTGAAGACGGGTTAGGCGTGTTGCGTTCTCCCTCCCCTTCATGGGGAGGGACGGCGAGGCGCAGCCGAGCCCGGGTGGGGCACGCCAGTCCCGCGGTGGCGGCGCCAGGCTTTGAAATTCTCCACCCGGTCGCTGCGCGACCTCCCTCCCCACTTCGGGGGAGGGAGAACCGACCCGATAACCTTCACCACATTTCGGTGATCGGCGTTGACACCATTCGCGATCGGTCGCGTTCTATCACCATGCAAATCCAGGTCAGTGGTAAACACGTAGATGTCGGCGACGCGTTAGGCTCGCGCATCTCCCAGGAACTCGAAGACGGGATCGGCAAATATTTCGAACGAGGGGCGCAGGACGCCGAGGTCGTGGTGTCGAAAGACGGCCACGGCTTCAAGGTGGACTGCTGGGTCCGCCTCGCGTCGGGAGAGGCCATCGTCACCAGCGGTCTGGGCGGCGACGCCCACGGGGCCTTCTCCGATTCACTCGAAAAGCTCGAGAAACGGGTCCGACGCTACAAGCGCCGGCTCAAGAACCACCACGCCGGACCGCGTGGCCTGTCGCCCGAGAAGACCGAGAACGCCGCGCGTGAAGTGGCCCGCAGCATGGTCCTGCGCAGCCCTGACGCGGTCGAGGATGACGCCTTCGGCGACGCCGGAGCGCCGGACGAGCCGCCGCCCGTCGGCATGGTCATCGCAGAAACCGAGGCCGAGATCCGCACCATTACCGTGGGCCGGGCTGTTCTCGAGCTCGACATGACGGGCTATCCGGTCGTGCTGTTCCGCAATGCGGCGCATGGCGGCATCTCGGTCGTCTACCGCCGTCCCGACGGCAATGTGGGCTGGATTGATCCCGAGCGAACGGTGAAGTCGATCAATGGACACGGTTCGGTAAACGGTAGCGGCGTATAGTCTTCCCCAATCGAGGCGGGTGGTCTAAAGGGCCCCCGCCCATTCGGGATGTGTGGGCAGAGTCGGGAATTCCTTTATGGACATCGGTGAATTGCTGGCGGACGGCGGCGTCGTCCTGCGCAGCGGCGCCTCGTCAAAGCGTCAGGCCTTGCACACGGTGGCGGAAGCCGCCGCGCAGGCCCTCGGAATGCCGGAAAACCGGATCATGGAGGCCTTGCTCGAGCGCGAGGCCCTGGGTTCGACGGGTCTGGGTTCGGGCGTCGCGGTTCCGCATGCCCGGCTTGAAGGCATTTCGCGGGTGACCGCCGTGTTCGTCCGGCTGGAAACGCCCGTCGCCTACGGGGCCGTGGACGATCGGCCCGTGGACCTGCTGTTCGCCCTGTTCGCGCCGCCATGTGACGGCGCCGAGCATCTGCGCGCCCTGGCCGCGGTCTCGCGGGCCCTGCGCTCGTCAGAGATGCGCGAGCAACTGCGTCAGGCGCGGACCACGGACGCGATCCGGGCCCTGTTCGTCCGCGACAGCATTCCGGCGACGGCAGCCTGAGCCTCGCATACTGCGACTAGCCCGAGACGAGACGGGTTCATCACAGCGAGCACAACGGGGTCACAACGGACGCCACGGGTCCGTTTGGGCTGACAGATCCGCGTCCGCCATGCTGGCACTGAGCCCGAACAATGCGGCGTACGCCGCAATCCAGTGAGGCGCGCTACAGGGCTCCAACCCTGACCGGCGTTCGATCCCGTTGCGTTCGCTGTGAACCCGTTGTGCCCGTTGTGATGAAACGAACTGCCGCCCCCTAGTGAACGGAAACCGGCTCCAGTTCGTGGGCCACGGCGGCGGCGAAGGCGGCCTCGCGGTCCATCATGACGGCCAGACGTTCGCCGTCGGCGCCATGAACGGCGTAAAGGGTCGCCTCGGGGTCAATCGACAGGCCCTTGACCTCGGTCACCGCGACGTCGGCCATCACGTCCGAGGCGCGGATCTCGCGCACATAGACGAGGTCCGGCGCGCCCAGCCCCCTGAAATCTTCCTTGGTCATGATCGTGGTGGGCGTCATCGAGACCGCCTCCTTGTACTGAACTAACGCCCGAAAGGGCTTTGGGGTCCGGCCCCGAAAGCGGCGACCGGAGACGGCCGGCTGTCAGCCGGTGGTGATCGGTATCCGCCGTACCGCCGGCAGGTCCGCGGGCCGGCTCATATCGACGTGCAGAAGTCCGTGCTCGAGCTGGGCTGCGTCGACATCCAGCCCGTCGGCGAGGACGAAGCTGCGCACGAAGCCACGCCCGGCGATGCCGCGATGCAGAAAGGCCTGGTCGGCCTGGTCGGGCGCCGGTTCGCGCTTGCCGGCGATGGTCAGCTGGCGGCCTTCGAGGGTGATCATCAGGTCGTCGGGGCCGAAGCCCGCGACGGCCAGGGAGATGCGCACCGAATGCTCGCCCCGCTGTTCGACATTGTAGGGGGGATAGCTGTCCGCGGCGGCGCGGGCGGCCCTGTCGATCAGGGCCCGGGTATGGTCGAAGCCGAGCAGGAAGGGGCTGTCGAACAGGATGGTGCGCGTCGTCATCGTCTCTCGCCCCCGAAGCAGGCCTCAGGCCGTCTGCGCCCCCCGTGATCGGCGGGGCGCCGGCCGTTGAGTCCTAGATGGTGCGCGGGCGCCCGCCGGTCAACGGCGACGGAACAGCCGCGCGTCGGCTGACCAGGCCCCGGCGCCGTGGGTCGCGAGGAGCAGGCCCGCCAGCACGCACATCATCGGGCCGAACAGTTCGCGCGGGATGTCGGGGAAAATTCCCTGCGTCGGGGCGATCAGGGCCACGGCCACCAAAAAATTCAGGGACAACAGCAGGCCTGCCCAACGGGTCAGCAAGCCGGGGATCAGCAGCACGCCGATCAACATCTGGGCCCACACCGACACCGGTGCGGCGAGTGCGGGCATCGGGGCGTTCAGGGCGGTCAGGAAGCCCTGGAACTCGTCCATGCGCTCGGCCGAGGTGATGTTGTCCCAGACGCCCCAGATCAGAAAACCGCCGAGATAGAGCCGCAGCAGCAGAAAGGCGGCGTCCTCGCCGCGCTTGAGGGCGTCGAGCCCGAGCCAGTTCTTCATCATCGTCTCCGGAAAAAGAGGGGGGTTGCGGCCCCCCGGATGGACGAAGGTCCCGCGGCTTGCCGCGGGGCCTTCGAGGGTAGAGCCTGGCGGCGTCGAACCGCTGACTGATTGCATGCCAGGCCCTGCTCCGGCGGGTCAGTCTTGCGGCTGATCCAGTGAGGCCAGGCCCTCTTCCGCAATGGCCCGTCGCACACCTGTGGCGTCCTTCAGTATGGCTTCAAGGGCCAGGCGATGGGCGTGCGGCAGGGCCTCGTCGGCCGGAACCTCGACGTCCGGCGGAACGCCCACGCCCTCCCAGTTTGCCCCGGTGATCATGTTGCTGACGATTCCCATCGGGATGAAGGCCACAAACCCGCCGCTGAGCGGTCGGTACCCACCCGGGGTCGCCGCGCCGGAGGTCGTCTGACCGACCAGGGTCGCCCGTCCCATGGCTTGCAGATCGTAGGCGAACTCCTCCGCCCCCGAACCGGTGCCTTCGTCAATCAGCACATAGACGGGTTTGCCGGCGAACCCCGGGGTCCGGGGCTCCGCATGGAAGATCCTGCTCTGTGACGGGTCAGACACCACCTCAAGACGGACCGTGGCCGTGCGCTCCGCGACGAGGTGGCCGATCACATTGGCCACGCCGGCCGGCTCGCCACCCGGTGTTCCGCGCACGTCGATGATCAGCGCGCCAGTGTCGGCCAGCAGGCTCATGGCGGCGGCCAGTTTCTCGACACCGGGCGGCGTATCGAGAAGCAGGGTGAGGCGGAGATATCCCACATTGCCCGGCAGCCACCGGACCTCCGGTATCTCGCTGCCGCGCAGGCGCACCTCCTCGTGGAATTCAGCGAGCTCTTCCGCCGTCGGCGGCGCGTCAGTGAAGCCGGCGACGGCCTCCGGCCCGAAGTAACGGACACGGAAATGCCGATCGTTGACGATGGGAGAGATCTTGCTGTCGATCAGGGCCATCAGCTCCGCGCCGGACCGCGCGCTCCGGAACTCCCCGCGCCGCTCCATGGCCTCGATCTCGTTCGCCGCGGCGATACCGCGCTCGCGGAAGGCGAAGCGTTCGCGCAGGACCTGGGCCAGCGCCAGGATGACCGCCCGGTTCTCATCGGCGCTCACAGTTACGGCGGCGGGGTCCGGACGCTGCTGCGGCTGGCCCAGGGCGACGCCCGGGGCAAGGGCAAGAGCGAGCGCTGAGGCGCAGGCGGCGAAAATCGACGATGTGAGTTTGGGGGTCATGATGGGGCTCAACTCCGATGTGTATCGACATCAGAGAGGCGCCAAGCTTCGCGCATGGATGCACCGGAGGCCACCCGGCGTGTGTACCGGGTCATTCTGCCCCGAATACGGTCCCGAAATGGACGAAGGCCCCGCAGTTTCCCGCGGGGCCTTCGATGGTGGAGCTTAGCGGAGTCGAACCGCTGACCTCTTGAATGCCATTCAAGNNGCATGCCATGCAAGCGCTCTACCAGCTGAGCTAAAGCCCCAATCGTCAGGCCTGTCGGCCTTTCGGTCGGATCGCTTGGGGGCCGGGAGGCCCTGCTGCGAGGCGGCGGAACCTATGTCAGGGCCTGATCGCGATCAAGCCCGTATCCGCCATTTATTTTCGCCCCCGCCGAACCGCTGAAAAGCCGCCCGGCGGAGGTTGGAAAATGCCCTATTCGTCTTCCTTGGGCGTGAGGATTTCGTCCTCGAAGCCATCGTCGTCCTCGTCCTCGATGAAGGGGACGGAATCGTCGTCATCATCAGCCAGGACGTCGTCGTCCTCGACCGCCTCGCCCATGCCGGGCTCTTCGGTCGGATCGACGGGGGCGTCGTCGTCGTCGTCCGGCGTCAGGATGGGCTCGTGGCCTTCCTGATCGATTTCGGGCGTTGCGACCGCTTCTTCTTCCTCGTCCTCGTCGCCGTCGACCTTCTTGTCCTTGACCTGATCTTCATCAGCGTCGTCGGCCGGGTAGCCGGCCGGACGGCCGCGGCGGTTGCGCAGCTTCAGCGCCTCCTCCGGATCGAAGTCGGTCGAGCATTTGGGGCAGTGGGCGGGGCGACGGCCCAGGTCGTAGAATTTGGCCTGGCAGTTCGGGCAGACCTGCTTCTGGCCCAGTTCGGGTTTGGCCACGGTGGAAAGACCTTTGGCGGGAGTGGGGAAATGGGGCGGCTCCCTTGCCACCCCCTGACGCCGCTGTCAAAAGCCATCTCCGCGCGTCCGCCCCTGCAGAGCCTTTCCGGAGACCGCCGGGTGTCGATTCCCGCCCATCTGACCGCCCGCCGCAGCCCCCCGCTGTCCGGCCGGGTGCGGGCGCCGGGCGACAAGTCGATCTCCCACCGCGCCCTGATCCTGGGGGCCATGGCGACCGGCGTCACCGAGATCGAGGGCCTGCTTGAAGGCGACGACATCCTGGCCACGGCGCGGGCAGTCGAGGCCTTCGGCGCGACGGTCGAGCGGCAGGGTGAAGGGCGCTGCCGGGTGACGGGACAGGGCGGTTTCCGGCAACCGGCGGGCGTCATCGACTGCGGTAATGCCGGGACCGGCGTGCGGCTGCTGATGGGGGCGGCGGCGGGCTACGCCGTCACCACGACGTTTGATGGCGACGCGAGCTTGCGCAAACGGCCGATGAAGCGGGTGACGGGGCCGCTGGCCGGGATGGGCGCGCGGTTCGACTGGCAGACCATGGAGGACCGTTTGCCGGTCGCGGTCATCGGCGGCGGCCTGACCGCCATCGACTATGTCCAGACGGTCGCCTCGGCCCAGATCAAGTCGGCGATCCTGCTGGCCGGGCTCAACGCCGGGGGCGTCACCACGGTGACCGAGGCCGAGCCCAGCCGGGATCATACCGAGCGGATGCTGACGGCCTTCGGCGTCGAAGTCGGCGTCCTGCCGGTCGGCGATGGCAGGCGCGTCAGCCTTCAGGGCGGTCAGTGCCTGACCGGAACCGCCGTGGCCGTTCCCGGCGACCCGTCCTCGGCGGCCTTTCCGCTGGCGGCGGGGCTGATCGTTCCCGGGTCTGAGGTCACGGTCGAGGGGGTGATGCTGAACCCGCTGCGCACGGGCCTGTTCGAGACATGGCGCGAGATGGGGGCCGACCTGACCGTCTCGAACCGCCGCATGGCCGGGGGCGAGGAGGTCGGCGACGTCACCGCGCGGCATTCGAAGCTGAAGGGCGTGATCGTGCCGCCGGAGCGGGCCGCCTCGATGATCGACGAGTATCCGGTGCTCGCCGCGACCGCCGCCTTCGCCGACGGGGCGACGGTGATGCGCGGCGTCGGCGAGATGCGGGTCAAGGAAAGCGACCGCATCGCCCTGATGGCGGCGGGCCTGACCGCCTGCGGCGTCCGGGTCGAGGAGGAGGCCGAGGGTTTCACCGTCTTCGGAGGGCCGGTGCGCGGCGGGGCGACGGTGACCACCCATGGCGACCACCGCATCGCCATGAGCCATCTGGTGCTTGGGTTGGCGGCGGATCAGGCGGTGACGGTGGACGAGCCGGCGATGATCGCGACGAGCTTTCCGGGCTTTGTGGAGTTGATGTCCGGTCTGGGTGCGGATATCGCGGCATCCGAATGACTGTAGCCCTCATCATCGCCGTCGACGGCCCCGCCGCCTCGGGCAAGGGCACCGTCGCCGCGCGACTGGCCGCGCTCTATGGGCTGCCGCACCTCGACACCGGACTGCTGTACCGCGCCGTTGGCGTCGGCGTGCTCGACGCGGGCGGTTCACTGGACGACGAGGCCGCGGCCGTGGCTGTCGCCCGCGCCCTGAAGGCCGAGAACCTGCACGACGCCGACCGGCTGACCAGTGGCGAGGCCGGCGAGGCCGCCAGCCGGGTGGCGGGCTATCCGGGCGTGCGGGCCGCTCTGCTGGAGTTCCAGCGCGCCTTTGCGGCCCAGCGGGGCGGGGCGGTGCTGGACGGGCGCGACATCGGCACGGTCATCGCGCCGGACGCCCCGGCCAAGCTGTTCATCACAGCGACGCCCGAGGTTCGCGCCCTGCGCCGCTGGAAACAGCTGACGGGCCGCGGCGACGCCATCGCCTATGAAGACATGCTGGCCGACATCATGCGCCGCGACGAACGGGACGCCGGCCGGGGCGCGGCCCCCATGGTGCAGGCGCAAGACGCCGTCTTGCTGGATACGACCGATATGGATATAGAGACCGCCTTCGATGCGGCCCGCCGTATCGTCGAGGCGGCGCGTGTCCGGCACGGTCTTCAGGGGCCCTAAGGCAAATCCAGCGCGTCATCCTCGGCTTCCGCGGGCGCCCTGGCTCATTCGCCTCGCATCCTGACGACCTGATTACCCTTTCACACTCACCTCGCGCGGGGCCGTCCGGCCGCGCGCCATAGCCGTTAGAAACCCAACCACTGCATGACTGACACCAGCTTCTCCCCCTCGCGCGACGATTTCGCCGCGCTGCTCGACGAAACCCTTCAGGGCCGTGACCTCGGCGAAGGCCAGGTCGTTCACGGCCGCGTCGTCGGCATCGAAAAGGACATCCTGATCATCGACGTCGGTCTGAAGACCGAAGGCCGCATCCCGGCCCGCGAGTTCGGCATCGGCGAAGGCGCCGTCATTCCGAAGCTCGGCGACAATGTCGAAGTCTACCTCGAGCGCGTCGAGAACGCCCTGGGTGAAGCCGTCATCAGCCGTGACAAGGCCCGCCGCGAAGAAGCCTGGACCCGTCTGGAAGTCGTGTTCGCCGAAGGCCACCCGGTCAACGGCGCCATCGTTGGCCGCGTCAAGGGCGGTTTCACCGTCGACCTCGGCGGCGCCTCGGCCTTCCTGCCGGGCTCGCAGGTTGACATCCGTCCCGTGCGCGACGTCGGCCCGCTGATGGGCAAGGAACAGCCCTTCGCCATCCTGAAAATGGACCGTCCGCGCGGCAATATCGTCGTCTCGCGTCGCGCCATCCTGGAAGAAGCCCGCGCCGAACAGCGCACCGAACTGGTCGGCCAACTGCTGGAAGGCGAAGTCCGCGAAGGCGTGGTCAAGAACA
>DDSO01000015.1 GCA_002343425.1 Brevundimonas sp. UBA2388
GAGACCGCGCGCGGCGACGTCGGAGGCCACCAGCAGTTTCAGCTCGCCCGAGCGGAAGGCGGCGAGGGTCTTCATGCGCAGCGACTGGTCGAGGTCGCCGTGGATCGGGGCGGCGTCGAAGCCGTGCTGCTTCAGCGATTTGGCGACCACGTCGACTTCGGATTTGCGGTTGCAGAAGACGATGCCGTTGCGAACGTCGGCGCGGCCGATCAGGGCACGCAGGGCGGCGCGCTTGGCCTTGGGGTCGCTGGAGGGAATGCGGACCAGATACTGGGTGATGGTGTCCGCCGTCTGGGCCGGGCGCGATGCCTCCAGCCGGGTCGGGTCCTTGAGGAACTGGGTCGTCAGACGGGTGATCTCGGGCGGCATGGTGGCCNNTCCAGCATGCGGTCGGCTTCGTCGATGACCATGATCTCGACGCCGTTGAGCATGACCTTGCCACGCTCGAACAAGTCCAGCAGGCGGCCGGGTGTGGCGATCAGGACATCGACGCCCTTGTTCAGCAGGGTCACCTGGTCGCCCATGGAAACGCCGCCGATCAGCAGGGCCCAGCTGAGTTTGGTCCCCTTGGCGTATTTCTCGAACGAGGAGGCGACCTGGTCAGCCAGTTCGCGGGTCGGGGCCAGGACGAGGGCGCGCGGCATGCGGGCCTTGGCCCGGCCCGAGCTCAGCCGGTCGATCATCGGCAGGGTGAAGGCGGCGGTCTTGCCGGTGCCGGTCTGGGCGATGCCGAGTACGTCGCGGCCGGCGAGGGCGACCGGGATGGCCGAGGCCTGAATGGGGGTTGCGGTGGTGTAGCCGGTGTCGGCGACGGCCTTGAGAGTCGTGGCCGAGAGGCCAAGCTGGGAGAATTCGGTCATGGGTCCTTGGGACTGGTAAGGGACGCCCCGCGCATCGGGCCGTCGTGCGATGTCGCGGAACCGCCCTGTCTCTGGGCGAGCGGGCGGCGCGGATTCGCCAGTCCTGTCCCGAACGTGCGCCGCATATATAAGCCCCCACGCCAGAGTCAACTATTCGTGTGCCGGGAGTCGGGGCTTGGCATTCCCTAACCGATTGTTAATAGTCCGGGTCGGGAAGGGCTGAGTAGGGGTGCTGGAATGCTGCGTACGCTTGCCGTCGCGACACTGACAGTCGCATGTCTGGCTGCGGGTCCGGGTCGGGCCGAAATGAATTCCGTCTTCGGAAATACGGTCGTGTCGCGCTATCCCGACGGCGGCTGGGTCAAGCACTGGTTCAATCCGGATGGCAGCTACGCCGCCCAGTTTTCTGACGGCCGCCGGCTGGCGGCGCGCTGGTCGGTCGCCGGGGAGCAGGTCTGCCTGACCAATATGCGGCCCTATATGCTGATCCCGCGCTTCTGCACCCAGATGGTCGAGGCCGAGGTCGGTCAGACCTGGCAGTCCCGCGATCCGCTGGGCCGCCGGGTCCAGAATGTCCTGGTCGCGGGCCGGAACCCGTAATTTCCAATATCCCCCAGCGGTTGCGCGCCCTCGCTGGACGGCGTCGCAGGGATAGCGTGAGAAGCTGGAGCCTCGGGGGGAGGGCGTGTGCGTCTGTTTCTGATCGCCCTGACGGCGGCTTTCGCCGTCTGGCTGCCCCGCGTACCAGCGGAGAGCAGCGAGGTTCCCTACGTTTCGCGAGCGAATGCCCAGGCGGGTCAGGCCCTGCTGACGATGCCGCCGGGCCGCTATGGCTCGATCCAGCACGTCCGGACGCCGCTGCCGCCCAGGGCGATCGCCCTGACCTTCGATGACGGCCCCAGCGCGCTGTACAACGACCGGGTGCTGGACATCCTCGACGAGCGGGGGATCAAGGCGACCTTCTTCTTCGTCGGCCAGTATGCGCGGGCGCATCCCGAACAGGTGCGTGAGGTCGTGCGCCGGGGCCACAACGTCGCCAGCCACAGCTGGTCGCACCCGACCTATCTGCGTCACTGGGCCCGCGAGGCCCAGGTCACCGAGGTCCGCAGGAGCTATGCCGCGCTCGAGGCCGCCCTGGCCGACGCCCCGGCCGAGGAACGCGCCCGGATCGAGCCGATGTTCCGCTTTCCGGGGCTGGGCGAGGGGGCGTTCATGGCGGACTGGCTGAACCAGCGCGGGATCATCGTCGTCTCGGCCGAGGCCGGCACCGACGACTGGCGCGGCTATTCTGCCGAGTCGATCACGCGGATCACCCTGAATGCGATGGAGAGCAACCGGGGCGGGGTGCTGATTCTGCACGAGACCCGGCCGCAGATGATCGCCGCCCTGCCGGGTCTGCTGGATGAGTTGACGGAGCGGGGCTTCACCTTCGTCCAGATCACGGCGGGGCCGGAAGGGCGCGAACGGGCGCTTGAGGCGGTCGATCCGGTTCTGACGCTGCGGTGATGGGAGGCCGGTTCACACCGGCGGGGCCGCGCCATTCCCTGAATTCGATATCAAAGGGAATGGCGCGAGTGACGGGACTCGAACCCGCGACCTCCGGCGTGACAGGCCGGCACTCTAACCNNTCTAACCAACTGAGCTACACCCGCATCTCCCCGCCGCGAAGCAGTGCGTCGCGGCGAGGGGCGTCGTTTAGGCGGGCCGTCCGGCGGCGTCAAGCGTTCCGAACAGCGAAAAAAGCACCCCGCCGCTCACCGCTCCGGCGCCGGGGCCGTGACCGGCGCCGATGGAGGTGAAGCGGACGCCGGCGGGGCGGACTGTGCCGGCGCGGCGGGCCCGACCGGATTGGCGGGCTGGGCCGCCTCGGCCGGCGTGGGCAGCTGATAGGTGACGCCCTCGCCCGGTCCCAACGGAATCTGCGCGGCCGCCCAGATGCCCGTAAGAATCGCGCCGGCGATGGTGAAGGCGACGGAGTAGGGCAGCATCACCGCCATCAGGCTGCCCAGGCCGAAATCCTTCACCCAGCGCTGGGCGAAGGTCAGGATCAGCGGGAAATAGACCATCAGGGGCGTGATGATGTTGGTGGTCGAATCGCCCATCCGGTAGGCGGCGGTGGTCATGTAGGGGCTGACGCCGACCAGCATCAGCATCGGCACCAGGATCGGCGCCAGGAAGGCCCATTTGGCCGAGGCCGATCCGACGAACAGATTGATCAGGGCGCTGACCAGGACAATGGTCACCAGAAGGACGAAGAGCTGCCCGGCTCCGATCGGATCGGTCGAGCCCGGCTCGATGCCGGACAGGCCCCGGATCTGTTCGGCGCCCGCCACAGCCATGATCGGTCCGAGACCGGACCAGTTGAACATGGCAACGAAATGCGCGGCCACGAAGGCCAGCACGATGTAGGGGCCCATGTCAGCCATGGCCTGGGACATCATTCTCACGATGTCGCGGTGATTGCGCACGGTCCTGGCCGCGACCCCGTAGGCGATGCCGGTCAACAGGAAAAGCATGAAGAAGGCCGCGACCAGCGACTGATAGAAGGGCTGCAGCCGGCCCGCGCCTGTCCCGGCTTCGGAGTCGATCAGCGGGGCCGCCGGCGAGAGCACCAGCCAGGCGAACAGGCCGACCACCAGCAGCGCCACCAGGCCGGCCCACAGCAGTCCCTTGCTCTGCTGGCGCTCCAGCGGCTTGTCGGCATCATCAATCGGCGCGCCGGGAATCGGCGTCCAGGCGCCCAGCCGCGGTTCGACGATCTTGTCGGTGACCCACCAGCCCACCGGCACGAACAGCAAGGTCATGCCGGCTATGAACCACCAGTTGCCGGCGATGTTGACGCTGAACGACGGATCGATCAGCTGGGCCGCCGGCTCGGTGATGCCCAGCAGCAGGGCGTCGAGCTGACCCGGGAAGATGTTGGCCGAGAAGCCGCCCGAGACCCCGGCGAAGCTGGCCGCGATGCCGACAACCGGATGGCGACCCGCGGCCGCGTACAGCGCAGCGGCAAGCGGGATCAACACCACATAGGCCGCGTCGGCGGCGTGGTTGGCGATAATGGCGACGAAGATCACGATCGGCGTCAGCAGCGCCTTCGGCGCCTGACGCACGCCTGCCTTCATCGCTGAGCCGAACAGGCCCGTGCGCTCGGCGACGCCGGCGCCCAGCATGACGACCAGCACATAGCCCAGGGGCGCAAAGCCGGTCAGCGTCTTGGGCATCTCCTGGAATAATTTCCGGATATTCTCGGACGAGAACAAACTCTGGGCCTGAATAACCTCCTGGGTCACCGGATTGACGACCTGCCAGCCCTGGGTGGAGCCGAGGACGCTGACCCCCATCAGGATGGCGATGAGCCAGACGAAGATGAACACCGGGTCGGGCAATTTATTGCCCGCCTTCTCAACGCCGTTGAGTAGCCAATTGCCGATGCCCATGCCCGTCATTCCTCCTGTCGCCGGCGCTTTGGGCCGACTATGCCAAGGACCGGGCGCGCCTGTCGAATTCGCGAGAAGGTGAGAACGAATCGCAATCAGTCGATCGATCAAAGCCGGGTTTGAACCGCGGCGAGCTTGCGTCTAGAAAGCGCCGAATCCGCCCCTCCCTTTGATGGCGGACAAGGTCCCTTCCGGATGAATGCATTCCTGCTCGAATATCTGCCGATCGTGATCTTTCTCGGGATCGCGACCGTGCTAGGCCTCGGTTTCATGCTGGCGGCCTGGGTGCTGGCCCCCAGGAATCCGGACAGCGAGAAGCTGTCCGCCTATGAGTGCGGCTTCAACGCCTTCGACGATGCGCGGATGAAGTTCGACGTCCGGTTCTATCTGGTCTCGATCCTGTTCATCATCTTCGACCTCGA
>DDSO01000064.1 GCA_002343425.1 Brevundimonas sp. UBA2388
GTGGTCGTCATGGCCGTGCGCGGCGGGCGCGGCGTGATCGTCGTGGCCGTGGCCCGCATCGTGGCCATGATCATCGTGACCGTGGGCGGCCGGCGTGGCGTGCCCATGGTCGTCATGCCCGTGACCGGCATCGTGGCCATGATCATCGTGGCCGTGAGCAGCCGGGGCGGCGTGTCCGTGATCGTCCTGACCATGGGCAGCGGTCGCGTCGTGGCCGTGGTCGTCGTGACCATGGGCGGCGGGCGCAGCGTGACCGTGGTCGTCATGACCATGGGCGGCGTCATGGCTGTGGTCGTCATGGCCGTGCGCGGCAGGCGCAGCGTGACCATGGTCGTCATGACCCCCTGCGGCAGGCGCAGCATGCCCGTGGTCGTCGTGACCGTGGCCGTGATCGTCGTGCGGCTTGTGCTCGTCGCTCATAGTGACTCTGTCCCCCAGCCGCTGTCCGCGGTCTTTGCGGCGAAATCGGTATAACGTGATTAAGCCATCGGCAAGGCTTCGATCACCACGAAGGCGAGTGCGTAAGGGTGCTCGTCACTGAGCGTCAGGTGTATCCGGGCTTCGTGACCGGCTGGTGTCAGTCTGGCCAGGTGGTCGGCCGCGTGACCGGTCAGGGCAAGGGTCGGCTGGCCCGAGCGCATGTTCACCACCCCCATGTCGCGCCAGTACACGTCTCTCCGCATGCCCGTGCCCAGCGCCTTGGCGCAGGCCTCCTTGGCCGCGAACCGTTTGGCGTAGCTCCAGGCCGCGTCGGGCTTGCGGTCCGACCGGGCGCGTTCGATGTCGGTGAAACAGCGCTGTTTGAACCGGTCTCCAAACCGGTCCAGCGAGGTCTGGATCCGGCGAATGTCGCACAGGTCCGCGCCGACCCCGATGATCACGCGGCGGCCTCCATGGCGGCGCGCATGCGGTGGATGGCGGTGGGCAGGCCGACAAAAACGGCCTCGCCGATCAGGAAGTGGCCGATGTTCAGCTCCCGGACCTCGGCAATCGCCATCATGTGGGCCGCTGTGACGTAATCCAGGCCGTGTCCGGCATGGACTTCCAGCCCGAGATCGAAGGCGCGGGTCGCCGCCGCCTGCAGCCGTTCAAACTCGACGGCGCGGTCGTCGCCGGAAAGATGGCAGTAGCGGCCGGTGTGAAATTCAACGACCTGTGCCCCCACCGCATGCGCAGCATCGACCTGTTCGGAGGTCGGCTCGATGAACAGGGACACCCGTATGCCGGCGTCAGAAAGCGCCTTCGCCACCGGCGCGATCCGCGCTTCATGGCCTGCTACCGCCAGCCCGCCCTCGGTCGTCACCTCCTCGCGCCGCTCCGGCACCAGACAGGCGGCGTGCGGCCGGTGCCTCAAGGCGATGGCCAGCATCTCGTCGGTCACGGCCATCTCGAGGTTCAGCGGCCGCCCGGCCTCAGCGCACAGGAGGCTCAGGGCCTCAATGTCCCGGTCGGTGATATGGCGCCGGTCCTCGCGCAGGTGGGCTGTGATGCCGTCCGCCCCCGCCGCCAGCGCCTCGCGCGCCGCACGCACAGGATCGGGATGCACGCCGCCGCGGGCGTTCCGCACCGTGGCCACGTGATCGATATTGACGCCGAGGCGTACGGGAGACGTCATCACTCAGGCCTTGCTCGCCAGCCGGCGGCTGCCGGGATCCTCGACCGGGAGGGCCGCCAGTTCGGGCGGCAGGGCGTCGGCTGGATAGGCCGGGACGTCCAGCGTCGCCAGCGCCACCAGCGGCACCCCCACATCGGCCCGTCCGCCCGAGCGGTCAACGATACAGGCTGCTGCCACGACCGTCCCGCCCGCGGCCTCGATGGCCGCGATGCACTCGCGCGAGCTCAGCCCCGTGGTGACGATGTCCTCGACCATGACGACCTTCTGCCCCGGCTCGACATGGAAGCCCCGCCGCAGTTTGAACGTCCCGCCCTCGCGCTCGACATACATCGACGGCACGCCCAGCCAGCGGGCGGTTTCATAGCCGGGGATGATGCCGCCGACGGCCGGCGAGATCGCGACATCGACCGGACCGACCGCCGCGGTGATCTTCTCCGCCAGCGCCTTGCACAGCCGCGCGCACCGCGCCGTGTCCATGAACACGAGGTTCTTCTGCAGGAAGACGGGGCTGTGCAGGCCCGAGGACAGCACGAAATGGCCTTCACGAAGGGCGCCGGCGCCGCGGAATTCGTCGAGTACGTCGTCTGAGGTCATGGCGGCTGTCATAACGAGCGCCACCATTGCCGCAAGGCCCTACCCCCGCGCCCTTTCGACCGTATCCACCGATGGATTGGTCCGCAGCGCCGCCATGATGGCCGTGGCGTGCTTGGCGTCCTCGACCTCCATGTCGATGTCGACATCGAAGAAGTCCTGCTGCCGGTGGCTCATGACCAGATTCAGGATGTTGCCGCCGGCCTCGCCGATGATGGTGGCGACCTGCCCCAGCACGCCCGGCGCGTTCTTGATGGTGGCGCGGATGCGCGCAGACGCCACAGCCCCCTGCTCCGCCTGCGGAGTCCACTGCAGGTCCTGCCAGACCGAGTCGTCGTCGGCGAAGTCCGCCAGCTGCTGGCAGTCGATGGTGTGGACCGTCAGCCCGGCCTCGGGCTCGAGAATGCCCACGATGCGGTCGCCGGGCACCGGCGAGCAGCAGTGGCCGAAATGGACGCTGATCCCCGGCGTCAGTCCGCCGCCGCGTACGAACAACCGCGCCTGTTCGTCGCCGATCCGCTTGCGGTCCGGCCCGGCCTTCAGCCGTCCCTTCAGTGCGGGGAACAGGGTCTCGCCGACCTTGGCCGCCGACACCCGGCCGCGGCCGATGGCCTCGTACAGGTCCTCCTCCGCGGCGAAGGCGAAGGTCTCCAGCATGGCCTTCAGCGACACCTCGGCCAGGGTCTTGCCGGCGCGCGACAGGGTCTGTTCCAGCGTCGCACGGCCCAGTTTCTGGAACTCGCCGCGCTCCGACGTGCGGATGTGCCGCCGGATCGCCGACCGCGCCCGGCCGGTGATGGTCAGGGACCGCCAGTCGACCGGAATTTCGCGCTTGGCGCCACGCACGATCTCGACCACGTCGCCGTTCTGCAGCTGGGTCCGCATCGGCTTCAGCTCGCCGTTGATCTTGACCCCCACCGCCGTGTCCCCGACCTCGGTGTGAACGGCATAGGCGAAGTCCAGCGGCATGCCGCCGCGCGGCAGGGTGATCAGCGACCCCTTGGGCGTGAAGACGAAGACTTGCTCGAGATACATCTCCAGCTTGGCGTGTTCGACCCAGTCCTCGCCGCCCTCGCCGTGCTCGATGACCTGCACCAGATGCCGCAGGTTCTGCAGCGGGTCGCGCCCGCCGTCCTGCTCCATGGCCTCCTTGTCGAAGCCATAGGATTTGTTCTTGTAGGCCCAGTGCGCCGCCACCCCGTCCTCGGCGACCCGGTCCATCGGCTCGGTCCGGATCTGCATCTCGATGCGCAGGCCCGACGGCCCGACGACAGTCGTATGCAGTGAGCGGTAGTTGTTCGACTTGGGCGTCGAGATGAAGTCCTTGAACCGCTCGGGCACCATCGGCCAGGCGCGGTGGATCACGCCGAGCGCGCGGTAGCAGTCGTCCTCGGCCTCGACGATCACCCGGAAGCCGTAGATGTCGGACAGGGAGGAGAAGCCGACCGACTTGCGCTGCAGCTTGCGCCAGATCGAATAGGGAGTCTTCTGCCGGCCGAACACCTGGGCATGGACCCCCGCCTCCTCGAGCACCCGCTCGACCTCGCGCGATACGCCGTCGATGGCGCGGCCATGCTCCAGCTTCAGCGCCTCCAGCCGTCGTTCGATGGCGGTGCGGGCGGTCGGGTTCAGATGTTCGAACGCCAGTTCTTCCAGCTCGGAGGCGATGGAGTGAATGCCGATCGACCGGCCCAGCGGCGCATAGACCTCCAGCGTCTCGCGGCTGATCCGCTCGCGCTTCTCGGGCTTCACATGCTTCAGCGTCCGCATGTTGTGCAGGCGGTCGGCCAGCTTCACCAGCAGGACGCGGACGTCCTTCGAAATGGCGAGGATGAATTTGCGCAGGTTCTCGGCCTGACGCGTGTGCTCGGCCTGGAGTTCCAGCCGCGACAGCTTGGTCACCCCCTCGACCAGCGAGGCCACCTCTTCGCCGAAGCGTTCGGCGATGTCGTCCCGCGTCGCCGAGGTGTCCTCGACCACATCGTGTAGCAGGGCGGTCACGATGGTGGCGGTGTCGAGCCGGTAGTCGGTCAGAATGCCCGCGACCTGGATCGGATGGGCGAAATAGGGGTCGCCCGAGGCCCGCAGCTGCGAGCCGTGCATCTTCATCGCATAGACATAGGCGCGGTTCAGAAGCGCCTCGTCCGCGGTGGGATCATAGGCGCGCACGGCCTCGACCAGTTCGAACTGGCGCAGCACCCTCGAGCGGGGATGGGGTTCCGGGTCGACGTGGGGACGCGGACCGCCGGGGTCGTTCAGATTGGCGGGTGCGGGCGTGGGCGCGGGCTGCCGCGCCGGCAGGATGGTGATACCGTTGGCGGGGTCCGCCGTCAGTAGCGTTCCTCCTGGCCGCCGTCGCGGTCGCTTTGCAGCGCGCGGATCAGCTCGGCCTCGGCCATGTTCATGTGCTGGGGTTCAGCCAGCAGGCCGACGATTTCGGCCTCGTCCTCGGCTTCGGTGCGCTCGTCGACGCGTTGCAGCGCAACGATGACCGTCTCGCGCAGATCTTCCGGCACGACGGTCGCGTCGGCCAGTTCGCGCAGGGCCACGACAGGGTTCTTGTCGTTGTCCCGATCGAGAGTCAGCGGCGCGCCGTTGGCGATGGCACGGGCGCGGTTGCCCGCCAGCAGAACCAGGCCGAACCGGTTCGGCACCTTCTCGATGCAGTCTTCGACAGTGACGCGAGCCATGAATATCCTCGGGCGCGGGGGGAGAACCGCACAAAATAGAGTGTTGAGCTGAATTGTGCAACGCCGCATGGGCGGGAATGAGGCGTTAGCGCCGGATCCATGCCCGGTTGAGGATGAGTTCGGTCGTAATGGTGTCGCCGGCGCGAGGCCCTGCAGGATTGCTCAGGTCCAGGCGAGCGTTGCGGAAGGCCCTTATGGCCGTCCGGGCGTTGATCTGACGAGGCGGCGTCTCCCCGATCACCCGGCAGGCGTCATACTGCCCGGTTTCCATGATCATGCACCTGACCGTCATGGACGCTCGACCGGTCCATGAGCCTATGGGAACCGGCGTCTCCATCCGGCTGTCAGGCATGAAGCTGACCAGCGCGTCGGTATCACGCCAGTCGCGTGACGGGATGTCAGCATCTTGCGCCACGAGGGACAGGGCGGCGGCCAGCACAGTAAACATTCAGGTCGTTCCCGTCGTTGGCCGGGCGTCGCGTCCAACCTCGGCCTGGTCTGCGGCCTGCGCCGCCGTTTGCTTCGTAAGCGGATGCACCCAGCCAGGCGCGATCTCCGCCAGGGGCCCCATCACGAACTTGCGCACGGCCGCACGGGGGTGCGGCAGGATCAGGCCGTCGAGGTCTCCGGCCGTCCGGCCGTAGGCGATCAGGTCCAGGTCCAGAGTCCGCGGCGCATTGGCCGCCGCGCGCTGGCGCCCGAACGCTTCCTCGATCCGGCCCAGCGCCGCCATCAACTCATGCGGACCATGCTCGGTGCGAACGATCACCACACCGTTCAGGAACGGCGGATCCGTCGGATCGGGCCAGGCCGCCGAACGCCACCAGGACGACCGCGCCACCACATCGATCCCCTCGGCCCGGAACCGCGCCAGCGCCGCCTCCAGCGCCTCGCGACAGTCGCGCCAGACCCCGCAGTCATTGCAGCCCAGCGCCACCACAATGGCGTCGTCCAGCCCGGCCGCGCCGTCGAACGGAACGGGCGGCGGCGCTTTCTGCTGCGAGCCGGGCTTCTCCATCCCGGTGTATTACACCAATGAAGGCGTCAGCGCCCGCCCGCCGCCGAAGGATTCGCCCGCCTTGCCGACTCACCCGCCCGAACCGCCCCGCGACTGCCCTCTCTGCCCGCGGCTCGTCGAATACCGCCGCGAGAACCAGCGCCAGAACCCCGACTGGTTCAACGGCCCCGCCCCCTCCTTCGGCGACCCGGACGCCCGGTTGCTGGTCGCCGGCCTCGCCCCCGGCCGCACCGGAGCCAACCGCACCGGCCGGCCCTTCACCGGCGACGGGGCCGGCGTCATCCTCTACGAGACCCTGCTGAAGACCGGCTTCGCCACCGGCCGCTATGAGGCCCGGCCCGACGACAGCCTGCAACTGGTCGACTGCATGATCACCAACGCCGTCCGCTGCGCCCCGCCCGGCAACAAGCCCCTACCGGTCGAGGAGGCGACCTGCCGCCCCTTCCTGACCGCCCGCCTCGCCGCCCTGCCCCGGCTCAAGGTCATCGTCACCCTGGGCGACGTCTCGCGCCGCAATGTGCTGAAAGCCATGGGCCTGTCCGGCTCCGCCGCGCCCCCCGGCCACGGCGTCGAGGCGGCGCTCGGCGGCTATGTGATCCTGAACAGCTATCACTGCTCCCGGCTCAACACGAACACCGGCCGACTGACCCCCGCCATGTTCGAGGCCATCTTCCGGCGCGCCCGGGAAATCATCGAATCCTGACCGAACACCGCTCTCCAAATTGGCGAGTGTGGCTCTCCTGCCACGCGAATCAGCGGGCGCCGGGTGTATCGTCGCCTGCCAGGAACAGCAGTGCGTAGCTTGCGTTGATCGATCAGCTTTTGGAGGCTGGTATGCGTAAGTCGAACGGGGTCTTCTCACCTCAGGAACGCAAGACGGCGCTTTGGGCGTTGCTTATGGCGGGCCTGATCGCCGCCATGGGCATGGTGATCCAGCAATGGAGCCAGCCGTCGGTCGGTCCTGGTGGGGCGGATGCCTATATGACGGTGTCGGTTCCGGGCGTTCTGGACGCCCAGCCGATCAGCTGAGCCGGGCCGGGGCTCAGCCCCGATCCTTCATCAGCCGGGCCTTGTCGCGCTGCCAGTCGCGCTGGGCCGTGGCCTCGCGCTTGTCGTGCAGCTTCTTGCCCTTGGCCAGGGCGATTTCGATCTTCGCCTTGCCCGCTTCGTTCAGGTAGAGCTTGACCGGGATGATGGTCTGGCCATCGCGCTGGACGGCCCCGATCAGCTTGTCGATCTGCTTGCGGTGCAGCAGAAGCTTCCTGTGCCGGCGCGGCTCGTGGTTGAAGCGGTTGGCCTGTTTGTAGGGCGGGATGTCGGCGTTCACGAGCACGATCTCGCGCCCCTCCACCGCCGCATAGCTCTCGGCGATATTGGCCCGGCCGTCGCGCAGGGCCTTGATCTCGGTGCCGAGCAGCATGATGCCGGCCTCGATGTAATCCTCGAGGAAATAGTCGAATTTCGCCCGCCGGTTCTCGGCGATGATCTTCATCTTGGGGGCTGTGGACGCCATCAGCCCAGTCCCGCATCCGCCATGGCGCGGTCGATGGCCGGCTTCACCGCATCGGACGTCAGGGACAGGGGCAGCCGCATCTCCTCGGTGCAGAAACCGAGGCGCGACAGGGCGTATTTCGTCGGCGCCGGCGAATTGTCGAGGAACAGCGCCTTGTGCAGGCCGATCAGCCGGTCCTGCCAGTCACGCGCCGTGGCGTAGTCGCCAGCCGACGCGGCCTCATGCAGGGCCACCATGGCCTCCGGCGCGACATTGGACGACACCGAGATCACGCCCACCCCGCCCTGGGCGTGGTAGCCGAGGTAGCTGGGGTCATCGCCCGAAATCAGGTCGAACTGCCCGCCGATGTTGGCCCGCATCCAGCTGACCCGGCCCAGGTCGCCGGTCGCATCCTTGATGCCGACGATGTTCGGATGGGCCGCCAGCCGGGCGACGGTTTCATTGGCCATGTCCACGCCCGTTCGGCCCGGTACGTTGTACAGAAGCACCGGCAACTGGACCGCCTCGGCGATGGCCTCGAAATGCAGCGCCAGCCCCGCCTGCGAAGGCCGGTTGTAGTAGGGGGTGACGATCAGGGCGCCGTCGGCGCCGACGGTCTTGGCGAACCGGGCCAGCTCGATCGACTTGTCCGTCGCTGACGACCCTGCCCCGGCGATGACCCGCGTCCGCCCGGCCGCGACCTGAACGCACAGCTCCACCACCCGCTTGTGCTCGTCGAGCGACAGCGAGGCGCTCTCGCCCGTCGTGCCCATCGGGACGACGCCGTGGATTCCGGCCGCTATCTGGCGTTCCAGAAGTTGCGTGAAGGCGGCTTCGTCCACCTTTCCGTCACGAAGTGGTGTGATCAGGGCGGTGATCACGCCCTTGAACAAGGGAGCGGTCATTGAGACAGATGGTCCTGCGTGGAAAATCGGGGCGACAGTCGCCGGATATTAAGCGTTGGAGGGTAGGTTGCCGGTCGCCCGACCGCAACCGCGACGCATGGAGATCGGACAGGCAATGATCGCTACCAGCCTTGCGGCCGTCCTGGCCCTGCTCGCCCCCGCGCCTGAAAGCCTGCTTCCGCAGGAAGTCCCCTACAGCGCCCTGGCCTCCGGGCCGGTCAGCAACCAGCCGCGCCTGCTGAACGATCAGGACACCGCCCTCTTCCGTCAGGGTCTGGCCGCCGCCCGGTCACGGGACATCTCCGGCGCCCGCAATACCGCCGCGCAGATCGGCGACCCGGTCGCCCGCAAACTGGTCGAATGGGCCCTGCTCGACACCTCGGCCGACCAGATGCCGCTCAGCGACCTCGCCGTCGCCCGCACCAACTTCGCCGGCTGGCCGCGCGCGGAAGGCCGCAACGCCGCCGCCGAACGGGCGCTGGACCGCGGCTACGCTGGCCCCGACGCGGCCATCAACCTGTTCGCCCGCAGCGGGCCGACGACCGTTCAGGGCGCGATCGCCCTGGCCGATGCGCTCGAGCAGCGCGGCCGCTCCGATGAAGCCCGCCGTCTCATCACTGACTGGTGGCGCACGCGCTCGTTCGACGACGCGACCCAGACCCGCATCCTGACCCGCTGGGGCTCCAGCCTGACCCAGGCCGATCACACGGCGCGGCTCAACATGTTGCTGCTCGGCCCGCACGGCCCGGCCACCCGCGCCATGATTCAACTGGTCCCGTCCGACCGGCAGGCCGTCGCCAACGCCGTCATGGCCTTGCGCACTGCCTATAGCCCGGACGCCATCGTCGCCAATCTCAGCCCCACCCAGGCGCTGGACCCGGCCGTGGCGCTGGAACGCGTCCGCATCCTGCGCTCGCAGAACCGTCAGTCCGAGGGCTTCGCCCTGCTGGCCGCCCTGCCCGCCGCGCCGTCGCACACCGAGGGCCAGAACACCCTGTGGAGCGAGCGCCGCAACTATTTCCTCGACGCGCTCGAGCGCCGCAACGGCCAGGCGGCCTATGACGCCATGGCCGGCCACGGCTTCCCGTCGGGAGAGCGCAAGGTCGATGCGGAATTCTTCGCCGGTTGGGCCGCGCTGGTGAAACTGAACGATCCCGCCCGCGCCGCCCGGCATTTCGAGACCCTGCGCCAGGCGTCCTCGACCCCGATCACCCAGGGTCGCGCCCTCTACTGGCTGGGCCGCACCGCTGAAGCCCAGGGGAACACCCCGGCCGCCGTCCAGTATTATCGGGACGGCGCCCGTCACATCCAGACCTTCTACGGCCAGCTGGCGGCCGAGAAGGCAGGGATCACCACGATCAACCTGCCCGCCGACCCGGTTCCGACCGGTTCCGACATCGCCGCGTTCGAGGCCAATGAAGTGGTCCGCGCCCTGCGCATCCTCGGCGAGACCGGCGAGATGAGCCTGTTCCGCGTCTTCGCCTATCAGCTGGACGACGACCTGCCCGGACCGACCGGCCTGGCCCTGCTGATGGACCTGTCGCGCAACTACAACGAAGGCTTCACCGCCATGATGGTGGGCCGCGCCGCCAGCCAGCGCGGGTTCCTGATGCCCGAGCGACAGTATCCGATCCGGATCCCGCCCTCTGTCCCCGGCGCTGCGCCGCTTGAGTTCACCCAGGCCATCACCCGGCAGGAATCCAGCTTCGATCCCCGCGCCCGGTCGCACGCCAATGCCCGGGGCATGATGCAATTCCTGCCCGCCACCGGCCGCAGCGTCGCCCGCCAACTGGGCATGCCCTATTCGGATGAACGGCTGTATGACGCCGACTACAATATGACCCTGGGCAGCTTCCATCTCGGCGACCTGACCAATCGCTTCGGCGGCTCGATGCTGCTGACGACCATCGGCTACAACGCCGGCCCCGCCCGGCCTCCGCAATGGATCGCCCGCTGCGGCGACCCCCGCGGCGGCGCCGTCGACCCGGTCGACTTCATTGAGTGCGCACCCTTCACAGAGACCCGCAACTATATGATGCGAGTCATGGAAAACATGCAGATTTATCGGGCTCGCCTGAACGGAGGCTCGGCCCCGCTGACCCTGTCCTCCGACTTGCGGCGTGGCGCTCCGGCGGGGCCGAGTCCCTACACCTATGCCGGCGAGGACGAAGTCCGCACGCCCGAGGGCGAACCGTCGGAATAGCGGCCGCTCGACAGCAAGGGCCCGTCCGGCCCCTCAACCCAGCGCGCTGACAGGCCGAACACCCGCGCCATGACCTCCGGCGTCAGCGCATCCGTCGGCGCGCCGTCGGCCGCCACCTGACCCCTGTACAGCACGACCACGCGGTCCGCGAACCGCGCCGCCAGCGCCAGATCATGCAGGCTGACAAGCACAGCCTGCCCCGCCGCCGCCCGCGCCTTCAGCCGCTCCAGCACCATCAGCTGCGCCTCCGGATCCAGCCCGGCCGTCGGCTCATCGGCCAGCATGGCCTGGGCCCCGGTCGCCAGCGCCCGCGCCAGCAACACCCTCGCCCGTTCGCCACCCGACATCTCGGCCACGCCGCGATCCGCCAGATGCCCGGCCTCGACCTCGTCAAGCGCGGCGCGACCTGCCGCAAGTGCATCAGCGCCCGAGAGGAAGGGCGCGCCGAGGGCGGCGACTTCGATCGCAGGCAAATTCCAGGCGATCCGACCTTCCTGTGGCAGGTAGGCGACGCGAGCCGCGCGGGCCGATGGCGACAGCGTCGCTACGTCGTCCCCCTGCAGACGAACGACTCCGCGGGTGAGAGGCAGCAGCCCGGCGAAAGCCCGGATCAGGCTCGACTTGCCGGCGCCGTTGGGGCCGACAACGACCACCAACTTGCCGGTCTCCACCAGCAGGTCTGCGCCATCCAGAACGGTGCGCCCGCCGATTTCGGCGTCCGCGTCCCACATCGTCAGGAACGGAGTCAAAGCCGCCACTCCCGCGCGGCCCGCCAGGCGATGAGGGCGAACAGGGGCGCGCCGACCAGGGCCGTGAACACCCCCAGCTTCAGTTCCTGATCCGTCGGGGTCATCCGCGCCAGCAGGTCCGCGACCACCAGCATCAGACCGCCGGCAAGCGCCGCGGGCAGCAACAGACGGCCGGGATCGCCCCGCACCGCGCTACGCACCAGATGCGGCGCCGCCAGGCCGACGAAGCCGATCACGCCGGCCACCGCGACCGCCGCCCCGGTCGCCAAGGCCGTCGCCAGCAGGGCCAGCAGCCTCAGCCGCGCCATCGGCAGGCCCGATGTCCGGGCCGTCTCCTCGCCGAGACTCAGCATGCGCAGGCCCGGCGCCGCCAGGGCCGCCAAGGCCCCGGCGACAAGCACCGCCGGCGTCACCCAGGCCACATCGATCCAGCTGCGGTTCTGCACCGAGCCGAGCAGCCAGCTCATCACCTCGGCCGTGGCGATCGGCGACGGCGACAGGTTGAAGATCAGGGCCGTGGCCGCCCCCGCGAAACTGGACACCGCCACGCCGAACAGGATCAGGGCTTCCGGCGACCGAACCCGGGCGGAAAACAGGATCAGCAGCCCGCCCGCCAGTCCGGCTCCCAGCAGCGCCGACACCTCGACCGCACCCGGAACCGCCGCCGCGCCCAGCACGATCGCTCCCGCCGCCGCCAGCGCCGCCGAGGCCGAAACCCCCAGCACGCCCGGATCAGCCAGCGGGTTGCGCAGCAGACCCTGCATCACCGCGCCCGACAGCCCCAGCGCCGCCCCGACCATCAGGGCCGTCGCCACGCGCGGCGCCCGCACCTGCCACAGCACCTCCGCCGGTCCCGAGACGGGGTCGGCAAAGGCCTGGCGCATCTGCGCCATGTCGAAAACGGTCTCGCCCAGCAGGATTCCCATGACGGACGCCGCCGCGATCAGCACCGACAGCGCCAAGGTCAGACGTGAAGGCCGCGTCATGCCCCGGCCTTCAGCATGGCCGCCGCATCGGCCGCGAACCAGGCCGGACAGGTCAGGGCCGCCGCCGGCAACTGTGCCGCCACACGGCCTTTCGCCGCCCGCTGCACGACCGGATGCCGCCCCGCCCCGCGCCAGTCGCCGCGGACCTGGTCGAAGAAGCCCAGCACGAACCGCGCCGGCGGATACAGGGCGATCCGCTCCACGCTGACCGGGGCGAAGAAGGGTCCGGGCGCCGCATTGGTGAAGCCCGCCGCGGCCAGAATGGCGTCCATCAGCGTGCCCTTGCCCGCCGTGAAGCCACCCGCCGTCAGATACAGGGCGGACCGTATGGGCGCGGCGGGATCAGGGGCGGCGGTACGCAGCCTCGTATCCATCCGCGCCACCAGCGCTTCGCCGTGTTCAGACGCCTCGATGCCCTGCGCGACCGCACGAATATTCACCCGTATCCCGTTGAAATCTGTTGCATCGTCTATGGTGACGATCCGCACGCCGGTGGCTTCCAGCCGGGCGAGCAGTCTTGCATCCCCGCCCCAGTAGCGCACCACCACGTCAGGCCGGAAGGCAATGGCCGCCTCCAGGGTGGGCCGTACCCGTCGCCGACCCACCGCCGCTTCCCGCATCCAGGCGTCCGGATCATCGGCCCGAGGCGACAGCGCCAGCTCGGCGTCGGGCCTCAACGCCAGAACATACTGGTCAGCGCACTGGTCCAGCGCCATGACCCGCAAAGGCCGGGCCTCGGCGACTCCCGCGCCCAGCACCACCAGCCCGGCCAGCGCCCCCGCCGGCCATCTCACGATTTCAGCAGGCCCGCGAACAACCCCTCCAGCAGGGTGGTCACCAGGGCCTCCCGTTCGACCCAGTCGAAATACGGTTTGGTGATCATCAACGACACCACGCCATGAGCCCCCGCCCACAGGGCCTGGGCCGTCGTCCGGGCGTCGCCGCGCAGCAATCCGGCCGCCCCGGCGTCTTCCACAACGACCTCAAAGGACCGGTACAAACTGAACCCCAGTTCCTGCGCCGCCGACTGGGCCCCGTGCTGAAGCTCGACCGGCCGGGTCATATGGATCAGCCGATAGGCGTTCGGATTGGCGAAGCCGAAGTCGATATAGGCGCGCAGCATGCGTCGCAGGCGCACCTCCGGCCCGCCGGGCTCGGCGATGATCGCCTGGTTCATTTCCAGCAGGGCCGCGAAGGCCTGCCGACAGATCTCCTGCAGGATTTCGCCCTTCTCTGCGAAATGCATGTAGAGCGCCGTGGAGGACAGGCCGACCTCGTCGGCGATCTTGCGGATCGTCGCCCCCTCGTAGCCATGCTCGACGAAGATGCGTTCGGCGGCGGCGAGGATTTCCGCGCGACGGGCATGGCCCTCGCCCTTGGGCTTGCGCTGTGAACGCAGATTGAGCGGGGGTGCGGCAACGGTCACGCGGAGGCTCCGGACGTTGGAACCCTGAATAGCGGCATTCCCTGCCCCGCGCCAACCGCTTGCAGCGCGCGAATCACCAAGGTAACCCTTGGTAGTGGATGGGGTTGAGGTCAGCGCTTTGGACGATCGCCGGCGGGAAGCCGCGCGATACGGACCGCCGCTCGGACAGAGCGCGGCGATGCGCGGCCTCGCGCCCTTCCAGGCCTTGCTGCTGGCCGCGGTCACGGGCGCGGCAGCCCTCGCGCTATGGTTCTGGCCCGAGCGGGTGGCGGACTGGCTCGTCGCCGTGGCGGCCTTTGCCTTCCTGGCCGTAGCGCTCTGGCGGGTGCTGTTGATCCTGGTCAGCGCAGCGCCGCCGCCGGAATCGCCGTCGCCGCCGGTCTGGCCGCGCTACACCATCCTGGCGGCGCTGTATGATGAGGCTGAGATCGTCGGCCAGCTGATCGAACGCCTCTCGCGGATCGACTATCCCTCCGATCGTCTTCAGGGCCTGCTCGTGCTGGAGGCCCACGACCATGAGACCATCGCCGCCGCCCTCGCCGCGCCGCGACCGGACTGGCTGGACATATTGGTGACCCCGCCGGGGAAGCCACAGACCAAGCCCCGCGCCCTCAACTTCGCCCTGACCCAGGCCACAGGCGAGCTGCTGACCGTCTATGATGCCGAGGACGCGCCCGATTCCCAACAGCTTCGCGAGGCCGCCGCCCGGTTCGCCGCCGACCAGGGCGGTCGTCTGGCCTGCCTCCAGGCCCCACTTCGCGTCCGTCCCCCGGCGAAAGACGCCTCCCGCTTCATGGGCCGACAGTTCGCCGCCGAATACGCCAGCCTTTTCGAGACCACGCTTCCCGGCATGGCGCGCCTTGGTCTGCCCTTTCCCCTCGGTGGAACCAGCAATCATTTCCGGGTCGAGGTCCTTCGCGCCGTCGGCGGCTGGGATGCCTGGAATGTCACCGAGGATGCCGATCTCGGATTCAGGCTCTGGAGCGGCGGTTGGACCCTGGGTGTACTGGCCCGCCCGACATGGGAGATGCCGCCGGAGGGATTGCCGCACTGGCTGCCGCAGAGGACGCGCTGGCTCAAGGGCTATCTCCAGACCTGGGGCGTGCATACGCGCCGGCCCTGGCCGCTGGGCTGGCGCGGAGGCCTCGCCCTTGTGATGACGGTGGGCGCCGGCCTCGTCTCGGCGGCGATCCATGGCCTGACCCTGGCCTGGGTGGCGGCGGCGGTGCTGGTTTCGGCCATGGCCGGCCTGCCGCCTGAAACGCCGGTTCTGGCGCTCTGTGTTCTGGTGCTTGGCGCGGCCTCGGCCTGGCTGTCCTGCGCCATCGGGGCGAGACGCGCCGGGGCTCCCTATGGCGCGGCCGACATGATCCAGGCGCCCGCCTACTGGGCCCTGCTTTCCCTCGCCTTCGTTCATGCCGCCTGGCGGCTGGTCCTCGAACCGTTCGCCTGGGACAAGACCCCCCATCGGCGCGATGCACCGTCTGACACGGAATCCCCCGTCGCGTCGTCAGCCGAAGCGAACGACGTGCTGGACGCGACCGCGCCTCTCCGCCTATCAGCGGGTCATGCCGCCGCGCCTCAACCCGTCGCCTGAGACCCTCGTCACCCGCGCCTGGGCGGACTACGCCCTGTTGGACAGCGGCGGCGGGCGCAAGCTCGAGCGCTACGGACGCCACACCGTGGTCCGGCCCGAGCCGCAATGCTTCTGGTCGCCGCGCGACCCGGCCGCCTTCGACGCTGCCGACGCGGTCTTCGATCCGACGGACGAGGATGAGACCGGCCGCTGGCGGTTCGCGGGAAACCCGATCGACAGCTTCCCACTCGCCTGGCGCGACGTGCGCTTCACCAGCCGGTTCACGCCGTTCCGCCACCTCGCCTTCTTCCCCGAACAGGCCGCCAACTGGGAATGGCTCGACGGCCGGATCCGGAGTCTGAAGCAGCCGAAGGTCCTCAACCTGTTCGGTTATACCGGCGTGGCCAGCCTCGCCTGTGCGGCGGCCGGCGCCGAGGTTACCCATGTCGACGCGTCAAAGAAGTCCGTCGCCTGGGCCCGCGAGAACGCCGAACTGTCCGGCATGGCCGACAAGCCCATCCGCTGGATCGTCGAGGACGCCCGCAAATACGTGGCCCGCGAGGTCCGGCGCGGATCGAAATACGACGGGATCATCCTCGACCCGCCGAAATACGGCCGAGGCCCGACCGGCGAGGTCTGGCGGTTGTTCGAGGACATGCCGGCCCTGCTCACGGACTGCGCCGCCCTGCTGTCCGACGACGCCTCCTTCCTGCTGCTCAACGCCTATGCCGCGCGCGTCTCTGGCCTGTCGCTGGCCCATCTGATGGCCGAAGCCACCGCGGACCGCGGCGGGGTCATCGACTGGGGCGAACTGGCCCTGGCCGAGGACGGCCCGGACGGCCGCGCCATCGGCCTCAGCTTTTTTGCGCGCTGGTCGGCATGACCGACCGCCTCATCACCTCCCTGACCAATGACACGGTCAAGAACGTTCGCGCCCTGCACATGCGCAAGGAGCGCGAGGCGACGGGCCAGTTCCTCGCCGAGGGCCTGAAGTTCATCGGTGAAGCCCTTGATCAACAACGCGCCCCACGCCTGCTCATGGTCGGTGAGGACGCCCGGCCCCATCCCATCCTGGAGCGCGCCCGCGAGTCGACCCGCGCCGCCGGCGGCGAAGTCGTGGTCGTCACCCACGCCATCCTCGAGAAGATCAGCCGCCGCGACAATCCGCAGACGGTGCTGGGCGTGTTCGACCAGGTCTACACCCCCCTGTCGGCCATCGAACCGGCCACGGCCCCGGCCTGGGTAGCGCTGGAGCAGGTCCGCGACCCCGGCAATCTGGGCACCATCATCCGCACCGCCGACGCGGCCGGTTGCGGCGGCGTCATTCTGATCGGCGACTGCGTCGATCCGTTCTCGGTCGAGGCCGTGCGCGCCACCATGGGCTCGGTCTTCGCGGTCGCCATCGCCCGCGCCACGCCGGCCGAGTTCATCGCCTGGCGCCAGATGTGGCCCGGCAGCGTCATCGGCACCCGGCTGGACGCCACGATCGGCCACCATGATGCCGCCATCGCATACCCGGCCCTGATCCTGATGGGCAACGAACAGGCCGGCCTGACCGACGCCCTGGCCGAGGCCTGCGACGTCAATGTCAAAATTCCCATGCGCGGCCGGGCTGACAGTCTGAACCTGGCCGTCGCCACAGGCATCATGGTCTATGCGGTGACCGACAAGGCCTGAGCCCTGCCATAGATGACGGCGGATTCACTTGCCGCCCTCCGGCGAAGCGGCCAGCCTCGCGCCTTCTGCTCCGGGGCCTTCTCGCATGCGCGCCTTGCTCACCCTGCTCGTCGTCCTGACCTGCGCCGCCCTGCCCGCCCGCGCCCAACAGGCTGAGCCGACGCCCGAGGCTTTCCGCGCCGACGCCCTGTCGATCGAAGGCCTGATCAACAGCCAGTACGCCTATCTCGACCGGTTCCCGGGCGGCGCCATGCCGATCAGCCCCGTCCTGCGCGCCGAGGCCGAGGCGGTGAGCGATCGTCGCTCCCTGCTGCGCTATGCCGAACGCGCCGTCGCCGCCCTGGCCGACCACCACGCCATCACCGGCGGCTCGTTCAATGACAGCTGGGGCCTGGTCCCAAGCTATTCCGACCTCTGGATCGAGCCCGAAGGCGACCTCTGGCGGATCACCGCCGTCCGCCAGGGCTCGCCAGCCGAGGTCGCCGGCGTGCGTCCCGGCGACACCCTCGTCGCTGTCGGTGACACATCCACGGCAGAGGCCGTCGCCGCCTTCTGGACCGAACTGGGCCTCGAGCCGACCGGAGATCGCGCCGGCTACGCCGCCCGTGTCCTCGCGGCCGGCCGCCGCGACCGGCCGCGCGACCTTACCATCCGCGACGCCGCCGGCGCCGAACGCCGGCTGACCTTCCCGAATCTCTATGAAGCCGGTCCGGGGGAACGGCCTCCGATCTCGACCCTTCCGTCCGGCGAGGCCCTGATCATCCGCTTCAATGACTCGCTGGGCGACAGCGACACGGTCGCCGCCTTCGACGCCATCATGACGGCCGCGCAACCCGACCAGACGGTCGTGCTCGATCTCCGCGACACCGCCTCCGGCGGGAATACGGTCGTTGCGCGCGGCATCATGGGCTGGTTCGTGGACGAGGCCCGGCCCTATCAGATCCACCGGCTGCCGGCCGAGGAACGGGAAACGGGCGTTCCGCGCCAATGGGTTGAACAGGTCCTGCCACGGCCCGGGAAACGTCACCACGGGCCGGTAGTTGTCCGGGTCGGTCGCTGGACCGGCAGTATGGGCGAGGGCCTGGCCATTGGTCTGGATTCTCTCGACGCCCTGGTCGTCGGCGAGCCGATGGCCGGCCTGCTGGGCGCCATCCATGATCACCGGCTCTCGAACTCCGGACTGGTGATCAAACTGCCGACCGAACGCCTCTACGCCGTCGACGGAACGCCGCGCGAAGCCTTTGTTCCCGCCCGCTAGAAACTCCGCCCGTCCACCCGCTGCGCCGTCCAGCTGAATGGCTCGATATCGGTCAGGGTACGGATGTTGACCGCGACCATGGGGACGCCGCCGGGGCCTTCGCCGCGGGCGAAGGTCTGGACGCCGCAGGTCTCGCAGAACCGGTGTCCGATCTTGTGGCTGTTGAACCGGTATTCGGTCTGGGGCCCCGTCTTCGTCTCGCGGAAGGCGTCCGGCGTGACGAAGGCGAGGACGAAGCCCTTGCGGTGACAGTGGGAGCAGTTGCACTCGATCAGGCCTTCGAGGTCGGTGTCCACCTCATAGGCCACGGCCCCGCAATGGCAGGAGCCTTCATGGGTTTTGACGTCAGCCATTACGCATCCTCCAGCAGCACCACCCCCGGCGCCGACTTCAGCGCCCCGCGCAGGGCGCCGTCCAGCCGGTAGCGGCCCGGCAGTTTGAGCTCGACCTCCCGCCGGCCGTCCAGCGAGGCGATCAATGAGACCTCCCCGCCCTTGCCCTGCGCCCGCGCCCGTTCCAGCCGCGACCTGAGCGCCTCAGGATCGACTCCCCTGGCCGAAACGTGGATACGCAGTCCCATGGCGCCGTCGTCGATCAGGGTGTCCAGCCGGGACGCGTCGTCGCCGAAGAACCGCACCTCGCCGTCGGCCGACTTGGCGCGGACCTTGACCATGATCGAGGCCCCCACCTCCAGCACTTCGCGGCATTTGCGCAGCTGTTCGGGCGGGAACAGACATTCGAACTCACCGGTCGGATCCGAGAAGGTGACGAAGGCGAATTTCTCACCCGACTTGGCGCTGGCCCGCTCCTGGCGGCGGCGGACGACGCCGGCCATCAGGAAGGCCTCATGGCCGCTCTCGGCCAGGGCCGTGGCCTCGGCGACAAAGGTGACGCGCTTGCGCTTCAGCGCCGGCGCCATGTCCTCCAGCGGGTGGCCGGACAGGTAGAAGCCGACGGCGGCCAGCTCCTGATCCAGCTTCTCGGGCCCGACCCAGGGTTCGACCGGCTTCAGCCGCGGCCGCGCGGCGCCGGCCTGGTCGCCGCCGAACAGCGACACCTGCGACGAAGCCCGCTCCGCCGCCACGCTCTGGCAATAGGCCATCAGGGTGTCGGCCTGTTCGACCAGCTGGCGGCGGTTGGAGTGGAAACTGTCGAAGGCCCCGGCCCGGGCCAGGTTCTCCAGCGCCCGCTTGTTGACGCTGCGCGGATCGACCCGTTCGAGGAAGTCGAAGATGTCGGTGAACCGCCCGCCGGTCTCGCGCACCTCGACCAGATGCTTCATGGCCTCCAGTCCGACGTTACGGATGGCGCCCAGGGCGTAGAGGACCGCCCCGACGCCGTCATCCCAGGCCACGTCGAAATCGGCCGAGGACCGGTTCACGTCAGGCGCCTTGACCGGCACCTCGAACCGGCGACAATCCTGATAGAAGACAGCCAGTTTGTCGGTATTACTGAGATCGAGTGACATGGACGCGGCCATGAATTCGACAGGGTGATTGGCCTTCAGCCAGCCGGTCTGGAAACTGATCAGCGCATAGGCGGCGGCGTGCGACTTGTTGAAGCCATAGCCGGCGAATTTGGCCACCAGATCGAAGATGAAGCCGGACTGCTCCCCGGAAACGCCCTTCCCTGACGCGCCCTCGACGAAGCGCGCCCGCTGGAAGTCCATTTCCTCCTTCTTCTTCTTGCCCATCGCCCGGCGCANNGACGCCGTAGGTCTCGGTCAGGACATCGACCAGCGACGGGTGCAGGCAGTCGACTTCCTGCCGTCCGAATTTCCGGTCGATATAGGTGTCGATCATCTCCATCGGCCCGGGCCGGTAGAGGGAGATCAGGGCCGTGATCTCCTCAATCGAGCCGCACCGCATCTTGCGCAGGGTGTCGCG
>DDSO01000144.1 GCA_002343425.1 Brevundimonas sp. UBA2388
TAGCCAGACTGCAGCCGCCCATTCCAGCGGCACGATGATTGGTTCGATGCCCACGCGGCTGAAGTGTATGTGCCAGCGCATCGTCGCCAGCAGCGCGGCGGCGAAGAGGGGAAAGGCGCTGGTCAGCCCCTCATGGGCGAGGCGGCGCAGCTCGCCCGCCGCCGACTGGCCAGCGGGCAGCGGATAGGCCGGCAGGATCGGCTTACGCTTCTCGGGCCGGTAGGCGCAGCGGCGGGCGATCTCGATCGTGTTGGCGGTCGCCTCAGGGAGATCGGCGAAGAGCGCCAGCATTTCGTCAGGCGACTTCATCCGGTGCTCGGGCGTCACGCGCGGCCGGTCTTCCTCGTTCACATAGCGGCCGGCCGCGATGCACAGCAGCGCGTCGTGCGGCTCGTACATGTCGGGGCCGCCGAAAAAGCACTCGTTGGTTGCGACGAGCGGCAGGCCCTGAGCGTAGGCTATATCGACCAGCGCCGGCTCGACCGCCGCCTCGCCCGACGTGCCGTGGCGCTGCAATTCGACATAGAAGCGTGTCGGGAAGGAAGCCGCCAGCCGTGCCGCGAGCGCAGCGGCCTCGTCCCTACGCCCTTCGGCGATCAACCGGTCGAGGGGGCCGCGCGGACCGCCGGAGAGAAGGATCAGCCCCTCCGCGTGGGCCTCCAGCACGGCGAGCGGAACATGCGGCGTGTCGGGGGCAGAGATGTCGAGATAGGCCTTGCTGGAGAGCCGCGAGAGGTTGAGCCAGCCCGTCTCGTTCTGAGCCAGCAGCGCGATCTGGGGCCGCTCCGTCGCCGCTCCGGATCGGTTGCGGTCCTTCTCCCGCCCGAGTTCGACACTGAGGGTCAGCCCCATGATGGGCTGAACGCCCTTGCCCGCAACCGTGTCGGCGAACTCGACAGCGCCAAAGAGGTTGTTGGTATCCGTCACCGCGACGGCCGGCATACCGCCTTTGGCGCACAGTTCGGCAAGTTCCTTCACCCTGATCGCGCCCTCAAGCAGCGAATAGGCGGAATGGACGCGGAGATGGACGAACGGCGGCATGGGGGGACTCGGGTGGCGGCCCGTCATCATGCCCCTTTCGGCGCGCCGGTGGAACGCGGTTCGCGCCGCCATCCACAGGCATTGCGACGCCGCCCGCGCTTCAGACCGTCAGCTTGCCGCCATCGACCAGCTTGCCTTCGTGCAGAAGCAGAGTCCGGTCGGTGTAGTTGATCAGTTTGTGGTTGTGGGTCGCGATCAGAGCCGCGAGGCCCTCGGCCCGCACGATACCAAGCAGGACGTCGAACACCTTTTCGGCGGTCTTGGGGTCGAGATTACCGGTCGGCTCGTCGGCCAGCAGCAGTCTTGGCTTGTTGGCGAGGGCACGGGCGATCGCAACGCGCTGCTGCTCGCCGCCCGAAAGCTGCGCGGGGCGGTGATCGGCGCGCGGCGTCAGGCCAACAAGGTCGAGCAGGCGCAGCGACTCGGCGCGAGCGGCTTCATAGCTCGCTCCCCCGATGCGCTGGGGCATCATCACGTTCTCAAGGGCCGAGAACTCCGGCAGCAGATGGTGGAACTGGTAGACGAAGCCGATGCTGGCAAGGCGGATATGGGTCCGCGCCCGCTCATCGAGCCCGCCGACGTCTGCGCCATCGATCCGGATCTCGCCCGAGGTCGGCCGTTCCAGCAGGCCGGCGGCGTGCAGCAGGCTGGACTTGCCCGAGCCCGAGGGCCCGATCAGACCCACGACCTCGCCCGGCATGACATCCAGATCGACGCCCTTCAGCACGGTCAGGCCGCCCGAGGCGGTCTCATAGGTGCGGGTCACCCCGCGGACGGAAAGGACGGGCCTACTCATACCGAAGCGCCTCAACCGGATCCATTTTCGCGGCTCGCCACGACGGCAGCAGCGAAGCCACGCACGACATGAAGACCGACCACAGGGTCACCCAGATCACGTCCATGGCGTCGACCTCGGCCGGGATGGAGTCGAGCATATAGACGTCGGCGTTGAACAGCTGGACGCCCAGCAGCCATTCGAGGAAATGCTGGATCGCCCCGATGTTGAGGCAGAAGACCAGCCCCAGCACCAGACCGGTGATCGTGCCCGCCACGCCGATGGCCGCGCCGGAGATGAAGAAGATGCGCAGCATCGCCATCTGGCTGGCCCCGACGGTCCTCAGGATGGCGATGTCACGGGTCTTGTTCTTCACCAGCATGACGATGCCGGAGATGATGTTCAGGGCGGCGATGGCCACGACAAGGCCGAGGATGATGCTCATGGCCACCCGCTCGACCTTCAGCGCGCCCCAGAAGGCGGCGAGGCGGTCCCGCCAGTCACTGACGATGGCGCTGTCGCCCGAGGCCGCGCGCACAGCCTGGGTCAGCTCGCCGACGCGGTCGGGCTCCGCGACCTTGAGCTCGATGACATCCCAGACGCCCTCCTTGCCGAAGAACAGCTGGGCCTGCTCCAGCGGCATGAACAGGAAGGCGCGATCGAAGTCCGCTGTGCCCGAGGTGAACACCCCGCCGATGCGATAGGTTTTCTCCAGTCCGCCCAGATTGCCGAAGGCGCTGTCAGCGCCCGTTGGCGAGTACAGGGTGATCGGATCGCCGACACGCAGCCCCATGCTTTCCGCCAGCGCCTTGCCGATCAGGATGTTGTCGCCGCCCCAGGCGCCCTGTCCAAAGGCGCGCCGCGCCTCGGGCGTCAGGCTGTCGAAGACATAGGACATGGAGTCCAGGTCCTGCGGACGGATGCCGCGCACGACCGCGCCGGTCGTCTGGCCCGCCGCGCGCACCAGCGCCTGGTTCTCGGTCAGGGGCGAAACGCTGACCACGCCGGGCACCGCGGCGATGCGCGCCACGGCGGCCTCGCGGTCCGGATCTACCAACACCTGTCCCTGCACATACATATGGCCGTTGAAGGACAGCATCCGGTCCAGCAGCTCGTTCCTGAACCCGGCCATGATGCTCATGACGATGATCAGGGCCATGACCGCCAGGGCGATGGCGACATAGGAGATGATGGCGATCAGGGCGATGCCGCCTTCCCTCCGCCGGGCGCGCAGATATCGCAGCGCCAGTTCGAACTCCCAGGCCGAGAACGGACCGGCGGGTTTGGTCGGCTTCAGGGCCGCCGGGACATCCGTCATCCGCGCACCTTCGCCAGCGCCTCGTCCAGCGGGATCGAGACCTTCTCACCGGTCGCCCGGCGCTTCAGCTCGACCAGGCCCTCGGCCACGCCCTTGGGACCGATGGTCAGCTGCCAGGGAATGCCGATCAGGTCGGCGGTGGCGAATTTCCCGCCCGGCCGCTCGTCAGTATCGTCATAGAGGACGTCCTTGCCGAGCGCCTCCAGCCTGGCCACGGCCTCTTCGCAAGCGGCGCAGACCGCTTCGTCATTGACGCGCAGATTGATCACCACGACGTCAAACGGCGCCACGGAGTCGGGCCAGATGATGCCGCCCTCATCGTGGCTGGCCTCGATGATGGCGCCCAGCAGGCGCGACACGCCCACGCCGTAGCTGCCCATGTGGACATCCGTGTCCCTGCCGTCCGGCCCGGCGACGCGGGCCTTCATCGGCGCGGAGTATTTGGTACCGAAGTAGAAGATGTGCCCGACCTCGATGCCGCGCGCGGTCAGGCGGTCGGCCTCGACCGTCTGGCTTTCGAACTGGCCGGCGTCGTGCATTTCCTCGGTGGCGGCGTACAGGCCGGTCCTCTCGTCGACAATCCCCTGCAGATCGTCCCAGTCCACGCCCGCTCCGGGAGCCGGCATCTCGACCAGCTTGCGGTCGCAGAAGACCTGGCTTTCGCCCGTATCGGCCAGGACGATGAACTCGTGGCTCAGGTCGCCGCCGATCGGTCCGGTGTCGGCGCGCATCGGCACGGCCTTCAGCCCCATCCGGGCGAAGGTGTTCAGATAGGCCACGAACATACGGTTGTAGGCCTTGCGCGCCGAGGCCTCGTCGATGTCGAACGAATAGGCGTCCTTCATCAGGAATTCGCGCCCGCGCATGACGCCGAACCGCGGCCGGCGCTCGTCACGGAATTTCCACTGGATATGAAACAGGTTCAGCGGCAACGCCTTGTAGCTCTTCACGAAGCCACGGAAGATGTCGGTGATCATCTCCTCATTGGTGGGCCCGTACAGCAGCTCGCGTTCGTGCCGGTCGGTGATGCGCAGCATCTCGGGGCCATAGGCGTCGTAGCGCCCGCTCTCCCGCCACAGGTCCGCCAGTTGCAGGGTCGGCATCAGCAGCTCGACGGCCCCGGCCCGCTCCTGCTCCTCGCGCACGATCTGCTCGATCCTGTTGAGCACCCGCAGGCCCAGCGGCAGCCAGGCATAGATGCCCGCAGCCTCCTGTTTGATAAGGCCGGCCCGCAGCATCAGCTGGTGCGAAACGATCTGGGCGTCCGAGGGCGCCTCTTTGAGCGTGGGCAGGAAATAGCGCGACAGGCGCATGGGCAGAATCTCGGCAAGCAAAGCGGGAGCAAAGCTTTAGCCGGGTGACCGGGGCGAAAGCTAGGCCGGGCTTGCAATCACCGCCCGACGTCGCACGTCGTCAACCGTCGAGAGGCGTGGGCCCGGAACACGGTGACATCGGATCGCTGGCCCAGTCGTCGGTGCTGTCGGGCCAGACCGATCTGACCAGGTCGAGCTTTCCGTCAGCGAGCTTCCAGGTCTCGGTCACAACGGCGTTCTCGACGTCGTCAAGATAGGTGAGGATCAGCCGGCCGTCGGGGAACGCTTCCGCCGACGTCAGAGGTATGGCGCGCTCGGAGCCCATGTTCCGGATCTCCGAAACGCCGATCCGCACGAAGGGACGCGCGCAGTTCGAGCTGCTCCATACGCCAATATAGGCTTCGGGAACGGCGACAGTTGCCGGTTCCGGTGCAGCGGGCGCCTCTGTGCCGGGACTGCAGGCATACAGTCCGAGCGAAGCCGCGGCGGTGATCATCAGCGGTTTGAGTTTCATGTTGGTCCTCCCGGTCGGAAGACTAGGCGCGTGTTAATGCCTGTTGCAAACCGCTGGTATCCGACAGGCGCAACGGCGCCTTCCGATCGTCACGGATGTGGTCGCGCAATCCCGTATCGGGCGGCCACATAGGGAATGATGGCCTCGTCCTGCAGGAAGCGGCGACCGGTCGCCCCGGACGTCGCGGCTTCGGGCCAGTCAAACGTCTCGTCCAGCACCAGGATCGGGCAACTCTGGTGGTCCTCGCCGACCAGTTCGATCACCGGCGGGCGCGGGCGCGGGTGATCGAGATAGACGATTTCCAGCTGTTGACGCAGCTTGGGATGAAACGCCAGCACACCCTCGACGACGGCGCCGGCCGGGCAGTACCAGGGTCCGCCCTCGTCGTCGGTCCAGCCGGGGTTGAGCAGGAACAGGCGGTCGGTCATCCGGCCCTCAGGGAACAGGCGGCGCGAGGTCAGGCAACGGCATCCAGCCGATGTAGACCAGCACCATCACAAAGAGCCAAAGCACCGCCGAGACCCAGGTCGTGGTGATGAATTTGCGCTTGAGGTCCGGCTTCTCGGGCGCGCCCCACTGCGCCCCGTCGGTCGGCGGCTCGTGCCGCTCCTGCGAGGTCCCAAGCGGCAGGACCGCGAACAGCACCGTCCACCAGCAGATGATGTAGACGCCCAACATGGTGACGATACCGATCGGCATCAGTGCGCTCCGTCCTTCGGGGTTTCCATCAGTTCGACCAGCACTCCGCCCATGTCTTTCGGATGGACGAAGATGATCGGTGTGCCGTGCGCGCCGATGCGCGGCTCGCCCGTGCCGAGGATGGTCGCCCCCTTCGCCCTCAGGGCGTCGCGCGCGGCGAGAATATCCTCGACCTCGAAACAGACGTGATGCTGCCCGCCCTTCGGGTTCCTGGCGAGGAAGCCGTGGATCGGGCTGCCGTCGCCGAGTGGCTCGATCAGTTCGATCTGGCTGTTGGGCAGGTCGACAAAACAGACTCGCACCCCCTGCGCCGGCAGGTCGAACGGCGCATGCGCCTTCGTGGCGCCGAGCAGGTCGCGATACATCGCGACGCTGGCCTCAATGGAGGGCGTGGCGACGCCGACGTGGTTCAGTCTTCCGATCATGCCGCAGCCTTAGCGCCTGTTTGGTCATGCGAGAAGGCGGGCTGTTCGTCGCGGGCGGACAGGTCGCCGCACAACGGCAACCTCGATGTCCGCGACGGGTTGCTCTTGAGCGACAACCAAAGGAGACGACCATGACAGACAAGGACGCCACAGACGCGGGCGCCGCCCAGGAGGCGCAGGCCGCCAAGGCGATGGCGCTCAAACAGTCGGCCCCCGAGGCTCGCCATCCCGCGGCCGGACAGACCGCCGACGAAGGCATGAAGGCAACGCCCAACGAAGGGATCGCCCCGTCCGGCGCCTTCGACGCCGAAGGCCAGAGGCCGGTTCTCGAGCGCTCGCGCAAGGCGCGCTGAACTGCCCCCATCGAACCCTGTCAGGAGAGAATTTTGGACATCCAGATCAACACCGCCAACAACATCGCCGGCCGCGAGGCCCTGACCCGGCAACTTGAGGAAACGGTCCGGAGCCGGCTGTCGCGCTTCAGCGAGCGGCTGACGCGCGTCGAGGTCCACGTCGGGGACGAGAACGGCGATCGCAACGCCGGGGACGACAAGCGGTGTGTGATCGAGGTCCGGCCGGCCGGACGCGCGCCGATCACCGTCACCGAACAGGCCGGGTCGATCGACCAGGCCGCCGCCGGCGCGCTGAGCAAGGTGACCACGGCGCTGGAGCGCGACTTCGGCAAGATCACCAGCCGCAAGGGCCACTGACGGAACGGGTCCGGGGCGGCGGTCCGCCGCCCCGGACCGAAGGCCTATTGCAGCGGGAACGGGTTCGTCGGCGTGGGTCGGGTCGGGGTCGGCATACGCGGCAGGGGTTCGTCGCTGTTGGCGGCGTTCAGCAGGAAGCTGGCCAGGATGATCGCGGCCTGACGCAGGTCCTCTGCGCGCAGGTGGTCATAGCTGTCGATCGAGGTGTGGTGCAGTCGCGCGCTGTAATCGAGCGGATCCTGGATGAACTGGAAACCCGGGACGCCCACGGTCTGCATATAGACGTGATCGGTCCCGCCTGCTGTCCGCATCGACACGGTCGTTGCCCCCATCGCGTTGAAGGGTTCAAGCCAGTCCTGGAAGATCGGTGCGGCGGCGACATTGCCCTCGGCGTTGATGCCGCGGATCTTGCCCGAGCCGTTGTCGAGATTGAAATAGGCGACCAGATCGCCGTAGCCCTCGCGCGGCTGGATCGGCCAGCGCTGACGCCAGGTGCGGCCGTTCGGCAGGGCGTCCAGCTCAGGGTCGCCCAGCGGCGCGCGGGTCGCCAGATAGCGGTCGACATAGGCCAGCGAGCCCCACAGGCCCTGTTCCTCGCCGTTCCACAGGGCGAAGCGGATGGTGCGCTTGGGACGCACGCCGAGGGACTTCAGAATGCGGGCGGCCTCCATGACCACGGCCGTGCCGGCGGCGTTGTCGACCGCGCCATCCGAGGCGACCCAACTGTCGAAATGCGCCCCGGCCATCACATATTCGCCCGAACGATCCGTGCCCGGAATGTCGGCCAGGACGTTGTAGGCGTTGAGGTCCTCCTCATGGAACCGGACCTCGCTCATCAGCTCGAGGGTGGGCCGGGCGTCCTCGGTCAGGGCGAGCCGGGCCAGACGGCGATAGTCCTCGGCCGCCAGCTCCATGCCGGGGGTCAGCCGCTGGTCGTCCATGCGGTAGCCGGAGCCAGTGCCGTGCAGCAGGCCGCCGTCGCGCTGGGACATGCGGACCCAGGCCAGGGCCCCCTCCTCCTGCAGGAAGGCGTCCAGCTGGCGGGCGAAGTCCGGCCCACGCAGGCCGCCGGTCGAGGGCTCGGCATGGTTGGGCATGTTGTAGGTGTTGGCGTTGCGCAGGTCCTCGTCAGTCAGGCGGCGGAAGGCCGGCTGCGTCGGGTCAGTGACGGCGGTCGGACGCGAGACCAGCACGATCTTGCCCGCCAGTTGCCCGCGCCATTTCGCGAAATCGCCCGCGGTCGCCATCGGGGCGACGATCACCTCGCCGCTGATCACGCCCGGCGTGGACGGGGTCCAGGCGATCGGGATGGCGCGCAGGTCGAGCGGGCGCGGCGCCGTCATGCGCGCGCTGGACCGGACGATCGACCAGCCCCGGCCGAAGTCGAAGGGATCGGCCCGGACGTTGGACAGGCCCCAGTCGCGGAACCGCTGGGCCGTCCATTGCTCGGCCTGACGCATCTGCGGCGAGTTGGTCATTCGCCCGCCGATCCGGTCGGTCAGCCAGGCGGCCGTTTGCATGACCTCGCTATGGTTCAGCCCCTGATCGATGATGCCGTTGATCGCGACCCGGTCCACCTCCTGGGCGGCGGCCGGGACGGAGGCGAGGATGGCGATGGCGGAAACCGCGGCGAGCAGGCGCTTCATGAACAGACCCCTTGAATCAATCGAGGCGCATTTGGCCCGAGACACCCGCCAGCGCAAACGCCGAAACGAAAAGGGGCCGGCGATCCCTCGCCGGCCCCTGTCTTCGATCGCTGAAAGTCGAGCCTACTGGCCGGCCGTCATGGCGGCGACTTCGCTGGCGAAGTCCGGGCCTTCGACCTTCTCGACGCCCTCGCCGAGCGCGAGGCGGACGAAGCCGGCCAGGTGCAGACCGGGGTGGCCCAGCTCCTTGCCCGCGTCGGCGACCAGCTGTTCGATGGTCACGTCGGGGTTCATGACGAAGGGCTGTTTGATCAGCACGACGTCCTTCTGGAACTTGTTGATCTGGCCTTCCACGATCTTGGCGATCATGGCGTCCGGCTTGCCTTCTTCCCTGGCCTTTTCGGTGAGGACCTGACGTTCCTTCTCGATGGCGGCGGGGTCCAGATCGTCCGTGTTCAGCGACAGCGGAGCCGTGGCCGCCACGTGCATGGCGATCTTGCGGCCC
>DDSO01000042.1 GCA_002343425.1 Brevundimonas sp. UBA2388
CGCCCAGCCGCCGCTCTACAAAGTGTCCAAGGGCAAGCAGTCCCGCTACCTCAAGGACCAGTCCGAGATGGACGCCTACCTCATCGAGGAGGGCTCCACGGAGGCCGAGCTGGACCTGCCGTCCGGCGAACGCCGCACCGGCTTTGACCTGCAGTCCCTTGTGCGCGAGGCCAAGGCCTTCAAGGCCGGCGTCGATCGCCTGTCGCAGCGCGCCCCCGCCTTCGCCATCGAGCAGTCCGCGCTGGCGGGCCTGTTCGACGAGGACGCCGCCGATCCGTCCAAGGCCGCCACCCGCCTCAACCTCTACGCCGAGGAAGGCGACGGCAACTGGTCCGGTTCACCGGGCGCGCAGGGGGCTGTGGCCTTCGAACGCGTGCGCCGTGCCGTCACCGAACGCATCGTGCTGGAAGAGGCGTTGATCCGTTCGCTCGACGCCCGTCGTCTGGCCGAACGCTCGGTCGCCTTCGAGGGTCTGTTCGACAAGCCGGCCGTCTTCCGCCGCAAGGACAAGGCCGTGACCATCCGCGGTCCGCTCGACCTGCTCGAGGCGGTGCTGGACGCGGGCAAGAAGGGCCTCGCCATCCAGCGCTACAAGGGTCTGGGCGAGATGAACCCGGAACAGCTCTGGGAAACCACCCTCGACGTCAACGCCCGCACCCTGCTGAAGGTGCAGGTCGAGCATCAGGAAGACGCGTCCGACCTGTTCGCCAAGCTGATGGGCGACGTGGTCGAGCCGCGCCGCGAGTTCATCCAGGCCAATGCGCTGGATGCGGCGGTCGACGCCTGACGATCAGGCCGAGGGAGCCCTCGCCTCGACAAAGGCGCTGATCGCCGGCCAGTGGGGCGGATTGGCCCGGACGCCGTCGCAGGCGATCTCCTTGAGGATACCCGGGATGGTGCCGTCCCGGGCGTTCACCCAGTCGCTCTCGTCCGGATACCGGCCCATTTCCTCGCCGTCGGTGCCGTACTCGATCGACAGGGTGCTGCGCCACTGGTTCGGTCCGCAGCGGAATTCATAGGTATCGACGGTGTGGCTCAGGTCCCCGGCCTCACCCCGCAGCGGAACGATGGCCAGCAGGACGCGGGTGATGTCGCCGTCCACCACAATGCTGTCGACGTCGGCCATATAGGCCGAGTTGGCGCTGCGCGAGAACGCGTGCCAGGTTTCCGCCGCCGCCGCCGCCGCCGCCGGGGCCGCGCACAGCCCCAGAACGATCAGTCCACCCAATAGATGTTTCACGATGATCTCCCCGGATCCCCCACAGCTATGATGCCCCGCTGAACGCCTTTGGCAAGGGCGCAGTCAGGCCGCCCGACGAAGTCCCGCCTGTGTCGCCAGCAGCGGCTCCAGCAGCCATTGCGCCAGATGTCGCACCACGGGCACGGCGACCCCGTCTCCCGTCAGATGACAGGCCGCGCTGTAGGAGCCGGGCAAACGGTAGCTGTCGGGCAGGCCCATCAGCCGCGCCGTCTCCCGCGCCGACATCAGACGGGATCGGACCCGCCCGCCTTCGACCACCAGCAGGGTCTGGCGGCTCGATCCGCCGCCCGGGGTCCGCAGGCAGCCGGCGATGTCGAACCGCACCTCGGCGCGCTGGAACCGCCCGCCCGCAGCGTCCCGCCGCGTTCGGCGGTACAGCCCCCCGACGCATTGCTCGCCCGTTCTGCGCGCGCCCTCCACCTTGGCCAGGTTCTTTGGCGACATCAGCGCCAGCAGCCGGTTCGTCTCCGCCGCCGAATGCCAGCGAACGTCCGACGGTTCGGCCTCGATCACCGAAGCCAGACTCGCGTTTGAAACGCCCGGCTCCGGCAGCCGCCACCAGACCATCCGGCCCTGCAACTCACCTGGCAGACGTTCCACCGCCCGGCGCAGGGCCGGCGGATGAAACGGCCCGTCAGCCATGGGCGCCGTCAGGGCCGGGTCCGGGGCCGCATCCTCGCGCACGCCTATCACGAACAGCCGCGGCCGGGACTGCGGTACGAAACGGTCGGCATTGATGACCAGCGCCCCGCAGCGATAGCCGGCGTCTGCGTAGGTCCGGCAGATGACCTCGAAATCCTGCCCGCCATGCGAGGTCAGGGTTCCGCAGACATTCTCCACGGCTACGATCCGCGGGGCCCGACCCTCTGCAGCCAGCGATCGGGCCAGACCCCAGAAGTCGTGAAACGTCCCTGACCGCTTGCCGCCCAGACCCGCGCCGACGCCCGCCAGCGACAGGTCCTGGCAGGGAAACGAGCCCCACATCAGGTCCGCCTTTCCGGGAAGGTCGGCGGCGGTCAGGCCCGCGATGTCGCCGACCCTCAGCGCCGCATCGCCCCAGTTGGCGCGATAGGCCGCGGCCTTGGCCGGATCGAAGTCATTGGCGAACAGGCAGCGCCAGTCTTCGCCAAGTCCGGCGCGCACCATGCCGCCGCCGGCGAAGAACTCGTAATAGCCCCCCGGCGCGGACTCTCTGACGGACGATTCGGCCATTCCGGAACGCTGACCCGGCAGGGGGCGGAAGTCCACAGACGGTCCGATCCCGGAAAAGTCTTGCGCCGCTAAAGCTTGTGAAAGGGTCGGCGTGTCATGAACGACGATCACCACGGAAACGACATGCCTTCAGTGAAGTTTGTTCTCGTCGCCGTCCTGCTCTTCGTGCTCGCCATCGCCGGCGGCGCGGAGGCTGCGACGCAGTCCCGCGAGAGCCGGGTCGAGCTGGCGCAGCGTGTTGAGCAACGCGCCGCCGCCACCAGCTTTCCCGCGCTTGAGGCTTTCGGCGAGTCCGCCCTGGAGCACCCCGGCCGGGAGGGTCTCAACCGGCTCTATCACGTCATGTGGATCACCCTGAACCAGGGCGATTTCGAGAGGGCCGAGGTCTGGAACAATCGCCTCGCCGCCGCCGCCCTGGACCGCCGGGACGCGCGGTATCAGATGATCGCCCGGCTGAACGCCCTGACCATCCGCTACGACAGCGGCGACACGGCCGCCTCGGCCGAAATGGACCAGATCGGCCGCACCACCACCGACTGGTTCGTCAAGGCGCACGCCATGCGCCTCAGCGCGCTCGCATTGATGGACAAGGATCGCATCGGCGAGGGGCTCCGGCTCCTGACCGAAGCCGACGCCGCCATTCCCGATGATGCCCCCTATGTCGACACAGCCCGGGCCGGACTTTGGGAGGTGACGGGTATCGGCCTGATGAAGTTGAACGACATCGAGGGCGCGACCACAGCCTTCCGTCGCTTCGAGATCGACTTCTCCAACCCCGCCTATCCCCGCCCCGATTTCGACGCCCTCTACAACCTGACACGCCTGTCGGTTCAGGTCGGTGATCAGGAACTGGCCAACCAGCTCTATGCCGCCCATCACCGGCTGTCCGTGCGAGCCGGGATGGAGAGCCTGATGGTCTATGACGCCAACCTGTGCGCCATGGTCGCGGACGGCGGCGGCGACTCGCGTGGCGTTCTCAACTGCCTGTCGCCCTATGGCGCCGATCTCGGCGCAGCCGACTTTCTGGCGCCGCAGATGCTGCCGTCACGCGCTCTCGCCTACGCCCGGACCGGCCAGCTCGGCCTCGCCCGCCGCGATCTGGCGGAGATCCGCCGCCGTGAGGCCGCCGGGCTGTTCCGCGAAGAGGGCTTTTCGGAAGTTCCCCGGGTCGAGGCCGCCCTGCTGTTCGCCGAGGGCCGGACGCGCGAAGCCTTCCAGCGACTGGAGGCCTATCACAAGGCCCAGGACATCCAGACCGCGCGCCGGTTCAGCGCCGGCATCGGCCAGGTCACGGGCGACATGCAGGAACAGCTGGCCGAACGCCGGCGGCAGCTCGAAACCGCGCGCACCAACACCCGGCTGCACGAGGACGTCATCAGCGCGCAGCGCTGGATCGTCGGCATAGCCGTGGTCTTCTTCCTCACGGCCGCCGGTCTGCTGGTCTGGCAGTGGCGTTCGGCCGGCCACCTGCGACTGGCCCGTCGCGCCGCCGAGGAAGCCAGCCGGTCCAAGAGCGACTTCCTCGCCAATATGAGCCACGAGATTCGCACGCCGCTGAACGGGGTGGTCGCCATGGCCGACGCCCTGGCCCGCAGCGATCTGGGCCCGCGCGAACGCGAGATGGTCGATATCGTGCGGTCCTCCAGCGACACGCTGGAGCGCCTGCTCTCGGACATCCTCGACACCGCCAAGATCGAGTCCGGCCAGATCACGATCGAGCCGGCGCCGTTCCATCTGGCCAATGTCGTGCGCGAGACAGCCGCCCTGTGGCGACCCAAGGCCGAGGAAAAGGGCGTCGTCCTGGCGATCGAGATTCCGGCGGAGGCGGAGCGGCAGGTCTATGGCGATGTGGTGCGCATCCGCCAGATCGTGACCAATCTGGTCAGCAATGCGCTGAAATTCACTGCCCAGGGCGAGGTCCGGCTCAGCATCGAGGATGTTGCCGGGGACCGCGTTCGCTTCACCGTGACGGACACCGGTGTCGGCTTTGAACCGGATCAGAAGGCCCGCATCTTCGGCCGCTTCCATCAGGCCGACGGCTCGATCACGCGCCGCTTCGGCGGCACCGGTCTGGGCCTGACCATCTCTCGCGAACTGGCCGAACTGATGGGCGGCGATCTGGACTGCGACAGCGAGCCCGGCGTCGGCTCCCGGTTCTGGTTCGAGACGCCGCTACCGCCGGCGGACGCTGCGCAGGCGGGCGAAACGCCCGTCCCCGCGAGTGGGTCCGACGCCGTTCCGCTGCGGATTCTGTTGGCCGACGATCACCCGGCCAACCGCAAGGTCATCGAGGTTCTGCTGTCGGGCGCCAGCGCCGATCTCGTCTGCGTGGCGGATGGCAGCGAGGCGCTGGAGACCTACCGGGGCGGCGGCTTCGATCTGGTCCTCATGGACATGCAGATGCCGGTGATGGACGGCCTGACCGCCACCGCCGAAATCCGCGCGTACGAGATGCAGCGCGGCTGGAGCCGCACGCCGGTCCTGATGCTGACCGCCAACGCCATGCCCGAGCATATCGAGGCCGGACGCAAGGCCGGCGCCGACGGACACCTGGCCAAGCCCGTGACCATGGCGACCCTGTTCGCGGGGATAGAGCAGGTGCTGGCGGGCGCAGCGCAGGATCAGAGCGCGGAAGCGGCCTGACCACTGGCGGCCCGCTCAATGCGGATACCGCTTGCGCCCGGCCCGGCGTCCCGGACGGCGGTCTGAATCTCTGGAAGAAAATGGCGCGCCGCCGTGGATGATACCGAGAACTATTGCGCCCTTGTCGCGGTGGTCAGCTAGCCAGACCCGCTTCGCCCGGAATCGGACGCGCTCAAGGTCTGCGATGGGTGGTGAGCGGACTCGGACCGCTGAGCGTGGTCCCGATAGGTAATGCAAAAGATCAGGAAACCGAGCGGGCCGCCGACTGCAGATTGACCCCGGGCTCGTCCCCCTGCACCCCAAGTTTTTTGGCCACCCACGCCAACGTCGGCCCCTGCAACAGACTCGAGACGATGACCACGAAGAATACGATGTTGAAGATGGTCTGGGACCCCGGAACCCCCGCCACGATAGGGAAGGTGGCCAGCACGATAGGGACCGCACCACGCAAACCGGCCCATGAGACGAACAGCTTGGCCCGCCAGTCGAATACCCGGAACGGCGCCAAGCAGATGAACACGCTCAGGGGGCGCGCCACCAGCATCAGCACCGCTGTCACGGCGAGGCCGGGACCCACCACACTGGGCAACTGGGTCGGATAGACCAGCAGTCCCAGCGTCAGGAACATGACCACTTGGGCCAGCCAAGCCAAGCCGTCCTGGAACAGCGAAATGGTGCGTCTCGCTGTATAGTCGCGGTTGCCCGCCATGAGGCCGGCCAGATAGGCCGCTAGAAAGCCGTTGCCGCCGACCACCGCCGCGAACCCGTAGCTGAACAGGGCTGCGCCGATGGACACCACAAGCGACAGGCCACTGCCGCGCAGCCGCATGCGCTTTATGAAGCTGGGCAGCAGAAATCCGACACCAATCCCCACTACGGCTCCGACGCCCATCTGCATCAGGAACGACGGGGCGAACGGCAGAAGCGAGGCTTGGGGCGTCGCCACCAGCACGAGCGCGACCCCGACAAGGAAGATGGCCATCGGATCGTTCGAGCCGGACTCCAGCTCGATCAGGCCGGTCAGGTCCTTCCTCAGCGCCCCACCCTGCCCACGAAGAATGGAGAAGACTGCGGCGGCGTCTGTAGAGGCGATGACGGCCCCCAGCAGGAACCCTTGAACGGGCGTGAAGTCCAGCAGCAGCACCGCGGCCACGCTGATGATCCCGGCGCTTATCATCACCCCGACGGTGGACAGGACAAGGGCCGGGGCCACTATGGGGCGCACCAGCTTCCAGTCGGTGTCCAGGCCGCCCGAGAAGAGGATGAAGATCAGGCACGCCACGCCGATGGTTTGGGCCAAGGCGTAATCCGAAAATACGATGCCGAACGGGCCGTCCGATCCGGCGATCATGCCCAAGGCCAGAAAGCCGATCATGGCCGGCAATCCGAAACGGCTGGACAGGCTGCCAGCCAACACCGTGGACAGCAAAAGGACTGCGACGATCAGGAAGGCATAATCGACTGGATTCATCCCTCTTCTTGAACCGGACCACACGTCCGATGACAAGGGCGCGCAGGTCAACTGACAAGGCCAGTCTACCCGAGGCGTTCAAGCCACAAGGTGTCGGGTTAGACTTCCGCTTCGGGTCGAAAGTGGTCCTTGGCATCCTGGCGCAAAGCGGACCTTAGAAAGCGGGCGTTGTCGACCCACCGGGGCATGGCGCGTGACGTCGTACGTGCGCCACCGTGGATGATGCTGAGAACTATCAGGCCACTGTGCCGCTGCCAGGATGAAAGGTCGGAAGGCTTGCTGTTCGGCAGGCAGCCAAGGGCATAGTTCGACGCGTTGCAAACCTTGGAGCAGGTTCACTCAGTCGCTGTGATCGGACGCAGGGTGAGTTCGAGACCGTCGATCATCTGACCATCCGGGCCTTGTTGCCCGATCGAAAGTCGAGCTTCACCGCCACGGCGAAGGATCATGTTCGGTTCTTGAGGCTGGCTGCCTTCATCAAAGATGCTGACTTGTAGCGAAAGCTGGTCATTCCCATCGCCCTGAATTGGAGCCAAAGAGGCGTCCATTTCGAACAGCCAGTCGAATCATGCACTGTCACCGACGCATTCGGCGCTCGGAAAGGGCAGTCGTGCACCGGCTGCCAGCTCCTCGAACTCTCTTCGATCCATTTCCAAGCAGCCTTCCGATGGGAGGCTCCGTTTGGGCAAGTTGAGGTTTCCCTGTTCGATGTCGGCGCGCGGCCCGGAATCGGCTAGCGTTAGCGGATGCCCGCACTGCTTCCCCCCTCTCGACGTCTTGTCATTCGCGCTCCGGACGACTGGCATGTTCACCTTCGCGACGGGGATATGCTTCGGTCCGTCGTCGGATACACGGCGCGCCAGTTCAGACGCGCGATCGTCATGCCGAATCTGACCCCACCGGTCACCACGACCGCCGCCGCCGAAGGCTATCGCACCCGAATCCTCAACGCGCTGGATCCTGGCGGGACGTTCGAGCCCCTGATGACCTGTTACCTGACCGACGACGCCGACCCTGACGAGATCAACCGCGGTTTCGAAACCGGGGTCTTCGCGGCCTGCAAACTCTATCCGGCCCACGCGACCACCAACGCCGACCACGGGGTGACCGACGTCCGCAGGATCTATCCCGTCCTGGAACGGATGCAGCGCCTTGGCATGCCGCTATTGCTGCACGGGGAGGTGACCGACCCGGCGATCGACATCTTTGATCGCGAGGCGGTCTTTATCGAGACGATTTTCTCCAGGATCATTGCTGACTTTCCGGCGCTCAGGGCAGTGTTCGAGCACATCACCACCGCCGATGCGGTAGCCTTCGTCGAGAGCGGCGGCCCGAATCTCGCCGCGACCATCACCCCCCATCATCTGCGCCTGAACCGGAACGCCATGTTCGCCGGAGGTCTGCGCCCGCACGCCTACTGCCTGCCAGTGGCCAAGCGCGAGCGACACCGGCTCGCCCTGCGGCGCGCGGCGACGTCAGGCTCGCCCAAATTCTTCCTCGGCACCGACTCCGCCCCGCACCTGATCGGCCAGAAGGAGTCCGCGTGTGGATGCGCCGGCATCTTCAATGCCCCTTTCGCTATCGAAAGCTATGCGGCGACGTTCGAAGAAGATGGGGCGCTCGACCGGTTGGAAGGTTTCGCCTCTGAGCACGGCCCGCGCTTCTATGGCCTGCCCCTGAACACGACTTCCATCATTCTGGAGCGCGATCCTCTGGTTGTCCCGGAACGGCTTGCGGGGACATCCGAAGGCGACCTGGTCCCTTTCCACGCCGACGAAACCCTGCCATGGCGATTCCTGGGGCCCGTCTCAGCGGGATGACAGGCCTCCGTCGCCGAGGGGCTGTCGCAGCAACGCATTTACTCTTGGCACGATCAAATGAGTCAGAATTTCCAGGTCATTGGACAGGGTGATGGGGTTTTCCGCCAATGCCGACTTCAACGCCGACTTGAGCCAGACGCTCATGCCGGGACTCTCCAGAACCCAGGCGATGCGCTCGTCGATGGCGGCCAAGGCTGCGGCGGCCCGATCGTCTTTCCCGGTCATCATAGTTCACCCCATGCCAGTTGATCTAAGGATTGCAGTCGCCGCAGGATCCGGGATCGGCTTTCGCGGCCGGAACCGGGCGCTCCAGCCAATGACCGCAGCCGGCGCAGGTCAGACGCTCGGCGCGGATCTTCACCGTGGGCCCGCCGCAGTCCGCACAGGCCAGGCCCGGCAAGCGCTCGGTCACGACGTATCCCGGTCGACCGCAGGCGGGACAGGCGCTCCGGGATCGCCGGACCAGATCCAGCGTGGCGCGCCGGATCGCCTGCATCCTGTGGGGATTGCGATGGGCCCGCATGTCGGTTTCGACCAGAGCGCTCCCTGTCAGGCCGATGACGCGTTCGATCGCTCCGTCGAGGGCGTCCCAACCGCCGATATCCTTGATCAGCGCGACATCCGGCGCCGGCGCCCGATCGATGGAGGCCGTGACGATCAGGCCATGGTCCGGAAAACCGATCCGGGCGCCGAAGGTCCGTCCCGCTTCGATCGTATTCACGATCTCGTGCGCGAAATTCGTCCTGATCCCGGCGAACTGGCCGACTAGTTCGAGTCCGGACAGACGGTCGATCAGGACCACGATCTCGCGCCCAAGGGGCAGGAACGGAATCAGAGGGTGAGGCCCGAAACTGCCTTCGCTGGCCAGACCGAAGCGCGCTTCAGGCATCAGATCGAAACCGGAGGCGATCTTTGCCCGCGCCGCGTCGAGCGGAGTCCCCCTGCGCTCGACCTCGCGGCTGAAGGTTCCAAACGCGTCGGTGTCCAGCCCGGCGGGCACCCCCACCTCGAGGCCCATGAAGCGAGCGATCACCGGCGTGATCGCCGTCTCCTTTCCATGCATCGTGGCCAAAACCGCCCGTTCGCCCGGCCATGGGGGGCCACCGTCCCGCGCCGGTAAAGGTCGCATTCTCCCCGGGGTCTCGCGGTGACGAAACGCCGCCTGGGTTGAGGATTGAGACACGGAACGCATGAGGAAACTCACTGCCAGAGCCAGGCCGCCGCGGCGGCGTAGAGGGCGATGCCGATCGTCAGGTTGAAGGGGAAGGTCACGGCCAAGGACGCGGTTACGTACACGCCGGGGTCCGCCTCGGGCGCGGCAAGCCGCATGGCGGCGGGGACCGCGATATAGGAGGCGGAGCCTGCCAGAATGGTCAGCAGGGCGGCGTTTCCAGCCTCGAGCCCGGCCATGCGCGCCAGGCCGAGGGCAATGGCGGCCGAAACCACGGGAAAGGCCAAGGCAAAGCCGATCACGGCGGGGGACATCTTGCGCCCCCCCTCCATCAGTCGCCGGGCCGCGATCAGGCCGATGTCGAGCAGGAAGAAGCACAGGGCTCCCTGGAACAGCGGCCCGACGAACACCTCCAGCTTGACCATGCCGGCCTGGCCGGAGACAAGCCCGACAACGAAGCTGCCGAGCAGCATGATCGTGGCCGCGCCGACGAACACCTCCTTGAGGATGGTCCGGCGACGTCCCGGCTCGCCGCGGCCCGCGCCGTTGAGCAGGAGCAGCGCCGTCAGGATGGCGGGCGTTTCCATGAGCGCCAGAACGGCGGCCATATAGCCGCCGGAGGTCATGCCGACCGCAGCGAGGTGCTGCTGGCCGGCGGCGAAGGTCACGACCGAGACCGACCCGTAGGTGGCCGCCAGTGCGCAGATCGTGGGCCGGTCCAGCCGCGACACCCGCTTCAGGATGATGAACGCCAGCAGCGGCATCAGGGCGCTGAGCGCCACGCCGATGGCCGCGGCGACTAGAAAGTCGCCGTTCAGGCCCGCATCGCGCGCCTCTACCCCGCCCTTGAAGCCGATGGCCAGCATCAAATACAGCGACAGCGCCTTGGACACGGGCTCGGGAATGGCGAGGTCGGAGCGCGCGAACGCCGCCGCCGCGCCGATGAAGAAGAACAGGATGGCCGGGGAAGTCAGGAGCGCAAGGCCGGACGGCAGGCCGAAGTCGGTCAATGGAGGCCTCCATCCACAGAGGCGCCGTGATGTCGCATAGCCTGAAGACATTCTGCCGGATGGACGGGGCTCATGGCCGGAGCACCATCGACAAGGACAGCACATGATCGATCCGGTCGATCGCGGGTTCGTCGAGTTGATTCAGGTATCCGATTTCCAGGGAGACGGTCTCTCGCACCGGGATCGCCACGCCGACGAACGACCGTATCCGATCGAAGCCGCCGCTGGCCCCCCAATCCGTGTCATTCATGGCGACGAAGACCTCGGCGTGTGCGACGAACGACACATCAGGGTCCCGCCCGATTGGGCGGTCGTAGCGAAGCTGCTGGCGCAGCCGCCACCCGACGTCGTCGCCCGAGCTGACGAAGCGTTGTTCCAACCGCGTGCGTGCGCTGAACGCGCCGCTGAACGCCGGGCCGATGTTCAATGAAACCTGCTGCCCGCCGCGATGCTCGGTCGTGCCGGGTTGGCCGTCCCGCTCGACACCCTGATAGTGGTAGCCGGCCCACACAGTGGCTCCCGGACTTGCCCGATAACCGACGCCCAGACGCAGGATCCGCTGTTCCATCGCCGCGTCGTCGTTGAACCTGCCCTGCACCTCCACCGATCCCAGAAGGTCGCGCCCCATTGGCGCGGTGGCGCTCACCTGCGTCCAGAACCCGGAATTCTGGTTGCTCTGCGCGACAGCGGGCGTGGCCAAAAGCGCGGTAGCCGACGTCAGCGCGATCAGCAGCAGGGGTGGAAAACAGTCGGGCGCAAGTTGGGCTTTCGGGCAGACGACTGTGGTCAATGGAGTTGCGATCTCGACGTGGCGGGGTCGCATCCCATGGCGCTCGACTTGCCCCAAGGGCCAGTTTAATGGGCTCATGCACCCTATAAGCTCTGCTAATGATCGGGTCTGATGCATCGTCTCGTGAATCTCGATCTCGATCTGCTGAGGGCGTTCGTCACAGTCGCCGACACCGGCAGTTTCACCCGCGCCGGCGTTCGCCTGGGGCGCAGCCAGCCGGCGATCAGTCTGCAAATCCGCAGGCTGGAGAATCAGGTGGGCGTCGAACTGTTCAGCCGGAACGCTCGCGACGTGATCCTGACGGCCGAGGGCCAGACCCTGCTCCCGTCCGCGAATGCTCTGCTGCGCCTCAACGACCAAATCATCGCAGGGTTGAATGAGGGCGATGTCGAGGGCGAGGTGCGCTTCGGCGCCCCTGAGGACATCGCTACAGCTTTCCTGCCGCGTATTCTCGGCGATTTCGCCCGTAGTCATCCAAGGGTCAGTCTCGCAGTCACCTGCGACTACACCGCCAATCTGCTCGACCAACTTTCGAAAGGCGCGCTGGACCTGGCGCTGATAAAGCGCGAACCAATGGGGCCCGACCTCGGCGTGCGGGTGTGGCGCGAGCCGCTGGTCTGGGTGGCCGCAGACCCCGCCTTGGCCAAGACCCCGATCATCCCGCTGATCACCGCGCCGGCCCCGGACATCTATCGCAAGCGGGCTCTGGCGGCGCTCACCGAACAGGGCGTCGCCTTTCGAATCGCCTACACCTCGCCCAGTCTCGCCGGCCAGCACGCCGCGCTCAGAGCCGGGCTGGGGGTCGGCGTATTGTCGGCGACCATGACGCCGAAGGACCTCGTCACCCTGTCGCTCGACAGTGGTCTGCCCGACCTGCACGAGACGGAGATCGCCCTGGTGCGGGCGCGCGGCTCCCGCTCCGGCGCGGCGGACCTCCTGTCCGAGCAGGTGCTGCGATCGCTGGATCGCGATCATATCGCGCTGTGATGCCTGGCATCACGACTTCTCATTGGCGTCGGACCGGCTTGATCGGCAGAGTGTCTGTGCGGCCCGGGCCCCTCTGGCGATCACTGTGATCGTGATGTCGG
>DDSO01000150.1:0-297 GCA_002343425.1 Brevundimonas sp. UBA2388
TCGGTCTCGGCTTCGGTCTCGGCTTCGGTCTCGGTCTCGGTCTCGGTCTCGGTCTCGGTCTCGGTCTCGGTCTCGGTCTCCGTCTCTCCCGTCTCGGTCTCCGAGGCCCACGACGACTTCTTTTTCGTGATCGCATCCGAATCACCCAAGGAGCGCGGTGCTCGCGGTTCGGTGCTCCGTGGTCCGCGTCGCGGCATCGATCCCGCCGTGTGCGCCAGGCGTGTCGTTCGACGCGTCGGAGGTCGAGGTACGCGCGTCGAAGTTCGAGGTACGCGCCTCGGAGTTCGAGGTACGCGC
>DDSO01000150.1:316-13605 GCA_002343425.1 Brevundimonas sp. UBA2388
ACGCCCACGCGACCGCGGCCCGCGCGACCGCGCTGGTGCTCCGACCCAACCCCCGCCGCACGGCGGTAGAGAACAGCGGCACCGGCTGGGTCACCGCGCTCGCGGGCATCAAGGTCGTCATCACCAACCGCCACGTCGTGAGCCACGCCTCCGTGGTGCTCCTGCAGTTCCACGACGGCCAAGCGATGGCGGGCGACGTGCTCCACGTCTCCTCCGCGATCGACATGGCGGTGATCCTCCCGCGCGAGCCCCCGAACGCGCCCGCGCTGCGATTCCCGCCCGGCGGCAACCCGTTGCGCGGCGAACGCGTCGTGCTTTGCGGCCACCCGCTCGGGTTCTTGCGCTGGGTCACCACCGAAGGCGTGGTCGCGGGCGTCGCGAGCGACCTCCCGATGCAGGGCGAGAACCCGTGCGGCGACGGACAGAGCTGCGTGCTGCTCGACGCACAGGCAGCGCGCGGGGTGAGCGGCGGCCCGGTGGTCGATCGCACCGGCTACGTGATCGGCATGGTCTGGGGCGTGATCCCCGGCACCAGCCTCACGCTGGCGATCCACACCGACGTGCTCGCGCGCGAGCTGTTGTTGGTGCAGTCGCGGGTCGAAGAAGCGCTCGCTCGGCGACGCGCGCCGGCGGAGAGTCCGTGACGATCGGACGCTGACGCTGACCCGACGTGCGCGTGGACGTGAACGTGGACGTGAACGTGGANNAACGTGGACGTGAACGTGGACGTGAGCGGCGACGTGAGCGGCGACGTGAACGTGGACGTGAGCGGCGACGGAGACATCGGCGACCGAGACCGAGACGAAGACCGAGACGCCCGCGCTCAGCCGCGCAGTCCGCGCACGCCGAGCGCCAGCGACACGATCGCCATGATCCCGAGCAGGCCCACGATCGGCCACCGGCCCGACTCGCGCGCCGCGATCCACGCTTCGAGCTCCGCGCGCTCCCCGAGATGCACGTCGCGCGCTTCTCCGTCCGAGCCCTCGCTGCCGACCCGCGCGACGATCGGATCACCCGCTCGCACGGCGGTCACCACCACGACGTAGGGCGGCGGACCGAGCCGGTCCACGTCGTCGAGCGCGTCGAGGTGCGGCAAGCCTTCGAGCGACTGCACCTCGCGGTGCTCGACCGGGTCGATGCGCCGCCATCCCTCCGGATGCGGCAGCCGCAGCGGCATGCGTCGCTCGCCGGTGTCGACCTCGATCGCCGCGCTCCCGACCACCGTCGTCCACGCCTGATCGATCGCGCGCGAGCCACCCTTGGTCACACGCACCTCGCCGTAAAGGAACGGCTCGCCGACCGGAGACTCCACGAGCGCCACGCCCTCCGGCGCTGCGACGCGCCCTTCGAGGACGTCGATGCGACCCCGGTCTATGCCCGGGGTTCCGGCAAGAAGCGCAAGTCGAAGGGCGGCTCGAGCAGCGAGGGCATGGAGATCTTCAAGACGATCTTCTTCGCCCTGTTGATCGCCCTGGTGCTGCGCGTGGTGCTGTTCCAGCCCTTCACCATTCCCTCGGCCTCGATGGAGCCCAACCTGTACGAGGGCGACTACATCGTCGTCTCGAAGTGGAGCTACGGCTACTCGAAGCACTCGATCCCGTTCAGCCCGCCGATCTTCAGCGGCCGCATCATGTTGCCGGGCGTCAGCAATGAACCCCGCCGCGGCGACATCGTGGTGTTCAAGCTGCCGCGCGACAACGAGACGGACTACATCAAGCGCCTGATCGGCCTGCCCGGCGACCGCATCCAGATGATCGACAATGTGCTGTTCATCAACGGCACGGCGGTCCGCGACGTCGAGATGAGCCGTCAGGACGTCCAGAACCTGTACGGGACCCAGCTGACCATCCAGCTGCGCGAGACCCTGCCGGAAGGCCGCGAGATCAACATCCAGGACTGGGGCCCCGGCAATATTTCGGACAACACCCCGGTGTTCGAGGTTCCCGCCGGCCACTATTTCATGATCGGCGACAACCGCGACAACTCGCAGGACAGCCGTTACGACGAGTACACCGGCGTGGGCTATGTCCCGGCCGAGAACCTGATCGGCAAGGCCGAGATCATCCTGTTCTCGTGGAAGCCCGGCGCCTCGCTGTGGAACCCGATCAGCTGGTTCACGAAGATCCAACCGAGCCGGTTCTTCACCGTTCTCGACTGATGACTGACAGACGCGCCGAGGCAGTGCAGGCTCTGCGGCGCCGCCTCGGCCACGACTTCCGGGATCCGGCGCTGCTGGATCTGGCGCTGACCCACGCCAGCGTGGGGGAGGGGGCCGAGCGCGACGCACGCGGTCGGCCGTTCGCCGACAACCAGCGGCTGGAGTTCCTGGGCGACCGGGTTCTGGGGCTGCTGGTCGCGGACCGGCTGGTGCGCGACTTCCCGGGCGCCGACGAGGGCGACATGTCCTCGCGCCTGCACGCGCTCGTCGACAAGGCCGCCTGCGCCCGCGTGGCCGAGGCCCTCGGGGTCGGCGACGCCATGCGGCTGTCGCCCGGCGAAACCAAACAGGGCGGGCGGCGTCGCGAGGGCGTGCTGGGCGACGCCATGGAAGCCCTGCTGGCCGCGGTCTGGCTGGACGGCGGCTTCGACGCGGTGCGGACGGTGTTTGACCAGGCATGGAAAGACGAGCTGTCCGCCCCGCCGCAAAAATCCCTGACCAATCCGAAATCGGCCCTGCAGGAGTGGGCGCTGGGGCTCGGAAAGCCCCTGCCGGCCTACCGGATCGTGGAACGGAAGGGTTCCGATCACGCCCCGACTTTCACCGTTGAAGCCAGCGTTGCCGGATATCCGCCCTTGACCGCGCAAGGGCGTTCGCGTCAGGACGCGGAGAAGGCGGCCGCGATCGGCCTGCTGCAGCGTGAAGGCGTGATTTGACCGATACAGAAAACCAGCGGGCCGGCTTCGCCGCCATCATCGGCGCGCCCAATGCGGGCAAGTCGACGCTGGTCAACCGGCTGACCGGAACCAAGGTCTCGATCGTCACCCAGAAGGTCCAGACCACGCGCTTCCCCGTGCGTGGCATCGCCATCGAGGGGAATGCCCAGATCGTGCTGGTCGACACCCCCGGCATCTTCACCCCGCGCCGCCGTCTGGACCGGGCCATGGTCGCCTCGGCCTGGGGCGGGGCCTCGGACGCCGATGTGGTCGTCCACCTGATCGACGCCGCCTCCCACATCGCGTCCGAAGGCAAGGAAGGCCAGGCTGCCGACCGGCGCTCGGCCGAGGACACCGAGACCATCATCGCCAACCTGAAGGCCAGCGACACCAAGGTCATCCTGGCCCTGAACAAGATCGACGGCATGCGCCGCGACACCCTGCTGGCCCTGTCGCACGCCCTGTTCGAAACCGGCGTCTATTCCGAGGTCTATATGATCTCCGCACTCAGCGGCGACGGCGTCGACGACCTGAAGCAGCGGCTGGCCCGGTCCATGCCCGCCGGGCACTGGCTCTATCCCGAGGACCAGTCCGCCGACGTGCCGATGCGCGTCCTGGCCGCCGAGATCACGCGCGAGAAGGTCTATCTGCGGGTCCACGAGGAACTTCCCTATTCGGCGGCGGTGGAGACCACGGCATTCGAGGACAAGGCCGACGGCTCGGCGCGGATCGAGCAGATCATCTATGTCGAACGCGAGAGCCAGCGGCCCATCGTGCTGGGCAAGGGCGGCCAGACCCTTAAATGGATCGGCCAGAAGTCGCGCGAGGAACTGACCGAACTGCTGGACCGGCCCGTCCACCTGTTCATCACGGTCAAGGTCGACCCGAAATGGCAGGACAGCCGCGCGCTCTACGCCCAGTTCGGGCTGGATTTCGACGTCTAGACCCTTGTTCCACGTTCCCAGAAAATCCGGGGGCCATCCCCGGTTGGCGATGGCCGTCATCGCCCTGCTGGTCGTTCTGTTCGTCGGGCTTATCATCTGGACGACGGTCCGGCCCGCGCCGACAGCGCCGGCGCCTGAGCCCTTGCCGCCCCGCCCGCCCGTCGTCGTGGTCGAGTCACTGCCGCAACTTGCGGAACAGCTGGGCCGCTGGGGCGGTTCGGGCCAGTTCACCGGCGGCGTACTGGTCGCGCGGGGCGACGAGGTGCTGTTCCGGCAGGTTCACGGGTTCGCCAACCGGAGCCTCGGAACGCCGCTGGCGCTGAATTCCCGATTCCGCCTGGCCTCGGTCAGTAAACAGTTCACCGCCGCCGCCATCCTGAGGCTGCAGGACGAGGGCGTGCTGTCGACCGATGATCCGGTTTGCAAATGGATCGAGCCCTGTCCGCCCGCGTGGGCGCCGATCCGCCTGCATCACCTGCTCAGCCACAGTTCCGGCATTCCCGACCTGATGGCGCGACCGGCCTGGGGCATTCGCCGCGTGACGCCGGCGACAATGGAAGAATTGACTGCAGAATCGATACAGTATGGCCTTCAGTTCTCACCGGGAACGAAGGTTCGCTACAACAACGCCGCCTACAATCTGCTGGGCGCCGTGGTCGAAAAGGCCAGCGGACGGCCCCTGCACCCCTATTTGCGCACCGCCTTTTTTGATCCGCTCGGCATGGCGGACACCGGTTATGACGACGGCGCGTCGGACGTGATCATGGGCTACGCCAACCTGGTCGGCGGTCTGGCCGAACAGCCGAACGCCAATGTCAGCATCATCGTCGGGGCCGGGGCCATGTACTCGACCCTGGACGATCTGCTGGTCTGGCAACGCGCCCTGCATGGCGGCCATCTGTTGAGCCCGCGCAGTTATGCGATGATGATCGCCGATCACGCGCCAGCGGACACCCCGGACGAACGGGGTCGACCGCGTCGCGGTTGGGGCTTCGGTGTGTTCAACAACAGCATCGGCCAGCGCGTTTCGCCGGCGTTCCAGGATCGCCAGATCTTCCACACCGGCAGCTGGTCGGGGTTCCGCAATCTGATGACCTGGCAGCCGGACGGGGACGTCACGGTGATCGTGCTGTCGAACAATTTCCACCAGCGTGATGCGGTCTTCCTGCTGTCCCAGCAGGGCATGGCCGAGGCGTTGGGGCGGCCGTTCCCTACAGCGATGGCCCGCTAGCGGGTCAGACCCGCATGGTGCCGGTCTCGACGAACCGCTGGTGCCACGACAGGGCTTCGTTCAGCAGCGTCGGTGACTGCAGGCCGTACGAGCCCCTGAGCGCCCGGTCGTAGTAGTCCTGCAGCTGATCCCGATAGTCGGGATGGGCGCAGTTGGGGATGATCAGACCCGCCCGCTGTTTCGGCGACAGACCGCGCAGGTCGGCAAGGCCCTGTTCGGTGACCAGCACCTGCACGTCCTGGGTGATGTGATCGACATGGCTGGCGTGCGGCACAATGGCCGAAATCTTGCCGCCCTTGGCCGTCGAGGGGGTCATGAAAACCGAGATGAAGGCATTGCGGGCGAAGTCCCCTGAGCCGCCGATGCCGTTCTGGATGCGTGACCCCATCACATGGGTCGAGTTGACGTTGCCGTAGATGTCGGCCTCGATCAGGCCGTTCATGGCGATGCAGCCCATCCGCCGGATCAGCTCGGGATGGTTGGAAATCTCCTGGGGGCGCAGGATGATCCGGCCGCGGAACTCCGTCATGCGGGCGTTGAGGTCCGCCGCCGCGTCGGGGCTCAGCGAGAAGGCGGTGGCCGAGGCGACGCGCAGCTTTCCGCTGTCGAGAAGGTCCAGCATCCCGTCCTGGATGACCTCGGTATAGGCGGTCATGTTCTCGAACGGCGCGTCGATCAGCCCGGTCAGGACGGCATTGGCGATATTGCCGACCCCCGACTGCAGCGGCAGCAGCGAGGCAGGCAGGCGGCCCATCTTCACCTCATGCGATAGGAACTCCAGCAGGTGGCCCGCGATGGCCATGGCGGCCCCGTCCGGCGGAGCGAACGGGGCGTTGCGGTCCGGCGCATGGGTCTCGACCACGGCGACGACCTTGGCCGGGTCACAGCGGAAGGTGGGTTGGCCGATCCGGTCGTCGGCGCGCAGCAGCGGGATCGGCACTCGGTTCGGCGGCAGGGCGGTGCCGTAGTAGATGTCGTGCATCCCCTCCAGCGCCGGATTCTGCCAGGAATTGACCTCCAGGATCACCTGCCCGGCCCGGTCCAGCCAGGTCTTGTTGTTGCCGACGGATGACGAGGGGATCAGCGACCCGTCTTCGAGGATGCCCGACACCTCGATCACCGCCGTCTCCAGCGGCCCGAGGAAGCCCTGCCAGGCCATCGGCGCGACCTGGCTGAGGTGCATGTCGAGATATTCCATCTCGCCCCTGTTGATCTTCTCCCGGGCAATGGGGTCGGAGTTGTAGGGCAGGCGGAACTCGATCCCGTCGGCCCGGGCCAGGGCCCCGTCCAGCTCGGGTCCGGTGGACGCGCCGGTCCAGACCTTCAGGCGGAATGGATTGCCCTTCGCATGCTCGGCCTCGATGCGCGCGGCCAGCGCCGGGGCTATCACCTTCGGATAGCCCGAACCGGTGAAGCCGCTCATGCCCACCGTGCTGTTGGGCGGGATCAGCGCCGCCGCCGCCTCGGCGCTCATGATTCTCGTTTGAAGGGCGGTCGAACGGATGCGGGAAGAAGCCATGGGGTGGCCTACGCCCCCGGGCCTGATGCGGCCACCCCGTTAGAGTGCGTAGATCGTCGCGTCAGCCTTCGCGGGCATCTCGGTTTCCCGGGCCGGGAAGACCGCCCGCAACGAGGCGTCGCGCAGCCACAGTCCGCCCTACATGAACAGGCCGAGCCAGCGCCAAACAGGGTGTGGCTGAACAACGGGTTCTCGACCCGCAGACTGGTGGCGATGGAGGCGCCGAGCATGAACAGGACGAACAGCCCGCTCAGCACCCGGCCCGTCCAGACGGACGAGAGGCCTTCACGACGCCGGCTTCCAGTCAGCCGACGGAATGGTGTTGACCATCCAGGGCACGCCGAACCTGTCGATCAGCCCGCCGTAGCCCGGCGACCAGAAGGTCTCGCCGAACGGCATGGTGGGCCGGCCGCCCTCGACCAGGGCGTCATACCAGCGGCGCGCCTCGGCCAGGTCGTCAGTGTGCACGGTGACGTCGAAGCCGTTCTTCGGCTTGTCGATCCCCGGGGCCCAGTCGACGTCCATGTCGGCGCCCATAATGGCCTGGTCGCCGACCTCCAGCCAGCAGTGCATCAGCCAGTCGCGGTACTGCGGACCGACCGGCATGTCCGGGGGGCCGTCGGCGTAGGGCAGGGCAGCGGTGACCCTGCCGCCGAGCACCTCAGCGTAGAACCCGAAGGCCTCGCGGCACTGGCCGCGGAAGCTCAGGCTGGTGACGATCTTCATCGGTCAGTCTCCTGTGGCTTGATCCTGAAGGAAGGCCTCCAGACGCTCGAAGGTGCTGGTCCAGCCGTGTTTGTGTCCGGTCAGGCTCTGTTCCGACTTCAGCCCCTCGTGGGTGAAATCCATCAGGGTGCCGCCGTCAGGCGCGTCGCTGAGCTGGACCGTGACAAGGGTGTCGACCGGCGGTCCGTCTTCGTGGGACTCATCCCATTTGAAGGTGAAGACCAACCGCTCCTCCGGCACGATCTCGCGATAGACGCCGCCCTGCCACAGGTTCTCGCCGGTGTCGGGCGAGCGAAGGCAGGCCCGCCATTCGCCGCCGACGCGGAAGTCGCCGGCGCCGGAGACCATCGGCCATTCGACCGGACCCATCCACAGCACCCGGATTTCGGGACTGGTCCACGCCCGCCAGACTAGCGGTCGCGGCGCATCGAAATGACGCTGCATCCGCAGGGTCGGACGGGCGGCGATGCTGTCGACGAAGGTCATCGGGCGGCCTCTTCAGCGGGTCCGGTCGCGGCCGGGGAGGGTCAGTGGGTTTTCAGAAGTTCGGCCAGCTGGTCGGCGCAGGTCCCCCAGCCTTCGTGGAAGCCCATGGCCTCATGCTGTTGCTTCGTCTCGGCGTTCCAGTGGCGCGCCGTGGCGACATACTCGGTCTTGCCGTCGTCCATCGGCGTCAGCTCCACCGTGGCGACCATGAAGGGCTGACCGGCGGGCTCCCAGTCGGGCGTGAAGGCGTCGGTCGTGATCCAGCGTCGGCTGGGCTCGACCGCGAGGAAGACGCCGCTGTTCGGGATCCGCTCGCCATCCGGCCCGTGCATGACGAAGTTGAATACGCCGCCGGGCCGCGGGTCGATCTGGATATCGGAGATCGACCAGGGCTTGGGGACGAACCACTGTTGCAGCAGCTCCGGCGTCATCCAGGCCTTCCAGATCCTCTCCGGGCTGGCGTCGATGACGCGGCGGAGGACCAGCGCATGCTGATGCGCGACGCCGTCGGTGTTGCAGGGGTTGCTTTCAGTTTCTCGGCCCATCGGGGTCCCCTTTCTGGATTTTCTTGAGGTAGGCGTCGAGGCGGTCGAAGCTGGCGTCCCAGTAGCGGCGATAGTGGTCCAGCCACTCGGCGATGCCCTTGAACGCCATCGGCTCCAGCCGGGCGGGACGCCACTGCGCCTCGCGACCCCGGCTGATAAGTCCGGCCTTCTCCAGCACCTTCAGATGTTTCGACACGGCCGGCAGGCTCATGTCGAACGGCGCCGCGAGTTCGTTGACGCTGGCCTCGCCCTCGCACAGCCGCGCCAGGATGGCCCGACGGGTCGGGTCGGCCAGGGCCGCGAATTTGGCGGAGAGGGGATCGGTCTGCATGACGGTGACTTCGTGCGTAACTGATCGGTTAAGTGCAACGACCTGGACGGGCTGTCAACCGTTCGGTTAAATAAAAAAGAGGACGGTCGAACGGAACGGCCGATCGACGCGGCGGGTTCGTCCAGCGCATCGGAGCCGCCCATGAAAGCCCTCGTCCTCAACTGCACCCTCAAGCCGTCGCCGGAGACCTCGAGCACCGAGGCTCTGGCCAGGGTCGTCATCGCCGAACTCGAAAAGGGCGGAGCCTCGGTCGAGATGGTCCGGCTGGTCGATCTGAACCTCAAGCCGGGCATCAGGACGAACGAGGGCAAGGGCGACGACTGGCCCTCGGTGCACGCGAAGATCATGGCCGCGAATATCGTCGTCTTCGCCACCCCGACCTGGCTGGGCCAGATGTCGAGCGTCTGCCTGCGCGCGCTGGAGCGGATGGACGCCCTGTTCGCCGAGTTCGACAAGGCGGGCCGGCCCGTCGCCTTCGGCAAGGTCGCCGGCGTCGTGGTCACGGGCAATGAGGACGGGGCGCACAACATCGTCGCTACGGTGTGCCAGGGCCTGATCGATATGGGCTTCACCATCCCCGGCCAGAGCTGGACCTACTGGCACCTCGGCCCGGGTCCCGGCCCGGACTATGTCGAGACCGATCAGGGCCACGCCTATTCGGACCGCGTCGGGCGCAACGCCGCCCGCAACCTGCTGGCGCTCGCCAGTGTGCTGAAGCCCTCGACCTATCCGGTTCCTGAAAGCGGCGAGGACTGACGTCGCCACTCCGTTCGTGACGGGGCGGGAAAAGCCGGGATAGGGTGGCGCATGTCCCTGATCGCCCTGACCCTCGCCGTCGCCCTGCAAACCTCGCCGGAGCAGAAGGTCGCCGCCGCCCTGGACGCCCTTCACGCCGCCGCCGCGCGGGCCGATTCCGCCGCCTGGGCCGACAGGCTGGCGCCGGACATGGTCTGGATCGGCAATGAGACGTCCGAGCGCTGGGACCGTGACGCCTTCCTCGGCTTCGCCGCGCCGATTTTCGCCCGCGGTGAGGGCTGGGTCTATTCGGCGCGCAATGGGGGCCGCGACCGCCATGTGACGCTGGCGCCGGATCCTTGCGCCTGTGTCGCCTGGTTCGACGAAGTGCTGGACAGCCAGACCTACGGCACGGCCCGCGCGGAAGGGATGATGGTGCGCGACGGCGCGGAATGGCGCGTGCTGCGCTATGCGCTCAGCTATCCGATCCCCAATGATCTGGCCGACGGGATGACGACCGAAATCAAGGCCTATGAGGCGGCGACGCCGATCGTCGACGCCCCGGGCGAACCCGCCGACACACCGGAGGAGGCCGCCGCCGCCGCGGTGCTGGACGCCCTGCACGAAGCGGCGTCGAAGGCGGACGGTGCGGTCTATTTCGACCTGTTCACGCCCGACGCCACCTACATCGGCTCCGACGTGACCGAGCACTGGTCGATCGCCGAGTTCCGCTCCTATGCCGAGCCCTATTTCAACCGCGGTCGCGGCTGGACCTACACGCCGCGCTCGCGGTCCCTGACCCTCGCGCCGCTGGATTGCCGCTGCGTGGTCTGGTTCGACGAGGCGCTGAACAGCCAGTCCTACGGCACCAGCCGGGGCACGGGGGTTCTGGTGCGCGGCGAGGACGGTCAGTGGCGCATCGCCCTCTATGCCCTGACCTTCCCCATTCCCAATGCCCTGGCGCGGGACATGACGGCGCGGATCCGGGCGGCGGCGGCGCACTAGCGGAAAACCGGAACATATGGCCAACCCCGGCGCAGTCCTCTAACACCGCCGGATGGATTTCACAGACGACGCCTTCGTCCTGTCCGCCCGCGCCCATGGTGACACCGGCGTGGTTGTTGAACTGCTGACCGAGGCGCACGGACGGCGTGCGGCCTATGTCGCCGGCGGGGCGTCGCGGCGGATGAAACCCTTCCTGCAGGCCGGCGCGCGAGTGACGGCCGAGTACAAGGCGAGGACCTCGGACCATCTCGGCTCGGCGCGGCTGGAGCCGGTGGGGGAGGGGCCCAGCGCCCTGTTCGACGATCCGCTGGCCCTGACCGGCCTCGCCGCCGCCGCCGCCGTGGCGCAGGGGTCGCTGCCCGAGCGCGAGCCGCATCCGGGCGCCTTCCTGGCCTTTGAGGCGCTGATGTCCGCCTTCGCCCTGCCGGACGTTTGGCCCGCCATCTTCGTGCGTTTCGAGGCGGGTCTGCTGGAGGATCTGGGCTTCGGCCTCGATCTCAGCCGCTGCGCCGTGACCGGGACCATGGACGACCTGGTCTGGGTCAGCCCCCGCACAGGCCGGGCCGTCGGCGCCGAGGCCGGCGCGCCCTATGCCGACAAGCTGCTGAAACTGCCGCCCTTCATGTTGGGCGCCCAGGCCGGGCTGGGCGACGGCGATGTCGGGGCGGGCCTCGACCTGACCGCCCATTTCCTCGAACAGTTCGTCTTCCACCCCCAGAACCGGCCTATTCCGCCGGCACGGGTGTGGATGATCGACAAGCTGCGCGAGGCGGGTCGCCTTTGAGCCGCTCGCCATGTTAGCCATCGACCCGTGATCGGGGAATCCAAGCCATGAGAATGACCGTCGTCCGCGCCTTTGCGCTCAGTGTTGCCCTGCTGTCCGCGGCGCCCGTCGCGGCCCAAGCCGTGACCGATTCCGGCGCAGAGCAGCGTATCGAGGCGGACGTCGTCTTCCTCGCTGACGACGCCCTCGAGGGACGCGGCACCGGTCAACGCGGCTATGATCTGGCGGCCCTCTATGTCCAGTCCCGGATGCAGGCCATCGGATTGCGACCGGGTGCAGCCGGGGGCGATTGGCTTCAACGCTTCACGGTGGCGCGACTCGGCATCGCCGCCGAGGGCGCGACCCTCAGCTGGACTCCGGCGGGCGGTGAGCCCGTGGTCTGGCGCAGCGGACAGGAGGCCCTGTTCGGCGTCGGCCGCGAGGCGGGCCGCTTCGTCCAGCCGGGCCAGCTGGTGTTTGTCGGCTTCGGAATCGACGCGCCGGAACTGGGTATGTCCGACTATGCGGATCTGGATGTGGCCGGAAAGATCGTCGTCTTCCTGTCCGGCGCACCCGCCGGAACTGCTCCGGAGGTCGCCGAGCGTCTTGAGGCCGCCAAGGCGCGGACGGCTGAGGCTCGTGGCGCGATCGGCACGGTCACGGTGAACACCGCCGCCAGCGCGGGCCGGTATACCGATACGCTCCTGCGCCGGTTCGCGGGGCGCACCGAGACGGTCTGGGTCGGTCCGGACGGCACGCCGAGGCGCCAGGCGCCGGGTATCCGGGCGTCCGCCTTCCTGAGTGACGCCGCCGCAGAGGCGCTATTCGCCGGGGCCTCGCGCTCCTATGCGGACATCCGGCGTGAGGCCGCCGCGGCCGGCGGAAGACCGGAGGGCTTCGCCCTGGCGGGAGAGGCCGTGTTCGAGGTGCACACCCGGCGTGAGGACCTGCAGACCGCCAATGTCGTGGGCGTGATCGAGGGCTCCGATCCCGCGCTGAAGGCCGAATATGTCGTGATGACCGCTCACCTGGACCATCTTGGCCTGAGTGGAACCGGACCGGACCGGATCAACAACGGCGCGCTCGACAATGCCGGCGGCATCGCCTCCATGCTTGAGGCGGCCCGCATGCTGGCGCAGGCGCCGCCGCGTCGCTCGGTGCTCGTCGTGGCCCTGTCCGCGGAAGAGCTGGGCCTGATCGGATCGGACTATCTGGCGCGTTATCCGGTCGCCCCGGGCGCGATCGCCAATGTGAACCTGGACATGCCGATCCTGACCTATGACTTCACCGATGTGGTCGCCTTCGGCGCAGAACACTCGACCATGGGGCCGCTGGTCGCCGCCGCGGCCCGGGCGGAGGGGGTGAGTCTCTCACCCGATCCGATGCCGGAGCAGAACGTCTTCACCCGATCCGACCACTATTCCTTCGTTCAGGCCGGAATTCCCTCGGTCATGCTCGCCACGGGCTATGCCAACGGCGGCGAGGCCGCCTGGGGGCAGTTCTTCGCCAACGGCTATCACAAGCCGAATGACGACCTGTCGACGCCCTTCAACTGGAGCGCCGCGGCCCGGTTCGCCCGCGTCAATGCCGCCATCGCCCGGGCCATCGCGGACTCGGAGCGCGCGCCGCTCTGGTATGAGGGGAACGTCTACGGCGACCGGTTTGCACCGGGCGCGGAACGGGCGCCGGCGCCCTGACGTCGGGCCCGCGAAACGCCGGATCGACCCACAGGTCGCGGCAACACTTCGGCCGCGGTCCGGTCTAGACTCAGGCCTCCTCTTCGCCGATTCGAAGGCCCATGACCGTTCACACCCCGCCGCCGGAAGGCGGACGCATCGTCGACGAGCCGATGAGCGAGGCGCTGTCGCGCCGCTATCTCGCCTACGCCCTGTCGACCATCACCAATCGCGCCCTCCCGGACGTGCGCGACGGCTTCAAGCCGGTGCACCGGCGGATCATGTACGCCATGCACCAGATGCGGCTGAACCCGCAGGCGGCGGCGCGCAAATGCGCCAAGGTCGTCGGCGAGGTCATGGGCGGCTACCACCCGCACGGCGACGCCTCGATCTATGACGCCCTGGTGCGTCTGGCGCAGGACTTTTCGCAGCGCTATCCGCTGGTCGACGGGCA
>DDSO01000010.1:0-6657 GCA_002343425.1 Brevundimonas sp. UBA2388
CCGCTTCGAGCTCGGCTACTATGCCCTCAAGCCCGACGTGAAGGTGATCGCGCCGTGGCGCGAATGGGACCTCGACAGCCGCACCAAGCTGATCGCCTTCGCCGAGGCGCACCAGATCCCGATCGCCAAGGACAAGCGCGGCGAGGCCCCGTTCAGCGTCGACGCCAACCTTCTGCACTCGTCCAGCGAGGGCAAGGTGCTGGAGGACCCGTCGGTCGAGGCCCCCGAGTTCGTGCACCAGCGCACCCTGTCGCCCGAAGACGCGCCGGACGTGGCCACGGTCATCACCGTCGGCTTCGAAAAGGGCGATCCCGTCTCGATCAACGGCGAGGCCATGTCGCCGGCGACCCTGCTGACCGCCCTGAACCAGTACGGCCACGACAACGGCATCGGCCGGCTCGACCTGGTCGAGAACCGCTTCGTCGGCATGAAGTCGCGCGGCGTCTATGAGACCCCCGGCGGGACCATCCTTCTGGCGGCGCACCGGGGCATCGAGTCCATCACGCTCGACGGCGGCGCCATGCATCTGAAGGACGAGCTGGCGGTCAAATACGCCCACCTGATCTACAACGGCTTCTGGTTCTCGCCCGAGCGCGAGATGCTGCAGGCCGCCATCGACCATTCGCAGGCCAAGGTGTCGGGCACGGTCCGGGTCAAGCTCTACAAGGGCAACGCCACCGTCATCGGCCGCGAGAGCGGGAACAGCCTGTACGACCAGGAACTGGTCACCTTCGAGGACGGCGCCGTGGCCTATGACCAGAAGGATGCGGCCGGCTTCATCAAGCTGAATGCCCTGCGCCTGCGCGTGCTGGGCAAGCGGGACGCGCGCGACCGGGGCTAGAACTGCAGGCCCCCTCGCGCTCTTGGGGGATCGGCGCCAACCTGTCGGTGGGAGCATGGGCTCCGCCGACCTTTTCAGGACCTGACATGTCTCTTCGCACCGCCCTCGCCGCCGCCGCCGTTCTGGCGCTCGCGACCCCCGTATTCGGTCAGGAGGCGCCAGCCGCCGACCCGGCTGCCGCTGCGGCCGCCCAGGCGGAGGCCGCCTTCGAGGCCAAGGCGCTGGCTTTCCAGCAGGCGCTGGACACGATGCGCGGGGAGATGCAGGCCGCCCTGACCGCCGCCGGCTCGGACCAGGTCAAGGCCAATGCCGACATGGACGCCATCGCCGCCCGCTATCAGCCGCAGGCCGACGGCTTCGCCGCCGAGCTCGACGCCTTCATCACTTCCCAGCTGCCCGTCATGCCGCCCCAGGAGCAGGCCCAGATGGCCCAGATGGGTCCGATGATACGCAGTCAGATCGTCGGCGCTCCCGCGACCATCAAGGCCGGGCTCCTTCAGGCCGCTGCCGCCGCTGCGGCGCCCGCCGCTCCGCGGTAAGTCATTGATCCGGAAGGGCGGCGGGGTCAGCCCTGCCGCCTTACCGCGATTTCACTTGAGACCGGACGGTGTTCGGCGGACCTTGGCGGCGACTTCAAGGAGCCCCGCCATGTTCAAGGTCCTGTCCCTCGCCGCCGCGCTCGCCGTCCTGCCGGTCTCGGCCGCGGTCGCCGATCCGCAGAAGGGCGCGTCCGAGCGGGCCATCGAGGCCGCCGCCGAAACCTTCGAGGCCCGGATGGAGGCCTTCGGAGCCCGCGCCGAGGCCATCGCTGAAGACGCCAGCCTGACCGAGGCGCAGCGCGAAACGCGCATCGCCGCCCTGTGGACTGAATATCAGCCCGATCTGACGGCCTTCACCTCCGTCGTGACCCAGCATGCTTCGGCCATCGCCGCACAGGTGCTCGCAGAGATCGACGTCGAGGCGGTCGTCGCCGAAGCCCTGGCGGGGGTCGAGGTCTCCGGCGCCCTGCAGGCGGCTCAAGGCATGGCCGCCAACGGCGCCTGGGCCTCCAACGACCCCGAGCACATGACCACCTATGGCCTGATGGCCGACTACGCCCTTGGCACGGCCATGGATTCGATCGAGGAAGTGCAGGGCGAGGTCGAGGCCGCCGTCGACGAAGCTGTGGCCGAAGCCGTGGAAACCGGGCACGAGGGCAAACAGGCTGAGTCAGACGAAGACTGAGCCGCGCTTCACCCGATGAGCGCACTGCGGGCTTGACCAGGCACCCGGTCGGCCCGACAGCACGGCCATGGCCAGCCTGCCCGTCGATCCGCACCTGTATCTGACCTTTCTGGGCGTCATGGCGGTCATGGCGGTTACGCCGGGTCCGGCGAACCTGTTTTCGGTCGCCAACGGGGTGCAGCGCGGCAAGGCCGCCGCCATGGCGGGCGTGGTCGGGATGAACGCCGCGACCCTGGTCTGGTTCGCGGCGGCGGCGCTGGGTCTTGGCGCGCTGGTCATCGCCTTTCCGGACGTCTTCCGCCTGATCTCGATCGGCGGCGCCCTCTATGTGGCCTGGCTGGGGATCAGCGCCCTTCGCGGCGCCTTCCGCACGGCCGACGAACCGGACGCCCCGGCCATCCGCATGGGCCGCAGCGCCCTGGTCGACGGCTTCATGGTCCAGATCGCCAACCCCAAGGCGATCCTCTTCTTCACCGCCGTCCTGCCGCCCTTCATGGACGTAGGCCGGCCCGCCGCGCCGCAACTGGCCCTGTTCGCCCTGGCCACCATCGGCATGGACGCGCTGACCATGTCCGCCTACGGTCTGGGCGGCGCGGCCCTTGCGCGGCGGATGAGCGAGCCGCGGTTCCGCAAGGGTTTCGCCGTCCTGACCGGCATCCTTCTGCTGGCCGCCGCCGTACTTATTGTCACGCGTTTATAGGGACTTGGCGGCGGCCGGAACGGCGCTGTTCATGTCCTGTTCAGCCGACAGGGCGCGCACTGTCGCGTCAAGGAGAGTTCCCATGAGACTGCGTTTCCTCAAGCCCGTAATTCTGGCGACGGCGGCGGCTCTGGCCCTGTCGGCCTGCGCCACGGCCACCCCCTACGGCCCCGCCGGCGTCGACAGCCGCTTCGGCTATTCCGACCAACGGGTGGACGCCGACCGGTACCGCGTCAGCTTCGCCGGCAACTCCGTCACCTCGCGCGAACAGGTTGAGATGGCTCTGCTGCTGCGCGCCGCCGAGGTGACCGCCGAGAGCGGCTATGACTGGTTCTCCACCGTCAACCGCGCCACCGACCGCGACGTCCGCTTCCAAGGGATCCCCGATCCCTTCTACCGCGATCGCTACAGCCCGTTCTGGGGCCCGACCTGGCGCTACCAGCGCCGCGGCCTCTGGAGCCCGTGGGGCGATCCCTTCGGCCGTGAGTTCGACGTGCGCGAGATCGACCGCTTCGAAGCCTCGGCCGAGATCATCATGGGCCGGGGGCCGAAACCGGCCGGTGATCCGAACGCTTTCGACGCCCGTGAGGTGATCCAGAACCTCGGGCCGCGGGTGACGCGGGCGATGTAGGGAGCAGGAATTAGGCGTCAGGAATTAGGAAGTCGGGCTCGCCTGGCTGCGCCTCTCCTAATTCCTGAGCCCTACGACCTAAGCCCTCACCCTAGCCGATCCGGGGCGACTTGAGCCGGCGCTTGTTCACATGCGTGTCCGGCGCCACGCCCAGATCCTCTGGCACCTCGCCCTTGAAATAGTAGCGCTGCCACGCCTCCTTGGCCGCGTCGGGGTCGCCCGAGGCCAGCCGCTTGTTGAAGTCGGTGCGGGCGCGGTTCCAGGCCTCGAACTGGCCGTGCATGACCGGGTTGGATTCCAGCGACCGGATCACCGGCTGCATGGTCTCGACCTTGCGGTGCTCGATCGGGGTAATGAAGCAGAAGGGCTCGCCTTTTTCGAACTTCACCCGCCCCGGCCGTGTGAACAGCCAGTTCATGGTGAAGGGGAAGGGCAGCCAGTCGGTCTCGATCAGTCCGACCAGCGGCTGGATGCCGTCCTTCATGTGATTGGGCGAGCCGCCGGCCAACAGGCCCCAGCCGGGGGGTGTGCGGAACAGATACTGCGGATGCATGGTCAGGACGCCGCGCGAGAAATGCGAGGTCACCACATGGGTCAGGTTGGCGTTGTGCCGCTCGGGCGTGATGACGATGTCGGCCTGGCTGGGTCCGCCGTTCCACTCGGCGGTGAAGGTCAGCGGGCACAGGATCTCCCAGCCCGTGGTGTTGGCCATGTTCAGAGGCAGGCAGCGATAGGGGTGGCGGCTGGCGAAGGCGTCCATCCAGTTGCGCGACTGCCGGCCCGGCACGAGGTCGGGCGGCGTCGCCGTCATCGGATAGCATTCCAGTTCCAAGGCGGGCCTCCGGGCGGTATCGAGGGATATCTCCATCCCTAGCGGCGCCGCATGACCGAAGACAAGCCGACCGAACCCGCCTTCGACCGCGACCGCCTGCTGGTGTGGATGGCGGCGAACGGCGTGGCCCAGACGACGCACGACCACCCCGCCGTCTTCCGCGTCGACGAGGGGCTGGAGCTCAAGGCCGCCATGCCCGGCGCCCACACCAAGAACCTGTTCCTCAAGGACAAGAAGGGCCGGCTGTGGCTGATCTCGGCCCGTCAGGACACGGCAATCGACCTGAAGCGGGCGCCGAAGGTCATCGGCTCGGACCGGCTGTCATTCGGCAATGAGGGGCTGTTGTACGAGACGCTGGGCCTGACGCCGGGCTCGGTGACGGCGCTGGGCCTGATCAACGATCCGGACCAGCGCGTGACCTTCGTGCTCGACAAGGCGCTGTGGGACGCGGACATCGTCAACTTCCACCCCCTGACCAACACGGCGACGACGGCGCTGGCGCAGGCTGAGTTCCGGCGGTTCCTCGCACTCATCGGGCGGGAGCCGATGGTGGTGGACTTCGGTCAACTCACGGCCTGACCAGAGGCTGGCGGGGTGGCTCCCGGCGCGCCGGAACCACCCACACCCATCACTGCAAGCTAGTCCGCAGACAACCAGGCCGTCGGCTCAACCAGTTCGAATCCCGGCGTCGTCTCGATGAAATGGCGCAGCCAGTAAGCGTGACCGCTGCCGTAAACGACCACGATGCGGTCGCCGGGCCGGGCGACCTGAACCAGTCTGGCAAAGATCTGGGCGTTGCGGGCATACCAGCGGGCGTTCAGTTCAGCGCCGGCCTGATTGTCGCCGGAGCCGAAGCCGATCATGGCGTAGTAAATGGCTTCTTGCCCGGCGGGGCCGACCATCGGGTGGTCAGGCGCGTTGATCTCGGCCAACAACTGACCGACCGTGCGCTCCCGTTGGCGGACCTCCAGCGCGGCGATCGTGGACTGGATGGTCGCGCTCACCGCCTGGAACTCCGGCATCCGCCCGTTCGCCTGAACCCAGGCCATGACCGGGCCCATCGGAAAATAGGTCGGCTGCCCCTCGCGATCCTTCTCGTCGATCGCATAAACGCGGTCGATTCCCGCGCGAGCGGCGAGGCGGTAGCCGATCTGCACCCGCTCGTCCGCGTTCGTCAGCAGTTGCTCGGGCCGGAAGGCGGGCCAGTTGGGGTCCAGCATGGTGGCCTGGTCCGGGGCGACCCGTTCGATCGCCACAGCGGTTGGCCGGAACGCCGCCAGGGCCTCGGCCACAGCCGCCAGTTCTGCCTGCTTCTGCGGCGTGGTCACGGGATCGATCTGCATATTGTGCATGTCCCGACCCGGATTATTCATGTGAAAAGACCCCACGACCATCACCTGGATAGGCGCGGGCGCAGGTGTCTGCGCCCACGCCGTCTGGGGCAGACACAGGACCGCCAGGGCGGCCAACAGTTTCAACTTCAGCATCGTCATCTCCCGACTTGTTTGATTTTCCGATCATAATGCAAGAGGTGGCGGGGCGATGCCCCGGATGTGTGTCCGAACATTAAATTTTGGAGAGACTGGCCGGTGGTCCGGCGCGGACTGATTGTGGTCCCTGCCTGCCATGCGTCGGTTCGTTGCGTTGACCGACCGCGACGGTTCTATCCCGCCTCTTGGAATGCTAGAGGGCGCGCGTCTCCCCCGACCCACGCCAGATTACGGACGCCGCCATGCCCGCCGCTCCCGACTTTCCTCCCGCGCCCGACCGCGTGGCGCCGCAGCGCGCGCTGATCTCGCTGTCCGACAAGACCGGGCTGGAGGATGCCGCCCGCACCCTCCACGGGCTCGGCGTCGAACTGGTCTCGACCGGCGGCACCCGCGCCGCCATCGCCGGCTTCGGCCTGCCGGTGAAGGACGTGGCCGACCTGACCGGCTTCCCCGAGATGATGGACGGCCGGGTCAAGACCCTGCACCCCGTGGTCCACGGCGGCCTGCTGGGGGTGCGTGACGCGGCCGACCACGCCGAGGCCATGACGACCCACGGCATCGGGCCGATCGATATCGTCTGGGTCGATCTCTACCCGTTCGAATCAACCGTTGAGTCCGGGGCCGGATTCGACGCCGTGGTCGAGAATATCGACATCGGCGGCCCGGCCATGATCCGCTCGGGCTCGAAGAACCACGGCTATGTCGCCGTCTGCGTCGACCAGGCCTCGGTCGCCGAGCTGCTGGAGGCGTTAAAGGCCGACGGCGCGACGACGCTGGCCCTGCGCAAACGCCTGGCCGCCCGGGCCTTCGCCCGCACCGCCGCCTATGACGCCGCCGTCTCCGGCTGGTTCGCCGGACAGGTCGGGGACGCCGCACCGGCGCGCAAATCCATCGCCGGCTCGCTGGCCCAGACCCTGCGTTACGGCGAAAACCCGCATC
>DDSO01000010.1:6670-35387 GCA_002343425.1 Brevundimonas sp. UBA2388
CCTTCGAGACCCCGGCCTGCGTGATCATCAAACACGCCAATCCCTGCGGCGTCGCCGTGGGCGGCGATCTGGCGACGGCCTACGTCCGGGCGCTGGAGTGCGACGCCGTCTCGGCCTTCGGCGGCGTCATCGCCGTCAACCGGACCCTGACCGGCGCCGACGCCCGGCTGATCACCGACATCTTCACCGAGGTCGTCATCGCCCCCGGCGCCGATGACGAGGCGCAAGCCATCTTCGCCGCCAAGAAGAACCTGCGCCTGCTGCTGACCGACGGCCTGCCCGATCCGCTGGCGGCCGGCGAAGTCTATCGCTCGGTGGCCGGCGGCTTCCTGGTCCAGTCGCGCGACCGCAGCCGCATCGCCGCCTCTGACCTCAAGATCGTCACCCGCCGTCAGCCGACGCCGCAGGAGATCGAGGACATGCTGTTCGCCTTCACCGTGGCCAAGCATGTGAAGTCGAACGCCATCGTCTACGCCAGGGACGGCCAGACCGCCGGCATCGGCGCCGGCCAGATGAACCGCCGCGACTCGGCCCGCATCGCCGCCATCCGCGCCCGCGAAGCCGGCGAGGCCAAGGGCCTGGCCCATTCACTGGCCCAGGGGTCGGCCTGCGCCTCGGAAGCCTTCTTCCCCTTCGCCGACGGTTTGCTGGAGGCCGTGGCGGCGGGGGCCACCGCGGTGATCCAGCCCGGCGGCTCGATCCGCGACGACGAGGTCATCGCGGCGGCGGACGAGGCCGGGGTGGCGATGGCGTTCACGGGCGTGCGGGTGTTCAGGCACTGAGCGGGAGAGTGGCTAGTGGCTAGTGGGCCGCTCCTGTGACTCGCATCCGACCATCGGCGCTCGCGGCGGCGAACCACTAGCCAGTAGCCACTAATCACTTCGACGCACCGGCCGCTCCGGCTAAGGTCCCTGCCATGCAAACCCTCTCCCAACGCTGGTCGATGCTCGAGCCGGCCGTCACCGTGGTCGGTCCCGACGATGATCGTCCCCGCCCGGCGGTGATCCTGTTCCACGGCTGCGGCGGTCTGCGGGGCCATCTGCCGAAATATGCGGCGGCGGCGAAGGCAGCCGGCTGGCGGGCCTTTATCGTCGACTCCTACGGGCCGCGCGGCTGGAGCCGCCAGTTCTCAATGGCCATGGTCTGCACCGGCATCCTGCTGCACGGATCGCAGCGGGCCGGGGATGTGCTCGCAGCCCTGTTCGGCGTGTCGCAGCGCTCCGACGTCGATGCATCGAAGATCGTGCTGGCCGGCTGGAGCCACGGCGGCTGGGGCATCATGGAGGCGATGAGCTCGGAACGCGCCGCCGGCATGCTGGGCGTCGCCGACCCCGGCGCGGTCACGCTGGATGGCGTGATAGGGACCTGGCTGGCCTATCCCTATGTCGGCATCGGCGCCTTCAACCGGATGCGGCCCTGGAGGCACTGTCCGAAGACCGTGGCGGTGATCTCGCGCACCGACCACCTGACCACGGTGCGCAACGCCCAGCAGGTGCACGACATGGTCCGCAACTGCGGGGCCGATGTGGAGACCTGGATCGCCGACGGCACCCACAGTTTTGACGAGCCGATGACCGCCCCGCCGATGCGCTATCACCCCGAACTGGCCGCCGAGGCCGAGCGGCGCTTCGTGGCCCTTCTGAACGACGTCGCGGTCGCGCCGGCGGTCTAGCGCGGCTCGATCGTCACATCCGCCCGGATCGAATTGGCGATGTAGCAGGCCTCGTGGGCCCGGTGATGCAGGACGTCGATGGCGGCGGCGTCAGGTTGGTTCTCGCCGGAAAAAGCGACCGCAGGCCTCAGCGCCACCGATATGATCGACGTCTTGCCGCGTTCATCCCGGCCCAGAACCCCCACCGCGTCGTCGCGATAGGTGTCGACGGTGAACCCGCCCTTGGCGGCGAAGGCCAGGAAGAACAGCATGTGGCAACTCGACAGGGCCGCCACCAGCGCCTCCTCCGGGTCGACGGCGGCCGGATCGGACAGGGGCTCCGGCACGCTGGTCGGCGCCGAAGAGCCGCGCACCACCGCCCCGCCGTCGAAACGCCAGTCATGGGCGCGGGAATAGCGATTGCCGGTGAAATCCTGATCGCCGCGGCTCCATTCGACGACAGCCAGATGTTCGCTCATGACGGTTCTCCAAAGGCCGATGACCGAACCGTGTAGCGCCGGAGTCGTCCGGACCCAAGCCACGCCTTGCTCCCGCCCGCGACCCGCCTTATCCCCGGTTCATGGCCGCGCCCCTGATCTGTCCATCCATCCTCGCCAGCGACTTCGCGATGCTGGGCGAGGAAATTCGCGCGCTGGACGCCGCCGGCGCGGACTGGATCCATGTCGATGTCATGGACGGCCATTTCGTGCCGAACATCACCATCGGCCCCGATGTGGTGAAGGCGCTGCGGCCCCACACCCGGCTGCCGTTCGACGTCCATCTGATGGTCGCGCCGGTCGACCCATGGCTGGAAGCCTATCGCGAGGCGGGCGCCGACATCCTGACCGTCCATCCCGAAAGCGGGCCGCACCTGCACCGCACCCTCGGCCGTATCCGCCAGCTGGGGGCGAAGGCGGGCGTGGTGTTGAACCCCGGCACGCCGCTGAATGTGCTCGAGGATGTTATCGACCTGGTCGATCTGGTGCTGCTGATGTCGGTCAATCCGGGCTTTGGCGGCCAGTCCTTCATCGGGACCACCCTGCGCAAGATCGAGCGGACCCGCGCCCTGCTCGACGCCGCCGGCTCGAAGGCGCATCTGCAGGTCGATGGCGGGGTCACCGCCGCCAACGCCGGCGCCTGCGTTTCCGCGGGGGCGGACGCCCTTGTGGCGGGCACCGCCGTGTTCCGGGGCGGGCCGTCGGCCTATGCCGCCAACATCCAGGCGCTGAAGTCCGCGTGAACCCGCTCGGTCGCTTTTTCCGAACCGAGGCCGACACGCCGCCGCCCGGCGAGATCCCCGGCCTGCGCGGCGCCCCGATGCGCACGCCGGTCCGCACCACCGGCGCAGCGACGGGCCCCGGTCTGTGGCCCGCCGTCGTCGGCAGGATGCTGACCCGCCAGCTGTGGATCGAACTGTATGGCCTGCCCGGCTACAGCCTGACGCTGAAGGGCGCTCCGGTTCAGGCCTTCGCGGCCACGCCCCGCGATTTCCGGCCCGCCGAACCGGCGCCGGGCAAGGCTGTTGTTGACGGCCGTTTCATCCTCGCCGGCGCCAGCCTGGAGGCCGCGGCCCCTGAGGATCCGTGGAACCGCCCCAGCCCCAGCCGGGCCTTCGCCACCGAACTTCACGCCTTCGCCTGGCTGCCGTCATTGATGTTGCAGGGCGAGCGTGGCGCGCGCGAGGCCGTTCGGCTGACCCTCGCCTGGGGCGCGGCCTTCGCGCGTTGGTCACCCTTCGCCTGGGGGCCGGAGGTGCTGGCGCGACGGACCCTGAACCTGTCGTGCGGCGCCCGCCGCATGGGACAGGTGGCGACCGAGGCCGAACGACTGCGGCTGGCCGACATCCTCGGCCGTCAGGGACGGCAGCTGTTGCGCCCGCCTGGCGGCATCGCCGGCGCCGCGGAACGGTTGACCGCCGCGGCGGTGGCCGGCTGCGTCCTGGCCGGAAAGCCGGGCGTCTCCCTGCGCCGCGCCGCCTTGCGCCGCCTGCCGGGGGCGCTCGAACGCACCGTCGGCGCCGACGGCGGCCATGCCTCGCGCAGCCCGGAGGCGGGGCTGGAGCTGCTGCTCGACCTTCTGACCCTCGACGACGCCCTGTCCCAGCTGTCCGAGGTCAGCCCGGAGGCGGTCCGCGGCGCGATCCAGCGGCTGACCGCCGCCCTGCGACTCCTGACCCTTCCCGACGGACGGCTGGTCACCATGCAGGGCGGAGGGCCGTCGACCCCGGCCCGGATCGCCGCCGCCCGCGCCCATGACGAGGCGCCCGCCGCCGATCTGCACAGCCGGGTCGTGGCCGGTATCGCCCGCATCCGCAGCCCGCTTCTGACCGTCGCCGCCGACGTAGCCGGCCCGGCACGTGGAATCTGGTCTGGCGCGGCCTGCGCCCAGCCGATGGCGCTGGAGATCGTCTGCGGCAAGGACCGGCTGGTCACCGGCTGCGGCTGGACGCCCCGCGCCGGCGACCGTCAGGGGCTGCGGTTGCCGCCTGGCCATTCGACCCTGACGCTCGGCGAGGGCTCGACCGGCGAACCGCTCGGCGGCTGGAAGGCCGAACTGATGGGCCACCGCCTGATCGGCCGGCCCCTGCATGTCGATGTCCAGCAGCGGGACGGCGAGGGCGCGGTCTGGCTGGAGGTCGAACACGACGGCTGGGTCCATGACTATGGCCTGCTGCACCAGCGCCGCCTGTACCTGGACCAGCGGCTCGACGAGCTGCGGGCCGAGGAACGGCTTCATCCCGCGCCGGGGCACAAGGACGTCATCCGCGCCATCGCCGCGCCCTATGCCGTCCGGTTCCAGCTGGAGCCGGGCGTCCAGGCCTCGCTCGCCCGGGACCGCCGCTCCATCCTGCTGCGCGGCCATTCGGGCCGGGGCTGGTGGTTCCGCACGGACGGTCCGGACGTGGCCATCGAGCCCTCGGTCCATATCGACGAAGGCCTGACCCGGCGTTCGCTGCAGATCGTGGTGCGCGGTTCGGCCCGCACCGATTCCGAGACCAAGATCCGCTGGAAACTGAGCCCCGCCGGATCCGGCGCCGACCCCACTTGAGACCCGGCCTGCCCGCGACCATCTGAGGCCTGCCGCGTTACGCCTTTCCGATACAGGATCGATTGATGAGCTTCGCCGACCCGACCACCCTGCCCCCCGATCTGATCAAGGACGGCTCCGACGCCGGCTTCATGACCGATGTCATCGAGGCCTCGAAGTCGCAGCCTGTACTGGTCGATTTCTGGGCGACCTGGTGCGGGCCGTGCCGGACGCTGACGCCCATGATCGAAAAGGCCGTCCGGGCCGCCGGCGGGGCGGTCAAACTGGTCAAGATCGACGTCGACAAGAACCCGGCCTATGCGGGCCAGCTGAGGGTCCAGTCGATTCCGACCGTCTACGCCTTCGTCAATGGTCAGCCTGTCGACGGATTCCAGGGCGCGGTGCCGGACAGCCAGCTCAAGGCCTTCATCGACAAGCTGACGGGCGGGACCAGCGCCAATTCCGATATCGAACAGCTGATGTCGCTGGGCGAGGAATCGCTCGCGCTCAACGATCTGGGCGGCGCGGCCCAGGCCTTCGCCCAGGTGCTGACGCTCGAGCCGGCCCACGAACGGGCCATCGCCGGCATGGCGCGGGTCTATCTGGCAGACGGCGATGTCGATCAGGCCCGCCAGACCATCGCCATGGCCCCGCAGGATTCGAGGGACGCCACGGTCCAGTCGGTCCGGGCCCAGCTGGCGCTGTTGTCGGCGGCCCCAACGGCCGCGGACGATGAGTTGAGAGCCCGTGTCGCCGCCAATCCGGCCGACCATCAGGCCCGCTTTGACCTGTCGCTGGCCCAGGCCGCGTCCGGCGACCTGAAAGGGGCGGTCGACAGTTTGCTGACGATCGTCGCCGCCGACCGCGAATGGAACGACCAGGCCGCGCGGAAACAGTTGCTGGTGGTGTTCGAAGCCGCCGGCGCCGGGTCGGATGTGGCGCGGGACGGGCGTCGCCGCCTGTCCTCCATCCTGTTCGCATAGGAGACGGGCGTGGCGCAGGGGTATGTGAAGGCCGCCGATCTGCCGCAGGTAATCCCGGTCTTTCCCCTGCCCGGCGCCATCCTGCTGCCGCGCGGCCAGCTGCCGCTCAATATCTTCGAGCCGCGCTATCTGAACATGATCGACGACGCCATGGCCGGGGACCGGATCATCGGCATGATCCAGCCGCAGGGCGGGCCACAGCGCCTTCCGGGCCTGTCGCCGGTCGGCTGTGCGGGGCGGATCACCAGTTTCGCCGAGACCTCGGACGGCCGCTATCTGATCACCCTGACCGGCTGCGCCCGGTTCCGGCTGGGCAATGAAATCCAGACCCAGACGCCCTATCGCCAGATCCGCGCCGATTTCGCGCCGTTCGAGGCTGATCTGAGCGCGCCCCCGGTCGACGATGTCGGCCTGGACCGCGACGGCCTGCTGGACGCCCTGCGCGCCTATCTGGAGACCCGCGGCCTCGATATCGACTGGGACACGGCCGAGACGGCGCCGCCGGAGGCCCTGATCAACAGCCTGTCCATGGCCCTGCCGTTCGATCCGCCCGAGAAACAGGCCCTGTTGGAAGCCGCCAGCCTGACCGACCGCTCAACGGTCCTGACCGCCTTGCTGACGATCGATGCGGCCGGCGACGGGGACGGCGAGACCCCCTCCATTCAATAGGTGCGACCATGAGCGACGCCTTCCACACCCCGCCGTCCGTTGATCCCCGCCTGCTTGAGGTGCTGGTGTGCCCCGTCACGCGCGGCAAGCTGACCTATGACCGCGAGCGGCAGGAGCTGGTGTCGAAGGGCGCCAAACTGGCCTTTCCGATCCGCGACGGCGTGCCGATCATGCTGCCCGAAGAGGCGCGGGCGCTGGACTAGACCGCTTCGCCTCTCAACAACCGCGGCAGATCCCCCGTTGCGCCGCCGGCCTCATGCATGAAGGCGCGGCGCAGGGGGGCGATGCGGTTGACGGCGGCGATACCGACGGTGCGGGCCAGCCGCACCGGCGCGATGTCGTTGGAGAACAGCCGCACGAAGCCGTCGAAGCCGGCGGCCAGGGCCGCATTGTCGAACCGGCGCCAGCGGGCGTAGCGGTCCAGCACCGTCTCCGAGCCGATGTCCTCGCCCAGGCGCAAGGCCTCGACCAGCACCTCGGCGAGGGCGGCGGCGTCCTTCAGCCCCATGTTGAGGCCCTGTCCCGCGACCGGGTGCACGGCATGGGCCGCGTCGCCGATCAGCGCCGTGCGCGGGGCAGTCAGTTGTTCGGCCAGCTGCAGGGACAGCGGATAGACAAAGCGTGGTCCCACCACCGTGACGTCCTCGAGGAAGTCGCCGAACCGCCGCATCAGATGGGACTGGAAGGCCTCGTCAGACGCCGCCCGCAGGGCATCGCCCCGCCGCGTCGATTCCGTCCAGACGAGACTGGCGCGGCGCTCGGTCAGCGGCAGGATGGCGAAGGGACCGGACGGCAGGAAATACTCGTGGGCGACATTGCCGTGGTCCCGGCCGAGGGACACGGTCGCCACCACCCCGCTCTGCTCATAGCCCCAGCCGACCGTTCCGATCCCGGCGGCCTTGCGGACAGGCGAGGTCCGGCCCTCGGCCCCGACGACCAGGGGCGCCTCAATCGCGGAACCATCAGCCAGGGTCACGCGTGACATCGCCGCCACGGCCTCGACCCCGACCACCGACGCCGGCGCCCGCACCTCGATGCCCGCCGTCGTCACCGCCTCCGAGAGCGCGACGCGGATACGCCGGTTCTCGACCATATAGCCAAGCGGCTCGCCGTCGGTGCGGTCGCCGATCTCCTCGGCGTCGAACCGCAGGAAGGCGGAGGACTGCGGCCGCGACGCCGCGCCGGGCCGGCGTCCGTCGGTGACCAGAATCCGGTCCATGCGGCAGGCGTGGGGCCGCAGGGCCGCGCCGACGCCCAAGGCGTCCAGCATGCGGAAGGTCGAGAAGGCGATGGCCGTCGACCGCCCGTCGAAGGTCGGCGCCAGCTGGGCGTCGAACGGCTGGGGATCGACCAGAACCACCTTCAGCCCGCCCTGCGCCGCCGCCAGCGCGAAGGTCGCCCCGGCCATGCCGGCGCCGGCGATGATGACGTCATAACGGGCGGTCTGGCTCATGGGGCGGTTGTCGCGCTTCGCCGCCCGCCCGTCCAGCGCCGGAAGGTCGCGGATCGGGCCGGCTGGTAAACAGCCCCTTAACCCTCCTCGCGCGACAACAGCGGACTGTCTCGCCCGTTCGGAGTTCGTCGCCGCATGTCCGCCGCCCTCGCCATCGGCCAGCGCGCCTGGGTCAGCGCCCGCATTCTGTGGGGCGCGCCGATCACGGTGAAATTCCGCGGCGTGCTTCAGGCCCTGCTCGCGGCCCTGCTGCTGGTAGCGCTGATCTCGTGGAATCCGGCCGATCCCAGCCTCAATGCCGCCTCCGGCGCTGCTCCGACGAACTGGCTGGGCCTGAACGGGGCCCTGTTCGCCGATCTGTTCATGCAGTCGCTGGGGCTGGGCGCCTGGCCCGCCGCCATCTTGCTGATCGCCTTCGGACTGGCGGCCGCCATCGGCGACGCGATCCAGCAGCGGCTGAAGCCCACGCCGATGAAGGCCTTGTCGGCCACGGGCGGCGTCCTGGCCCTGTCGGCGGCGCTGTCGGCCCTCGCCGCGCCGGCCGCCTGGCCGCTGGCCGCCGGACTCGGAGGCCTGTGGGGCGATGCCATTGTGGGTCTGATCCGCTGGATGTGCGACGGCCTGCGCCTGCCCGGCGCGCCCGTCATCGCCGGCCTGCTGTTCCTGCCGCTGGCCCTGTGGGGGATCGGCTATGCTGTCGGTCTGAGGTTCGCCGATATCGGAGACGGCCTCGCCTGGGCGCGCGGCATCCGCCATCCACAGCCACCGCAGGCCAAAACCCGCCGGGCCGCCGCCAAGGCCCCGCCCCGCGCGCGGCCAGTACTGGAGCTCGACGACGGCCCGGACGTGCTTGAGCCATCGCCGCCATGGGAGGCCCCTGCGCCCGTTCGGGGCGCGCCCGAGCCGAAGGTCGCCGCCGCCAAGGCGCCGAAGCCGCGCCGCGAGGCCGACGACAGCCAGGCCGCCTTCGACTTCGTCCGGCCCTCGACCGGATTCGACCTGCCCCCGCTGTCGATGTTGACCAAGCCCGCCAAGCGCGTCGCCTCGGTCGATGAGGACGCCCTGAAGCAGAACGCCAAGATGCTGGAAGGCGTGCTGCAGGAGTTCGGCGTGCGCGGCGTCATCGACCAGATCCGCCCCGGCCCGGTCGTCACCCTGTACGAACTGGTGCCCGCCCCCGGCGTGAAGCACGGCCGTGTCGTGGCCCTGTCAGACGATATCGCCCGCTCGATGTCCGCCCGCGCCTGCCGCATCTCGGTCGTGCCCGGCCGTAACGCCATCGGCATCGAACTGCCCAATGCGAAGCGCGAGACCGTCTATCTGCGCGACCTGCTGGCATCGACCGAATACGACAAGCCCGCCCACCTGCTGCCCCTCGCGCTCGGGGAAACCATCGGCGGCGAACCCTATGTCGCCGATCTGGCGCGCATGCCCCACCTGCTGATCGCCGGCACCACGGGCTCGGGCAAGTCGGTCGGCGTCAACGCCATGATCCTGTCGATCCTCTACCGGCACAGCCCGGCCGAGTGCCGCTTCATCATGATTGACCCCAAGATGCTGGAGCTGTCGGTCTATGACGGCATCCCGCACCTGCTGGCGCCCGTCGTCACCGATCCGAAGAAGGCCGTCGTCGCGCTGAAATGGACCGTGCGCGAGATGGAGGACCGCTATCGCCGCATGTCCAAGCTCGGCGTGCGCAACATCGCCTCCTACAACGAGCGCGCCCGCGAGGCCGTCGCCAAGGGCGAGCATTTCGAACGCACCGTCCAGACCGGCTTCGACGAACAGGGCCGTCCGGTCTACGAATCCGAGAAGATCCGCCCCGAGCCCCTGCCCTTCCTCGTCGTCGTCATGGACGAGATGGCCGACCTGATGCTGGTCGCAGGCAAGGATGTGGAGGGCGCGGTGCAGCGGCTGGCCCAGATGGCCCGCGCCGCCGGCATCCACCTGATCATGGCCACCCAGCGCCCGTCGGTCGATGTCATCACCGGCACCATCAAGGCGAATTTCCCGACCCGGATCAGCTTCCAGGTCACCTCCAAGATCGACAGCCGCACCATCCTNNCAGCTGCTGGGTCAGGGCGACATGCTCTACATGGCCGGCGGCGGGCGCATCACCCGCCTGCACGGCCCGTTCGTGACCGATCAGGAGGTCGACGAGGTCTGCAAACACCTGCGCAGCCAGGGCGAGCCCGACTATCTCGACCTGATTACCGACGATCCGGACGGCGACGGCGACGCGGCCGGGTTCGACGATGAGGGCGGCGGCTCGGGCGACGACCTCTATGACCGCGCCGTGGCCGTGGTCACCCGCGACCGGAAGGCCTCGACCAGCTACATCCAGCGCCGCCTGCAGATCGGCTACAACCGCGCCGCCTCCCTGATCGAGCGGATGGAGCAGGAGGGCGTTGTCAGTCCTGCCAATCATGCGGGCAAGCGCGATATTCTGGCGGGCCCGCCGCCATTGTAGGTGGCCGCGGTCACAAGGCTCCGCCTTGTCGACCCGACGCGACCTGGCGCTTCGCGCATGCCTCGCCCTCAAGCAGCGAGCCGCCGCGCGCCGAGCGACAGGGCAAAAACGTCGTCCGCAGGAACTGCGGACGATGAACGAGGCTTCATCGGACGGTCGGAATATGGTCAGGCTCGCGTCATGCCCGCGCCTTTCCCGACCGGTATGACGGCATGATCAACAACCATCCCGAACGGGAGAAGACCCTATGACTGTCTCACGCCGCGCCTTTGCACTCGGAACCGCCGCCATTGCGGCCGTCGCAGCCATGCCCGCCAGCGCCCAGAGCGCCCTGTCGGCCGAGGATCGCGCCGTCCTCGCCCAGGCCCAAGCCTATCTGCAGGGGCTGACCTCGGCCCAGGGCAATTTCGTCGAGACCACGGGCGCCCAGCGCCGGGAGGGCCGTTTCTGGCTGCAGCGCCCCGGCAAGATGCGGTTCGAATACACCAACCCGTCCGGTCTGCTGGTCGTGTCGGACGGCTCGAACGTCAAACGCTACGACCCGCGCCTGAACGTCTTCCGTCAGGTGCCCCTGGGGTCGACGCCGCTGTCGACCTTCCTGGCCCGCAACGTTCGCTTCGATCAAGGCGTCCGTATCGACCGCGTGACCCGGATGGCGTCCGGCGCCTTCGCCATCATCGCGCGCGATGCACGCCGCCCGGATGAGGGCTCGGTCATCCTGTCCTTCGCGGGCAACCCGATCCGGCTGCATGAATGGACCATCCGCGACGCCCAGGGCGGCAGCACCCGGACCCAGCTGACCTCGTTGACGCCGGCTTCCAACCTGGCCGCCAGCCTGTTCCAGCTGCGCGATCCGACCCGTCGTCCGGGCCGGAACTGATTTCGCCTGAGGGGCGAACCGTAGTTTGACATTTTTCGCCAACCGTGGCACTTTCATCACAGGTCGGCGGGAGCTGATCAGACCCGCTACGGATTTCATCCCCTTCCCGGCGGCGAGAGAGACGAACCTTCCAGCGCCCGGTCCCCCCGACCGGGCGCTTTTTTGTCGGGCAACGAAGTCGCCCCGCGGGCGCTAACGCTCGCCGCGCGGCGGCTCGCTGCTTGAGCGCAAACCCCGCGCTTGCGCCTGGAGCGCGTCGGGTCGAGAAGGCGGAGCCTTCTGACCGCGCCCCCGGAAAAAATGCTTCGTATCGCCACCTGGAACATCAACTCAGTCCGCCTGCGCATCGACCAGGTCGCGCGCTTCGTCGCCGAGAGCGGAACCGACGTACTGTGCCTGCAGGAGATCAAATGCCTGGAGGACCAGTTCCCCCGCGCCGCTTTTGAAGCCATGGGCATGCCGTATCTGAAAATCGGCGGTCAGAAGGGCTGGCACGGGGTGGCCATCGCCAGCCGCAAGCCGATCGCGGAAGCGCCGGTGCTTGATGTCTGTCGCGAACGCCACGCCCGCTGCGTCGGCGTGATGGTCGAGGGCGTCGAGGTGCAGAATTTCTACATTCCCGCAGGCGGCGACGTCGCCGACCGGGCCCTGAACCCGAAATTCGATCACAAGATGGATTTCTACGAGCGGATGACCGCCGAAATGGCCGGACGCGACAAACAGAGGCCGCTGGTGCTGGCCGGCGACTTCAACATCGCACCGGGCGAGAACGACGTCTGGAACCACCGCTATATGTCGAAGATCGTCAGCCACACCCCGCTGGAGGTCGAGACCCTGCGTCGGTTGCAGGCGGCGGGCGGGTTCGCGGACGTGGTCCGCGACCAGATCCCCGAGCCGCAGAAGCTGGCCAGCTGGTGGAGCTATCGCGCCGCCGACTTCCGCAAGTCGAACCGGGGCCTGCGCCTCGACCACCTGTGGACCTCGCCCGGCCTGACGCCGGCGGTGACGCCCGGCAGCGCCCGCATCCACGACACAGTCCGCGAATGGACCCAGCCCAGCGACCACGCGCCGGTGACGATGGATCTCGCCGTCTAGAAGGGGAAGAAGATCGGGATGGCGATCATCGCGGCCACCCAGGTCACGAGGTTCAGCGGCAGGCCGACGCGGACGAAGTCCATGTAGCTGTAGTTGCCCATCTGATAGACCAGCACATTGGTCTGATAGCCGAACGGCGTGGCGAAAGCGGCCGAAGCGGCCATCATCACCCCGACCAGGAACGGCCGCGGGTCGACCCCGAAACTCTCCGCAAGGGCCACGGCGATCGGCGTGATCAGCACCGCGACCGTGGCGTTGGACAACAGCTCGGTGGCGAACAGGGTCACCCCGTAGAGGATGATCAGGCCGCCCAGCGGACCGAACGGCCGCAAAACCTCGATCAGGACGCCGGCCCCGGCCGCGGCCAGGCCGGTGACCTCAATGGCGATCCCGACCACCACCATGCCGGCGATCAGCAACAGGATTTCCGGTCTCAGCCCCGCATAGGCCTCTTCGGGCGTGATCACCTTCAGCAGGATCAGGGCGACAGCTCCGGCGAAGGCCGAGGCGGCGATCGGGGCCCAACCGAGGCCCGCGGCCGCCACGACCATGACGAAGACGCCGAGCGCGATGAGCGAGCGCCTCATGTCGAACGGCCGGTCGGCCGCGCCGAACAGGGCCACGTCCCCGAGGTGGGCGTCGCCCGAGCCGTCCTCATGGGTGCGGGCCTCGCCCAGTTTCGGCAGGTTGAAGGGCAGGATCCGCCGCCGCCGCCCGGCGGCTTCGGCCGCAGCCTTGCGCCGTGACTCCTCCATCTCGGCGATCCGGGCCTGCTCGGCCTCATCGGCCTGCACGCTGCGCCCGAGCTGCCGGGCCCCCACGAAATACAGCCACAGCCCCCCGGCCAGGGCGATACACAGGCCGACGGGCGTGATCTCGAACAGGCTGAAGACCGGCTGTCCGCTGTTGCGGGCCATGTCGTTGACCAGAAGGTTGGTCGAGGTGCCGATCAGGGTCAGCAGGCCGCCGAGCACCGAAATATGGCTGAGCGGCATGAGGAAGCGTTTGGGCGACAACTTCAGCGACTGGGCCACGTCCCGGATAACCGGGGCAGCCAGAACCACGACCGGCGTATTGTTCAGAAAGCCTCCGAGAACCCCGCACATGCCGAGCACGGCCCAGATGCCGATTGCGCCCACTCGCGCCGCCAGCTGCGTCGCCTTGCGGATCATAAGGCCCAGCAGGCCCGACAGTTCGATGGCGTAGGCGATGACGAACAGCCCTGCGAGGGCGATGACGGCGGGACTCGCAAAGGCGCCCTGGACCTCGACCGGCCGTACCACGCCGAGGAGCAGCAGGGCCGCGGCGCCCGACAACGCCACAACGTCGGCGCGAACCCGTCCGTGGATCAGAACCCCGACCACAACGACGAGCACAAGCAGAGCGGCAATCTGATCGAAACTCATGGGCTCTGAAGACCCGCCGCCGTCCGCCGCGTCAATGGTGATGACGTGAACGCTACAGAGGCTGGTTGTATGCTAGGGTCCGCGCATGTCCGGACTTTTCCGCAACGTCCCCCGCCCTGTCGCCGTTCTGACAACCGTCGCCGCCGCCCTGCTCCTGGCCCAGTGCGATCGAAACAGGCCCGAACCGATAGACGCGGAACCCGTCACCGCTGATCCGGCGCCGGCGCCGACCGTCGCTGCACTGACAACCCTGAACCGCGCCGACCTGCTTGCCGCGACCTCGCGGGCCGCCTCCGCCTACGCCGCCGGCGAACAGATGGAGGGCGCCGACGCCCTCGTCGGACGCCAGTTTTCCATCCGGATTCCGTTCGGTTGCAACGGTCCCCAGCCCACACAGGCCGAGGCCGCGGGCGACGGTCTGGCGCGCTGGTCCTGGGGCCCGGAGAACCAGACCATCCAGCTGAGCCTGACCCCCGGCGACTGGCTGAACACCGCCCTGATCGCCGGCGCCAGCGAGTCGGACTGGGAAGCGGTCGAGGGCTTCTGGGTCCCGCGCCCTTGGTTGACCGCCGGCGACTGCTCCACCGTGCGCGCCGATCCACTGCAAAGCGGGGCCGGCGCGCCCTCCCCCCAGACCGTGGGCCTGGCCGCCGTATTCGGCGCGGACGACTCCCGCGTCGGCCGCCGCAACGGTCGCGCCTATGCCTTCACCATCCGTCCGACGGGGGATACGCCGCTGGCGGCGCCGACGAGAGGCTATCGCGTCGTGCTGGAGGGCCGGCTGGCCGGGTTCCCGGATGGGCGTGCGATCCGCTGCAGGGCGTCGAATCCGGACCAGCGCCCGGTCTGCATCGCCGCCATGCGACTGGACCGCGTCGGCTTCACCAATGCGGACGGCAGCGTACTGCTCAGCGAGTGGCGGCCGGGCTAGGCCGATCAGGATCTAGGGCTGGAGCCGGTAGCCGCCGGCGTCCGTCAGCAACAGCCGCGCCTGACCGGGCTCGGGCTCGATCTTCTGACGCAGGCGGTAGATGTGGGTTTCCAGCGTATGGGTGGTGACTCCGGCGTTGTAGCCCCAGACCTCGGTCAGCAACTCCTCGCGCGACACGGCCTTGGCCCCGGCGCGGTACAGGTATTTGAGGATGTTGGTTTCCTTCTCCGTCAACCGCACCTTCCGGGCCTTGTCGTCGATCAGGACCTTGGCGGCGGGACGGAACTCATAGGGGCCGATGCGGAAGACGGCGTCCTCGGACTGTTCGTGGCTGCGCAGATGGGCGCGGATGCGGGCCAGCAGGACGGCGAAGCGGAAGGGTTTGGTGACGTAGTCGTTCGCCCCCGACTCCAGCCCCAGCACAGTGTCGGAATCGGATGACTGGCCGGTCAGCATGATGATCGGGGTCGAGACCCCGTCCTTGCGCAGCAGGCGGCACGCCTCGCGGCCGTCCATGTCGGGCAGGTCGACATCCAGCAGGATCAGGTCGGCGCGAACCTCGCGGCCCATGCGCACGCCCTCGGCCGCCGTCGAGGCCTGGACCGGGCGGAAGGCCTCGTGCAACGCCAGCTGCTCGGCGAGGGCCTCGCGCAGGTCGTCGTCGTCGTCGATGATCAGTATGGTCTTGGGCGTGGGCATGGATACCAGAATGGCGAGCGTCGCCCGATCCGCCAAGGGTTGGACGGCAAGCGGAGCGGTTTTCAGTCCATAGAGGGCGTTTCGGGGCCTTTTCGTTCCCCGAACAGCGACGAACCGACGCGCACATGGGTCGCGCCGAAGCGGATCGCGGTCTCATAGTCGCCGCTCATCCCCATGGAGAGGGTCGCCAGCCCGTGCCGGCGCGCGATCTTTCGCAGCAGGGCAAAATGCGGTCCCGGCGCTTCGTCCGCGGGCGGAATGCACATCAGCCCCTCGACGATCAGACCCGCGGCGCGAGCGTAATCGATCAGTTCGCCGGTATCGCCGGGCAGGACGCCGGCCTTCTGGGGCTCGGCGCCGGTGTTGACCTGGATCAGGACGCGGACCGGCTTGCCGGCTCGAACGCCCGCCGCGGCAAGGGCATCCGCCAGTTTCGGCCGGTCCAGGGTCTCGATGACATCGAACAGGGCGACCGCGTCGGCGGCCTTGTTCGACTGCAACGGCCCGATGAGCCGGAGCTCGAGACCCGCGATCCCGTCGCGGCGGTCTTTCCAGCGCGCTTGCGCCTCCTGCACCCGGTTTTCGCCGAAGATGCGCTGGCCCGCCGCGAGCGCCGCCTCGATGGCCTCGTCGGGCTGGGTCTTGGATACGGCGGTCAGAGTCACCGCGCCGGCGGCACGGCCGGAGGCGCGGCTGGCGGCGGTGATGCGGCGCTGAAGGGATTCCAGCCGCGCGGCGACGGTGCTGGACGACGGAACGGGTTCGGGAGAAGAGGAGGTCATGAACCGGACGGACGCCGAAATCCTGTGGGAAGTCGCCAGCGTCCTCGCACGGGACGCCGCCGAAGTCAGCCGCTCACGTGATCGGGTGGGGCGACAGCTGCCGCCGCTGCTGTTTTTCACCGACCCCGACCGGACGCCCCGGCCCTGGGAGACAGCGGCGCGCCTGCCCACAGGCTCGGGCGTGGTGTACCGGCATTTCGGCAGGGCCGATGCGCGCGAGACGGCGCTGAGGCTGCGCGAGGCCACGCGGGCGCGGAACGGCCTGTTGTTGATCGGGATGGATGCGGAACTGGCGGAGGCGACAGAAGCCGACGGGGTCCACCTGCCGGAACGGGCGCGGGATCAGGCGGCGGGGCTGGCCGCTATCCGGCCGGACTGGCTTGTCACCGGCGCAGCCCATGCCCCGATCCCAGGAGCGATCCCGGGACTGGACGCCCTGATCGCGTCGCCGGTGTTTCCGGCAGGCGGCGCCTCCGCGGACCGACCGGCGCTGGGGCTGTCAGGCTTCACCGCATGGGTCGGGGCCGCGCCCTGCCCGGTATATGCCCTCGGGGGACTCCACAGCGGCAATGTGCAGAGCCTGATCGGCTCGGGCGCGTGCGGGATTGCAGGGGTTTCGGCGATCCGGTCGGCCTTTGGGCCGGACTAGAAGCGGAAGATCGATTCCAGACGGAAGCGCGGGGCGGCGCGACGGTCGGTCTGGGGTGCGCGCGCCGGATCGCTCTCAGGCTCGGCCAGGCCAGCGGCGGCGCCAACGCGCAGGCGCGGGTTGACGCGGTAGTAGGCGCCGGCCTCGACGTCGCCGAGGTTGCTCTCACGGCCGACAGGCTGGCTGAGGTTCAGATCGAGGCCCCAGCGGCCGCGCTCGGTGAAACGCAAACGGGACGATCCGGGCTGGGCAGCGGCCGCCCGGGCGGCCTGGGCTTCGTTCAGGGAGACGGCGGGAGCGCGCGTGCGAGCCTGGGCCGTCTGGGCCGAGGCGACGTCGGCCATCACCAGGAGCGTAACGCCCCCGGCCAGCCCGGCGATCAGAGCGCCCGTTTTGCGCTTCGTGCGGCGCATTTCCTGCCCTTCAACTCACGGCACCAGGCCGCGATATCCAACACTAAGACACCGCTGGCCAATGCGGTCAACGAAACGGAGCCGCTACAACCCGGTTCCCTGCGACTCTGGAAGACTCCTGTGGCGCGAGCGTCACGCGAATCCTTCGCCAGAGACCCGACATGGCCGCCCCGGGCTCGCCAGCGCGCGTTCGAATGCGTCTTCGCCTTGTCATGGCCCCTTTTCGCCGTGTTATAGAGTGACGCTTCGGTTCGGGCCGCGTTCGGTTAGAGCCAGCGCGTGCCTTGGAACCGTTCCGCTGCACGTCATGATCTTATGGAGAAGTCTCGATGGTGCTGGTTCGCGGCGCGACGGTCGCCCTGATCACCTCGTGCGTGCTGCTGGGCAGCTGTTCCGCCAACCGCCCGTTCGGTCCGACTGTGGGCGAAGTGTTCAGCGGCATGGGCAGCGCCCAGGCCGCGGCGAACGCCCAGACGGGCATCGGGGTCAACGCCTTCCTGTGGCGCGCCACCCTTGACACCTTGAGCTTCATGCCGCTGGCCAATGCCGACCCCTGGGGCGGCGTCATCAACTACGGCTGGTACATTGACCCGCAGACGCCGAACGAGCGCTTCAAGGCGACCGTGTTCATCCTTGACCGCCGCCTGCGTGCTGACGCCCTGAACGTCAGCATCACCAAACAGGTTCTGCGCCCCGGCTGCACGCCCAATCCCGCCGATGCCGACGCGGAAGTCGACACCGCCGGCTGCTGGACCGGCGCCCGGGTCGCGGCCCAGACCGAGACCGATCTGGAAAACGCCATCCTGACCAAGGCGCGCCAGCTCAACCTTTCCAACGCCGGCTGATCGCCCTCCCCACCGCCTAGCCTCCGTCGGGCCTGTTCCTGAAGGAGCAGCCTGAAAGACTCCTGTGGCCAAGACCCCGGTTCGCTACGAACCCAAGACCGCCGAACCCCGCCAGCAGGCCCGCTGGGCGGCCGCCGACGCCTTCCGCATGCCGACCGAGGGCACGGGCCGGCCGAAATACTATGTGCTGGAGATGTTCCCCTATCCGTCAGGGGCCATCCACATGGGCCATGCCCGCAACTACGTCATGGGCGACGTAGTGGCGCGGTCGAAGCGGGCGCAGGGTTTTGACGTCCTGCATCCCATGGGCTGGGACGCCTTCGGACTTCCGGCCGAGAACGCGGCGATCGAGCGCGGCATCCACCCCGGCGACTGGACCTGGTCCAACATCGCCGCCATGCGCGACCAGTTGAAGCTGCTGGGCCTGTCGCTGGACTGGTCGCGCGAATTCGCCACCTGCGACCCGGCCTACTACGGCAAGCAGCAGGCCTGGTTCCTGGAACTGCTCAAGCGCGGTCTGGTCTATCGCAAGGATTCGGTCGTCAACTGGGATCCGGTGGACAACACGGTTCTCGCCAATGAGCAGGTGGTCGACGGGCGCGGCTGGCGCTCCGGCGCCGTGGTCGAGAAGCGCAAGCTGAACCAGTGGTTCCTGCGTATCACCGACTATGCCGACGACCTGATCGAGGGGCTGAAGGAGCTGGAGGGCCGCTGGCCCGACAAGGTCCGGCTGATGCAGGAGAACTGGATCGGAAAGAGCCGCGGAGCGACCCTGTGGTGGGATATCACCGAAGCCCCGCCCTTCCTGCCGACATCAGCGCCGGGCGAGCCGAACCACGCCCGCGACCCCATTGAGATCTACACGACCCGACCCGACACCCTGTTCGGGGCCAGCTTCCTGGCGCTGGCGCCGGACCATCCACTGACGAAGGCGATCGCCGCCCATCGGCCCGACGTGGCGGCCTTCGTGGCGGCCTGCGCCCAGTCGGGAACCAGCGAAGCCGATATCGAAAAGGCGGAGAAACAGGGTGTCGATCTCGGCGTCCGCGTCCGCCACCCGTTCGATCCCGAGCGGACCGTACCGGTATGGGCGGCCAATTTCGTTCTTTCGACCTATGGGTCCGGAGCCATCTTCGGCTGCCCCGCCCACGATCAGCGCGACCTCGATTTCGCTCGCAAATACGACCTGCCTGTCGTCCCGGTCGTGAGACCGGATGATGCCGTTGCCGATTTCGGCGTTGAAACAGAAGCTTATGTCGGCCCCGGTCGGCTGTTCAACTCCGACTTCATGGACGGGATGGAGGTGGAGGCCGCCAAGGCCGCCGCCATCGCCAGGCTCGAGGCGGCTGGTCAGGGCGAAGGCGCGACCCTCTACCGCCTGCGCGACTGGGGCGTCAGCCGCCAGCGGTACTGGGGATGTCCCATCCCCGTGATCCACTGCGAAAAGTGTGGTCCCGTCGGCGTTCCGGCCGATCAGCTGCCGGTCGAGCTGCCGAAGGACGTGACCTTCGACACGCCGGGCAATCCGCTGGATCGCCATCCGACCTGGAAGCACGTGGCCTGCCCCTCGTGCGGCGGCGAGGCGGTGCGCGAGACGGACACCCTCGACACCTTCGTCGACTCCAGCTGGTATTTCGCCCGGTTCACCGATCCGACCGCGGCCGACCCGATCTCCCGCGCTGCCGCCGACAAATGGCTGCCGGTCGATCAGTATATCGGCGGGGTCGAGCATGCGGTCCTGCACCTGCTCTATGCCCGATTCATCAGCCGGGCCCTCTCGGATGCCGGCCTGATGTCGGTGAAGGAGCCGTTCGCCGGCCTGTTCACCCAGGGGATGGTGGTCCACGAGACCTACCGGCGCGCCGACGGCGGCTGGGTCGAGCCCACCGACGTTGACCTGACCAATGACGCCGGAAAACGCTCGGCCCGCCAACTCTCCACCGGCGAGGCCCTGGTCATCGGCGACATCGAGAAGATGTCCAAGTCGAAGAAGAACGTCGTCGCCCCGCAGGAAATCGTCGACACCTATGGTGTCGACGCCGGCCGGCTGTTCGTCCTCAGCGACAGTCCGCCCGAGCGCGACGTGCAATGGACGCCCGGCGGCGTCGAAGGCGCCGCCCGCTTCGTCCAGCGCGTCTGGACCGAGGTCGACGGCTTCGATCCCGACGCTCCCGCCCATGAGTCCGACGCCGCATTGATCCGCGAGACCCACAAGGCCATCAAGGCCGTCTCCGAAGGCGTCAGCGGCTTCCGCTTCAACTCGGCCATCGCCAAGCTCTACGCCTTCGTGGCCGTCGTGCGTGACCACGGAACGGCGGGCGGGGCGGCGCGGCGTCAGGCCTTGTCAGCCCTCGTGCGACTTGTCGCCCCCTTCACCCCCCACCTGGCCGAGGAATGCTGGACGCGGCTCGGTGAAGAGGGGATGGTGCTGGATGCGCCCTGGCCGGAATTCGACCCGGCCCTGGCGGCCGACGACGAGGTGACCCTGCCCATCCAGGTCAACGGCAAGCGCCGCGGCGAGATCCGCGTCGCCCGGGGTCTGGAGCCGGCCGAGGTCGAGGCCATCGTCATGGCCGACGCCGATGTCCAGGCGCGGCTGGAGGGTCAGACGGTGAGGAAGATCGTGGTGGTCAAGGATCGCATCGTCAATCTGGTGGTCGGCTGATGCGGGCGCTCGCCGCAGCCATTGTCGCGCTTGTGGGACTGGCAGGCTGCGGCTTCACGCCCCTGTACGGAGAGACCGCCGTCGGCTCGTCCCTGTCGCGCATCGCCGTGACCACCCAGGACGACCGCCTCGGCTACCGCGTGCGGGAGCAGCTCGAGGACGGGCTGGGCCGCGATGGCGCCCAGGCCCCGCTCTGGCGGCTGGAGACCGTGCTCGAACAGTCGCGGCGGCCTCTGGGCCGGCGCATCGACGACACCGCGACCCGCTATGAACTGACTGTCCGCGGGGCCTGGACCCTGACCCCGACGGGAGGCGGTCCGGCCGTCTCGGGCGTCGAGACCGTCACCACCACCTATGCCGCCGCCGACCAGCCCTTCGCCGCCATCGCCGCCCAGCAGGACGGCGAGGAACGCGCCGCGGCCGAACTGGCCCGCCTGATCCGTCTCGACCTGATGCGGGCCCTGTCGGCCCAGCCATGATTCACGCCTCATGATTTTGGCGAAACGCCCCGAAGTCGATCGCTTCCTCAAGTCGCCGGACCGGGGGGTCCGCGCCGCCGTCATCCACGGCAAGGACCGGTCAGGCGTCGGCGAGCGCGCCGAGATCCTGTGCCGGGCGATCACCCCCGATCTCAACGACCCCTTCAATGTCACCCTGCTGACCGACAGCGACATCGACGGCGACGAAGCCCGGCTGGAGGAGGCCCTGACGGCCCTGTCCATGATCGGCGGCCGGCGTCTGGTGCGGGTCCGGCTGGGGTCGGAGAAGGCCTCGATCGACAAGGCGCTCGCCGCCGCGCTCAAGGTCCATGCCGAGGGCGGCTACAATCCCGACGCCATGCTGGTCATCGAGGCCGGGGCGCTGGGCCGCGACTCCGCCCTTCGAAAGGCCGCCGAGGCCTCGCAGGGGGCCGTCGGTATCGCCTGTTATGAGGATGAAACCGGCGACGTGGCCCGGATGACCCGCGAGGCGCTCGCGGCCGACAAGGTCGGCCTGACCGGCGATGCGCTGGACCGGTTCGTGAGCCGGCTGCCGCGCGAGCGCGGCCTGATGCGGCAGGAGATCGAGCGTCTGGCCCTCTATATCGGCCCGGGCTCCGGCAAGACCATCGATGTCGAGGAGCTGGAGCGGCATCTGGGGGTCGAGGCCGACGCCTCCCTGCAGGATGCCGCGCTCCAGGCCTTCGGTGGCCGACCCGCCCCGGCCCAGTCAGGTCTGAGGCGCGCCCTGGCCGAGGGAGAGTCGCCTGTCATGGCGGTGAGACAGGCCTCCATCCACCTCGGCAAGCTGCGGCGCATCAATGTGCTCCAGGCCAATGGTGCCGGGGCCAAGGAGGCGGCCAAGGCGGCGGGCGTATTCTGGAAACAGGAGGCCGAGATGCTGCGGCAGGCCCGCAGCTGGCGTCTGGAAGATCTCGACCGCGTGCTCGACAGCGTCAACACAGCCGATGTGGCGACGAAGACGACCGGCTCGCCGGACCAGCTGATCGCCGAGCGGTTGCTGCTCGAGATATCGGCCCGCGCGCGGCGGCTCGGGCTCTAGCCCCGTTTCGACGCCTTGCGGAAGGCGGGCTTGGCGAGCGCGGTGCTGCGAGCCTGCTGCGCCTTCTCTTCGGCGCGGGCTGAGCCCTGAAGCCCCGTATATCCAGGCCCGCCCCCGGCCTTCTTGGCGGCGAGGGCGCGCTTCATGGCTTCGGCGGTCGGATTGGAAGGCTTGTCGGTCATGGGGTCAGCCTAGCACGGACCGGCGTCAGCCGCGCATCAATCGACGGCACAGGTCATCGAGCTGTTCCAGCGTGCCGTAGGTGATCGTCAGCTCTCCCTTGCCGCCCCGATCGGCCAGCTGGACCTTGAGGCCGAGCGCGTCGGCCAGATCCTGTTCCAGCGCGGCGACATCAGCCGAGCCTTCGCCGCTCGCGTTGGACGCGCCGGACTTGCGGCTCTTCGGTCCGTCGGCGGCGCGGCGGGCGAGCGCTTCGGCCTGACGGACGTTCAGTCCCTCGGCCACGATCTGATCGGCCAGGGCGACCGGATCGGGCGCCGTGATCAGGGCCCGGGCGTGGCCGGCGCTGAGCTTGCCGCTCCGGACGTGCTGCAGCACCTCTTCGGGGAGTTGCAGCAGGCGCAGGGTGTTGGCCACGTGGCTGCGGCTCTTGCCGACCACGCCGGCGACGGCGTCCTGGGTGCGGCCGAAGCGCTCCATCAGCATGCGATAGGCGTCGGCTTCCTCAAGCGGATTCAGGTCCGTCCGCTGGACGTTCTCGATAATGGCGACCTCGAACACCGCGACGTCGTCCATCTCCTTGATGATGATCGGGGCCTCGGTCAGCCGGGCCAGCTGGGCGGCCCGCCAGCGGCGTTCGCCGGCGATGATCTGCCAGACGCCGTCCTCCTTCGGATGAGAACGGACGAGAATGGGCTGCAGCACGCCCTTGTCGCGGATCGAGGCAGCCAGCTCTTCCAGATCGTCGCGGTCGAAGATCTTGCGCGGCTGGTCGGGATTGGGCTTGAGGCTTTCGATCGGGGCCATGCGCACGCCGACGGGCGCCGGGGCGCCGTCAACGGGCGCGCTCTCGGCCACCTGTTCACCGAGTAGGGCGGAGAGACCCCGACCGAGACCGCGCTGACGTTCGCTCAACTGACTGATTCCGTTCTTTTAATTATGGTCACGCGGCCTGAAGCCGACGGGATTTCTCGCGCGCCACCACTTCGCGGGCGAGACGCAGATAGGCCTGGCTGCCGGCGCATTTCAGATCGTAGATCAGGGCCGGCTTGCCGAACGATGGCGCCTCGGCGACCCGGACGTTCCGGGGAATCACCGCCTCATAGACCTTGTCGCCGAAATGGCTGCGCACATCGGCGGCGACCTGTCCGGACAGGGTGCTGCGCCGATCATACATGGTCAGGACCAGCCCCTGGATCTCCAGGGTCGGATTGAGGCTCTGCCGCACCATCTCGATGGTCTTCATCAGCTGGGTCAGGCCCTCCAGCGCAAAGAACTCGCACTGCAGCGGCACCAGAACGGCGTCGGCGGCGGCCATGGCGTTCAGCGTCAACAGGTTGAGCGAGGGTGGGCAGTCGATCAGGACATAGTCATACCGGGTCTGACCCTCGGCTCCCTGCGCCCGCAGAGCGTCCCGGAGACGGTAGGAGCGGCGGTCCGCCTGGCTGAGCTCTATCTCGACGCCGGACATGTCGGCGTCGGCGGGCACGATATCGAGCCCCGGCACCGTCGTCGGCACGGCGGACTCATCGACCGAACGGCCATCAACCATGACGTCATAGATGGTCACCCGGCGTGTTTCACGTGGAACACCGAGACCCGTGGAGGCATTGCCCTGGGGGTCCATGTCCACGATCAGGACCTTCTCGCCGATCGCGGCCAGGGCCGTGCCGAGATTGATCGCCGTGGTGGTCTTGCCCACCCCGCCCTTCTGGTTGGAGACGGCGAGGACGCGGGTCTTACCGGCTTTGAACACGTCGGAGGCTCCGGACGGAAACGATACGGCCGCGCGGATCGCTGCGCGAGACGGAGAGGTCGCTGTCGAACTGCCAGACCTTGCGGGCTTCGATCAACTCAGCCTCGGCCTTTTCCCCCTTGAGAAACAGCCCCTGTGCGCCGCGCTGTAGATAAGGCTGTGCATAGCCGAGCAGCCGGTCCATCGGGGCCAGGGCACGGGCGGTGACGATGTCGACCTTGATCCGCTGTTCTTCGGCCCGGCCGTTGATGACCGTCGCCCGCAGCGACAGGGCCTCGACCACCTCCTGCAGGAAGCGGCAGCGTTTGCCGAGACTGTCGATCAGCCAGACATGGCTGTCGGCGCGGTCCTTCAACAGGATGGCGAGCACCAGACCGGGGAAGCCGGCGCCGGCGCCGAGGTCGGCCCAGGTCGCGGCCTCGGGCGCCAGATCGAGCAGCTGGGCGGAATCGAAGATGTGGCGGTTCCATACGTCCGGGATGGTGTCCGGTCCGACGAGGTTCATCACCGCATTGGCCACGGTCAGTCGCTCGATCAGCGTCGCAAGATCAGCCATCTGCGCCGGGGTGGCGGCGCGCAGGGTTTGAAAGCCGGCGGCGTCGAGCGTGCTCACGCCGGGACCTTCGCCTTCTTCACATGGGACAGAAGCGCCGTCAGCGCGCCCGGAGTCATGCCTTCGATGCGGCCGGCCTGACCGAGGGTCCGCGGCTGGATCAGGGTCAGTTTCTCTCGCACCTCATTCGAGAGGCTGCCGATGGCGGCGTAGTCGAGATCGACCGGCAGGGCGAGCGCCTCCTCGTGCCGCAGGGCCGCGGCGTCTGAAGCCTGGCGGTCCAGATAACCGGCGTAGCCCGCATCGATCTCGACCTGTTCGCGCACCTGCGGCGGCCAGTCGGCGATGGCCGGAAAGGCCGCCGTGAACTGGCGCAGATCCACGCCGGGAAAGGCCAGCAGGTCGCGGATCGAGCGGCGCTGGCCGTCGGCGTTGACGGCGATTCCGAAGGCCGCAGCCTCCTTGGGCGTGAAGGTCTCGCACCGGACGAAGGCCGTGGCCCGCGCCAATTCCGCCGCCTTGGCCTCGAACGCAGACTGGCGAACCGAAGAGACGATTCCGGCCTCGACGGCCAATGGAGTCAATCGTTGATCGGCATTGTCGGCGCGGAGCGTCAACCTGTACTCAGCCCGGCTGGTGAACATCCGGTAGGGCTCGGTCACCCCACGTGTGACCAGGTCGTCGACCATGACGCCGATATAGGCCTGGTCGCGGCCGAGGATGACAGGGTCGGAGCCCGCGGCGGCGCGGGCGGCGTTCAGTCCGGCCAGCAGGCCTTGCGCCCCCGCCTCCTCATAGCCCGTGGTGCCGTTGATCTGCCCGGCCAGATACAGGCCGGGCCGCTTCTTGACCTCAAGCGCCGGGGTAAGCTCGCGCGGGTCCACATAGTCATACTCGATCGCGTAGCCGAAGCGGAACACCTCGACCGCCTCCAGCCCCGGGATGGTGCGCAGGAAGGCCGACTGGGTCGCGTCCGAGACGGAAGTCGAGATGCCGTTCGGATAGACCGTCGGATCGTCGAGCCCCTCGGGCTCGAGGAAGATCTGATGCGAGGTCTTGTCGGCGAACCGGACCACCTTGTCCTCGATCGAGGGGCAGTAGCGCGGGCCGCGGCCGGACAGGTGGCCGCCGTAGACGGCGCTGTCGCCGAGGTTGTCGGCGATGATCCGGTGGGTCTCTTCAGTCGTTTGGGTGACCCCGCAGGCGATCTGGGGCACGTCGATCCGGTCGGTCAGGAAGCTGAAGGGCACGGGCTCTTCGTCGGCCTGCTGCATCTCCAGCCGGTCCCAGGCGATGGTCCGGCCGTCGAGCCTCGCCGGGGTGCCGGTCTTCAGCCGGCCCATCTGCAGGCCGGCGCCATAGAGGTCGACGGCCAGGCCGGTCGAGGGCGCCTCCCCATGACGGCCGGCGGGAATGCGCTGGTCGCCCTTGTGAATGACGCCGTTGAGGAAGGTGCCGGTCGTCAGGACCACCGCCCCGGCGCGCAGTTCGACCCCCTCGCCCGTCACCACACCGCCGACGCGGCCGCCGTCGAGGATCAGGCTCTCGGCCGTGCCCGCCATGAGCGAGAGGTTGGGCGTCTCCGCCAGCTCGGCCTGCATGGCTTCGCGATAGAGGCGGCGGTCGATCTGGCTGCGCGGTCCGCGTACGGCCGCGCCCTTGGAGCGGTTGAGCAGCCGGAACTGGATACCGGCCTTGTCGCCGAGCCGGGCCATCAGCCCGTCCATGGCGTCGATCTCGCGGACCAGATGGCCCTTGCCCAGGCCGCCGATGGCCGGGTTACAGGACATTTCGCCGATGGTTTCGAGCTTCTGCGTCAGCAGCACGGTGCGGGCACCCGCGCGCGCGGACGCCGCAGCGGCCTCACAGCCGGCGTGTCCTCCCCCGATAACGATAACGTCGAAACCTTTCATGGGCGGGCACATAGGGCAAATCCGGCCCTTCCGCCACCTTGGCCGTGCGGATGTTTCACGTGAAACGGCTACTTGCCGATGCAGAAGGTCGAGAAGACTTCACCGAGAATGTCCTCCACCCCGATCGCCCCCGTCACCCGGGCCAGGGCATCTGCCGCCCGGCGGAGGTCGTCGCCGGCCATTTCGGGTGCGACCTCCAGCGCGGCACGCCCCGCTTCGGCCGCGCAGAGCGCTTCGGCCAGGCGACGGCGATGTCTCTCCCGCGTGACTGCCGGAAAATCGGCGCCGGAGAGGTCCTGCGCCAGTCGAGCGGCGATCCAGTCGTGGAGTTCGGACAACCCCTGCCCGGTCGCGGTGCTGACCGACAATGTCTCGAACCCCTCGACGGCTCGACCGGCTCCAAGATCGGCCTTGGTCAGAACCAGCAGGTCGCTTGGGCGGGCAAACCCGGCGGCGTCCCCTTCTGCGTCGCCTGGGCCACGGATCCACAGACGCAGGTCAGCCGCCTCCGCCCGGGCCCGAGCCCGCCGCACGCCCTCGGCCTCAACCGGATCGGCGCTGTCGCGCAGGCCGGCGGTGTCGGACAGGGTCACGGCGAAGCCGCCGATGATCAGGTCGGCGTCGAGCACGTCGCGGGTCGTGCCCGCAATCGGGGTGACGATGGCCGCCTCGCGCGCGACCAGGGCGTTGAACAGAGAGGATTTTCCGGCGTTGGTCTCACCGATCAGGACGATGCGATAACCCTCGCGCACCCGTTCCCCCCGGCGGGCGTCGGCGAGCGCCGCCTTCAGGTCGGCGATCAACCGGTCCAGCACCGGCCCGGCGGACCGGGCGAGGTTGTCGGGCACTTCCTCGTCGGGAAAGTCGATCTCGGCCTCGACCAGAGCGAGGGCGGTCAGCAGGTCGCGGCGGAAGCCGGCGTAGGTCTGGCTCAACGCCCCGTCGAGTTGGCCCAGCGCCTGGCCGGCCTGGGCCGCGGTCTCGGCGTCGATCAGATCGGCCACAGCCTCGGCCTGGGCCAGGTCCATTCGGCCATTCTCAAAGGCCCGGCGGGTAAACTCGCCCGGGTCTGCCGGGCGCAGGCCCAGAGCGACCAGAGCGCCCGCCGCCGCCTCGACCACCGCCCGCCCGCCGTGGAGGTGGAGTTCGGCGCAAGCCTCGCCGGTGTAGGAGTTTGGAGCCGGAAAGCGCAGGACCAGGGCCTGGTCTATGGGTCGGCCATCGTGGGAGAGGTCACGCAGAGAGGCGAGGCGCGGCTTCAGGCCGCCGGCGCCGAGCGCTGTCAGGGCGGCGTCCGTTCCCGGACCGGACAGGCGCAGGATGGCGATAGCGCCCCGACCGGGCGGGGTGGCGAGGGCGAAGATGGTGTCGGTCATGCTGTGTCTCCTCCCCTTTCATGGGGGAGGCGGCGCGCCGCGTCAGCGGCGTGACGGAGGGGGCCGAACGCATCCGCCGGTGTCGAGGCTGGCCCCCTCCACCATCCTTCGGATGGTCCCCCTCCCCCATGAAGGGGGAGGAGACGTCGGGTCACGGCTTGACCGCGGCTTCCATCAGTTTGCGGAACTGGTCCTGGGCCTGCATGCCGAAACTGGTCCAGGTCTTCATCAGTTCGTCGGGCTGCATGGCCGTTATGTTCTCGTCCATGCGGCGCTTCATCTCGGCGACGAGATGATCGTTCAGCGGTTCGACATTGGGCAGGCCGAGGAAGGCGCGCGCCTCCTCCGGTGTGCATTCGACCTCGACATTGACCTTCATGACGTCTCCTTGCCCTGTCGTCGGACGCGCGGCGCCCGACTACTTGAGGGCGTGTTTCACGTGAAACAGGCCGGCCCTCAAGCCGCGAGCGACCGCGTCGCGAGCATAGGGCCCAAAATCACGTGTTCATCGACTGGAAGAAGTCCGCATTGTTCTTCGACTGGCGCAGCTTGTCGATGAGGAACTCGATCGCGTCCTGCGGGCCCATCGGGTTGAGGATGCGGCGCAGGACATAGGTCTTGGCCAGCTGGTCCTTCGGCGTGGTGAGCTCTTCCTTGCGGGTGCCGGACTTGAGCACGTCGATGGCCGGGAAGATCCGCTTGTCGGCGACCTTGCGGTCCAGCACGATTTCCGAGTTACCCGTGCCCTTGAACTCTTCGAAGATCACCTCGTCCATCCG
>DDSO01000007.1 GCA_002343425.1 Brevundimonas sp. UBA2388
ACCGCATCGTGCTCGGAGTGGTGCTGGCGACGCTGGTGCTGGGCGGCGTGGTGAGCGTGGGGTGAGCGTGGGGGGAGGGTCGGATGAAGAGGCCACCCAGCCGCGCGCCCCGACCTGTGAGAGCGGCGTGCGCTGATACAATCGAACGCTCAGCCTCCGTTGGAGCCTGCCATGTGCTTCGTCCTGCCCGATGAACTGCTGCGAGCCTCGAACCTCACCGAGCGGGAGATGCTCGTCGAATTGGTGTGTCGCCTCTTTGATATCGACAAAGTCACGAAGCAGGATGCCTGCCGAGTGCTTGGCGTGGATCGGGTCGAACTCGATACCTACCTCATCAGCCGAGGGCTGAAGACGGTGCAGTACACCCAGGAAATGATCGATGAGGACCTCGCCGCGGCAGCGCGACGAGTGCGGATGGGTGTGCCGAACGCAGATGCCCGCGAGCATCACGAGTGAGCGCGGTTATCAGCGACACCTCGCCTCTGCGCGTCCTTCAGGCGCTCGACCAACTTAACCTGTTGAAAGCCCTGTACACCCGGGTCGTTGTGCCCCCGGCCGTCGCGCGGGAACTTGGTGTGCCGGCGACACACGTGCCACCGCTTCTACTTGCTTCCTTGGACTTCGTGCAGGTCGTATCCCCACGCGGGGAACTCCCCACATGGGTGCGAGGCCTTGGTCGAGGTGAAGCAGAGGCGATCGCCCTCGCGCTCGAGCATCCCGGGAGCGAATTGATCGTGGATGATCTGGAGGCCCGCGCGGTCAGTCGGCGGATGGGCATCCGGGTGACCGGCGTGCTGGGCGTTCTGGTGGCGGCCCGAAAACTCCGGTACACCGGCCCCCTGACGCCTCAACTCGCGCATGTTGAACGCGTGCTTAACTTCCGCATTTCCGCGCCCCTTCGCTCGCAGGTGCTGAGGGATGTGGGTGAAGCAGACTCCCCATGAAAACCTCCTTCCCCAAAGACTCCATCCGTGTCCTCCTCGTCGAGGGCGTGCACCCGGTTGCCCGCGAGGCCTTCGAGCGCGAGGGCTTCAGCGTCGCCACCCACGCCAAGGCCCTGGAGGGGCCCGCCCTGCGCGAGGCCTTCACCGCCTCGGGCGGCGTGCACGTCGTGGGCCTGCGCAGCAAGACCCAACTCACGTGCGACCTGATCGAGGCCGCCTCGCCGCGACTGCTCGCGGTCGGCGCGTTCTGCATCGGGACCAACCAGATCGACCTGGACGCGGCGGCCGCCAAGGGTGTGGCCGTCTTCAACGCCCCCTATTCCAACACCCGTTCGGTGGTCGAACTGGCCGTCGGCCTGACGATCGCCCTGCTGCGCGACGTCGCCGACAAGTCCGCCGCCATGCACCAGGGCGTCTGGAACAAGTCCGCGACCGGCTCCCGCGAGCTGCGCGGCAAGACCCTGGGCATCGTCGGCTACGGCGCCATCGGCTCGCAGCTGTCGGTGCTGGCGGAGGGCCTCGGCATGCGGGTGATCTTCCACGATCTGACCGAGCGGCTGGCGCTCGGCAACGCCCGCCGCATGGCCTCGCTGGACGCCCTGCTGGCCGAGAGCGATGTGGTCAGCCTGCATGTCGATGGCCGCACCGACAACACCGCCCTGATCGACGCCGCCCGGCTGTCGCGCATGAAGGCCGGCGCCCTGCTGCTCAATCTCTCACGCGGCCATGTCGTCGATGTGGGCGCCCTGGCCCAGGCGCTCGGCTCGGGCCGGATCGGCGGCGCCGCGCTCGACGTCTTCCCCGACGAACCCGCCACCAACGCCGACCCCTTCGACAGCCCCCTGCGCGGCCTGAAGAACGTCATCCTGACGCCGCACATCGGCGGCTCGACCGAAGAGGCCCAGGAGGCCATCGGCGCCTTCGCCGCCGAACGGCTGCTGGCCTACCTCAACCGCGGCGACACCACCTTCTGCGTCAACCTGCCCAATGTGCAGCTGGCCGAGGTCGACGGGGCCCACCGCATCCTGCACATCCACCGCAACCAGCCGGGGGTGCTGGCCGAGCTGAACCGCGCCCTCGCCGCCGCGGGCCTGAACATCCTCGGCCAGCATCTGAAGACCGACGAACGCACCGGTTATGTCATCACCGACGTCGATCGCGACTACGATCCGGAGGCCTTGCAGAGCCTGCGCAGTGTGGCCGGAACGCTGCGGTTCCGGATGTTGCACTAGAAACCTTCCCCGGCGGCATCTTGCGCCCGCGCGAAAGGCGCGCAGAGTGGCCCGCAACGGTCGCATGATGACGGCCGAGGGAGGATCATCGATGTCTCGTTTCCTGCGCAACGCGGCGCTCGCCGCGCTGACCATGGCCGCCGCCGGCGCGTTTGCGTCCGCCGCCAGCGCCCAGACCTACAGCCGCCTGGTCGTGTTTGGCGACAGCCTCAGCGACAACGGCAACCTGTTTGCCGCGACCGGCGGCGCCAGCCCGACTTCGCCACCCTACTTCCAGGGCCGGTTCTCGAACGGCCCGGCCTTCACGGAACTGCTCGGCTTTAACGCCGGTCGCTCGGCGGCCGGCGCTTCCGTGACCGGCAGCATCAACTACGCCTACGGTGGCGCCCGCACCGACAGCTCGGCCTTCCCTCCCGGCATGCGCAACCAGCTCTTGGCCTATACGGGCGCGGGCGGCACCTTCCGTTCCACCGATCTCGTCAGCATTCTTGGCGGCGCCAACAACATCTTCCAGGGCCTGCCGGCCGCCGGCGCCTCGCCGAATCCGACCGGCGCCATCGCTCCCGTTGTCTCGGCGGCGGCGGCGGATATGAATTTCCTCGTCAACAGCATCGCAGCCGCGGGCGCCGGGACGATCCTCGTCGGCAACATTCCCAGCCTCGGGAACGCGCCGCAGTTCCGCGGCACCGTCGCGGCCCCTCTGGCGGAGTTCGCCGGCACCTCGTTCAACAGCGCCCTGCTCGCCGGTTTGATGACCACCGCAGCCGCCCGCCCGGGCACCAACATCATCCTGTTCGACATCTACAAGGTCGGTGCGGCGCTGACGGCAAACCCGGGAGCCTTCGGCCTGACCAATGTGACCGATGCCTGTTTCAACGGGATCACGGTCTGCGCAACGCCCAACACCTATCTGTTCTGGGATGGCGTGCACCCGACCGCCGCCGGCCACCAGCTGATCGCCCGACTGGCCAATGACTACCTCTACTATGGCGACATCGGCGCCCAATCGACGGTCCAGGCCGAAACTGCCTTCCGTCAGCGCGAGGATCTGCTCGACCTCGCCAGCGAGGGCATGTCGGGCCGCGCCGACTGGCAGGCGGGCACCCACCTGACCTTCGGGGCCATCGCCGACAGCGTCGAGACGGACGCGCGCGGCTCCGTGGCGGCCTCGGACGCGACCGGCTGGGGCGGACGGGTCGGGCTGGACCACGTCATGTCTCCGAACGCCCGCATGGGCTTCGCCGGGACCTACCGCACCGCTGAGGTCGAGGCCGGAGCCATGGCCTTCGATGTCGAGACCTGGGCCTTCGACCTTTACGGCGGCTGGCGCTCGGGCGGTACCTTCGTCAACGCCACGGTTGGCGGCTCGGTCGACCACTATGACGACATCACCCGCGTGACCTCGCTGGCTCCGATCATCCATACCGGTGAAACGACCGGCGGCAGCATCGGCGCCCGCGTCCAGGGCGGCTTCTGGATGGACATGGGCGGCATCGGCCTGTCGCCCCGCGTCGCGGTCAACTGGGTCTCGACCGACGTCAACGGCTACATCGAAGAGGGTCCGGCGGCCCAGTACAGCTACCAGGACCGCACGGTCCAGGCCGCCAGCGGCGAGTTCACCCTGCGGGCCGAAGGCGGCGGCGAAGGCATGAGCTTCTTCGTCGAAGGCGGCTATCGCGACAATTTCGGCGACAGCAGCGACGCCGTCCGCACGGGCATCGCCGCCAACCCGGCCCAGATCCTGGCCCGCCAGATCGACGACCCGTTCGGCGGTTCCCTGATCGCCTCGGCCGGCATCGAGGCCGACATGGGGCCGGTGAAGATGACCTTCGGCTACCGCGGCCGCTTCGGCGACACCGCCGACAGCCATGTGGGCGCCCTCACCTTCAGCCTGCCGCTGCAGTAGGGGCTTACGCCACTATCGAACCAGGGCGCGCGGCTTTCGGGTCGCGCGCCTTTTTCGTTCCCGGCCTGCGACGACCTGCCGCCCCTGGCCGCCCCAAAGTCGCCCCACGGAGTCTTAGAACGGCGCTCTTCCGGTCGCTGGCCGCAGTGTGTCGCTCCTTGCGGCCGCCGGCGCCCCCTCCCGCTCATATTGAGCCGAAGACGGAGCTGACGCCGCCATGCGACGCCTGTTGCCGACCGCCCGGTCGTTCCTCATCCATTCAGGCCAGGCCGCCAGCCTGGCCGGCGTCGCCGTGCTGGCCATGGCGGCCGCGCCCCTGACCGCCTCCCCTGACCCTGCCCCGACCGAAGCTCTCGCCGTGCCGGAAGCCCCGCCGATGACCGCCGTGGCGGAACCGGCGGGTCCGGTCACCCGGCTGATCGCCTTCGAGACCCCCGTTCGGGATTATGAGATCAACTCGCCGTTCGGCCTGCGTCGCCTGCCGGGTCAGGCCGCCCGCAACCATGGGGGCGTCGATATCGCGGCGCCGCACGGCACCGGCGTCTTCGTCGCCGCCGAGGGCACCGTCCTGCGCACGGGGTATGAGCCGGCCGGCTACGGGCGCTTCGTCGAGATCCGCCATCCGAATGGCATGACGACCCTGTACGGCCACCTCAGCCGTCTGGACGTGGCATCCGGCGACCCGGTCGAGGCCGGCGCGCGGATCGGTCTGGTCGGATCGACGGGCCGTTCCACCGGTCCCCACCTGCATTTCGAGGTGCGGCGCGGTGATCACCAGATCAACCCGGTCAAGGTCATGGGCCGCGTCTTCGAGGTCGTCGTCGCCGCCTGACCAATAGCTTGGCCGTTGCCCACGGTTTCTTCACCCCTTGGCCCGAGAATGGCGGTCGAAGGGGGGCGTTTTGGACCACATCCTGTTTTCCATCACGACCGAGCACGACCCCCGCTGGCTGCTGGCGGCAGCCCTGATCTGCGTCCTCGGCTTGTCGACCGCCATGCAGTTGCTCGGCGTCGCCCGTGAACAGACCGGAACCCGGCGACGAAACACGACCATGCTGGCCGCCTTCATTTCGGGCCTGGCTGTATTCACCACCCATTTCGTGGCCCTTCACGGCTACCAGCCCGGTCATGAGATCCGCTACGCCGTCTGGCCGACCGTCGGGTCGTTCGTCCTGGCGCTCGGCAGCTTCGGCCTGGCCGCCGGAATCGTGATGGTGCGCCCGAACCGCCTCTACCGCGGCCTCGCGGCGCTTGTCGCCCTTGCCGGTGTCTCGGGCATGCATTTCGCCGGCATCGCCGGACTGCGGCTGGCTGGCAGTATCGGCTGGCAGCCGGGTCTGGCCGCCCTGGCGATCGGCGGCGCCCTGACCATTGCCATGGTGTGCGGCGGTCTCATCTACGGCCCGGGGCTCCTGCGCAGAGTGCTGACGGCCTCCGGTGGGGCGCTGGCAATAGCCTTCCTGCATTTCACGGCGATGAGCGGGATCGTGGTCACGCCCCGGGTACAGGTCGACACAGCCCTGACCGTCTCCGGCGTCGTCATGACGGGGGTCATCGTCGCCATGGTCGCCGCCATCGTTGGCGTCACCGCCTTTGTCGGGTGGATGAGCTGGGCCTCCCAGTCCGGCGCCCTGAGGCGGCTCCGTGAGGCGATGGACGCCATGCCGGACGGAATGGCCTATTATGACGCCGAAGATCGGCTGGTGCTGTGGAACCAACGCTATGAGGAGCTGGTACCGGAACTATCCCCGGCGCTCAGGGTCGGTGTCACCTTCCGCGAGATCATCGAGCTCGGCCTGGCGCAGGATATCTATTCCGACGCACGCGGGCGGCAGGCCGAATGGTTCCAGGACCGGATCGAGTCGCGCCAGGCCCTGACCACCACAAGGGAGCAGCAGCTGGCTGACGGCCGCTGGATCCGAGGCTCCGACCGTCGCACGGCGGCCGGTGGGATTGTCACCGTCTGCACGGACATCACCGACCTGAAGAACGACGCCCGCGCCCTCGCCGAAGCGCGCGATGTCGCCGAGTCGGCCAGCAGCGCCAAGAGCCAGTTCCTCGCCAATATGAGCCACGAAATCCGTACGCCCCTCAACGGGGTGATCGGCGTGGCCCAGGCCCTGGCAAAGACCCCCCTGTCGGCCCAGCAGGAAGAGATGCTGGAACTGATCCACTCCTCCGGCCAGACGCTTCAGGTGCTGCTCAGCGACATCCTCGACCTCGCGCGCGTCGAATCCGGCCGCCTCGAACTGGCCAGCGACGTCTTCCATCTCGGCCGCGCCGTCCGCGAGGCCGCCCAGCTCTATGAGACCTCGGCCGAGGCCAAGGGCCTGCAGTTCTTCGTCGAGGTCGCGCCCGAAGCAGACCGCTGGATCACCGGCGACGTGGTTCGCGTCAAACAGATCCTGACCAACCTCGTGTCCAATGCGGTCAAGTTCACCGGAACGGGCTTCGTCAGCCTGACCGCCGCGCCCGGACCGGAGCGAGCCGGTTCGCCGACCCTGCGCTTCTCGATCGAGGACACGGGCATCGGCTTCGACAGCGACACCCGCGAGCGCCTGTTCAGCCGGTTCGAACAGGCCGACGGCGCGATTACGCGTCGCTTCGGAGGCTCCGGACTGGGCCTCGCCATCTCGCGTCAGCTGGCCGAGATGATGGGGGGCGATCTCGACTGCGAGAGCGAACCGGGCGGCGGCTCGGCCTTTATCCTGACCATCCCGTTCAACGCCGCCGAAGCGCCGGCAGCCGCGCCCGGCGTCGTCGCCCAGGCGACGGGCGAAGAGCCGGCCACCATCCGCGTGCTGCTGGCCGACGACCATCCGGTGAACCGCAAGGTCGTCGAGATGATCCTGGCCCAGGCGAACGTCGACTTGACCTCGGTCGAGAACGGCGCCGAGGCGGTTCAGGCCTGCCGCGACGGCGACTTCGACATCGTGCTGATGGACATGCAGATGCCGGTGATGGACGGCCTGACCGCGACCCGCGAGATCCGGCTGAACGAGGCGGCCATGGGGCTGGGGCGGACGCCCATCGTCATGCTCACCGCCAACGCCCTGGCCGAACATATCGCCTCGGCAGAGGCCGCCGGGGCCGATCGTCACCTGGCCAAGCCGTTCGACGCCGCCGAACTGCTAGATCTGGTGGCGACCATGCCCCATGCGGCAGCGGCGACGCTCGCCGCCTAGGCAGCCTTCCTATTCATAGCCGTGCGCGGCCTCGTTGATGACCTGCGAGGGCATCCGCGAGAAGTCGACGCTGACCGGCTGGGCCGCCTTGGCGCGGAAGGTCTTGATGACGTGCTCGAGGCGGCGCCGCACCTCCCGCTCGGCCTCGGTTCCCGTGTCCAGGTTCAGCGGGGCGAGGCAGAAGTCGATGATGGCCGTGGGGCTGTTCAGGGACTGCATGGTCTCTCTCCTTACTCGGCCGCCACGAACTGGGCGGTCTCGGTGGAATCCTTCAGGGCCGTTGTCGAGGACTGGCCGTTCGATATGACGGTGGCGACCTGGTCGAAATAGCCGGTGCCGACCTCGCGCTGGTGGCGGGTGGCGGTGTAGCCGGCGGCCTCATTGGCGAACTCGCGCTGCTGCAGCTCGGAATAGGCGGCCATGCCGCGGTCGCGGTAGCCGTCGGCCAGTTCGAACATGGCGTTGTTCAGGCTGTGGAAGCCCGCCAGGGTCACGAACTGGAATTTGTAGCCCATGGCCCCCAGCTCGCGCTGGAATTTGGCGATGGTGGCGTCGTCCAGNNCAGTTGTAGGCCAGCAGCTTGCCGGGATGCTCTTTGTGCACGGCCTCGGCGAAGCGCCGGGCGTCGTCCAGATCGGGGTGGGAGGTCTCCCACCACAGGACATCGGCGTGTTTGGCGTAGGACAGGCCGCGCGCGATGCAGTGATCCAGCCCCGTGCCTTCCTTCAGGCGGAAGAAGCCCTCGGGCGTGCGGTTGTCGCGGTCGATGAAGGGGCGATCGCGCTCGTCCACGTCCGAGGTGATCAGCTGGGCGCTTTCGGCGTCGGTACGGGCCACGATCAGGGTCGGGGCGCCCATGACGTCGGCGGCCAGGCGCGCGGCGATCAGGTTGCGCTCATGCGCCTGGGTCGGGATCAGAACCTTGCCGCCGAGGTGGCCGCATTTCTTCTCCGACGCCAGCTGGTCCTCGAAATGGACGCCCGCAGCGCCGGCCTCGATGAAGGCCTTCATGATCTCGAAGCTGTTCAGCGGCCCGCCGAAACCGGCCTCGGCGTCGGCCACGATGGGCACGAACCAGTCCCGCTTGGCGCCGCCCTCGGCGTGCTCGATCTGGTCGGCGCGTTGCAGGGTGCGGTTGATGCGGCGGCACAGTTCCGGTGCGGCGTTGGCCGGGTACAGCGACTGGTCCGGATACATGGCCCCGGCGGTGTTGGCGTCGGCCGCGACCTGCCAGCCCGACAGATAGATGGCCTTCAACCCGGCCCGGACCATCTGCATGGCCTGGTTTCCGGTCACGGCGCCGAGGGCGTTGATATAGGGCTCGTCGTGAAGCAGCTCCCACAGGCGGTTGGCTCCGCGCTCGGCCAGGGTGTGGGTGATCGGGATCGAGCCGCGCAGACGCAGGACGTCTTCCGGCGTATAGGGCCGCTCGATACCGTCGAAGCGGCCGACGGGCGACGGGACGAGATGGGCGAAGCTGGTGGTCATGTCGGTCTCGGCTCGGAAGCGGCGGACATCGCCGCGGGTCTCGAGGAGCAGAACACGCCAAAGTCACGAATGACACAGCACTAGCCGCTACATTCGCGTCATTCGGTCATGATGTGACATGGATTGTTAAGTCATATTGTGACTATCATCCGCCCATGGACGCCGCCGCCGACCGCAAGCTTTTCCTTGGAGGCCGCCTCAAGCGGCTGCGCCGCGATCTGGCCCTGACCCAGACCGCCATGGCCGGCGATCTCGGCGTCTCGCCCTCCTATCTGAACCATATCGAGCGCAACCAGCGCCCTGTCTCGGCCCAGCTGCTGCTACGGCTGGCTGACACCTATGACGTGGACCTGCGCACCCTGGGCCAGTCGGCCGGTCCCGCCTCCGAGGCCGAACTGGCCGAGGCCTTCGCCGACCCCATCTTCCAGGGCATGGCCGTCCCGCGGCACGAGATCGTGCAGCTGGCCGAGGACCAGCCGGCCGCCGCCGACGCCCTGCTGCGCCTGTACCGCGCCTTCTCCGACCGCCGCGCCCGCGACGGCGCAGAGGCCGGAAGCGCCGACGACAGCCCTTCCGACTGGGTTCGTGAATACGTCCAGTCGCGCCGCAACCACTTCCCCGAACTCGACGCCCTCGGCGAGACACTCGCCGCCGCGCTCGAGGCCGACGCTCCCGGCGAACCGTTCGAGACCCGCGTCCGCGCCCGCCTCCAGTCCCGCCACGGCCTCAGCGTCCGCACCCTGCCGGCGGACGTCATGGTCGAGTGGACCCGCCGCTATGACCCGCACCGCAAGCGGCTCCTGCTGTCCGAGACCCTCGGCCCCTCGTCCCGCGCCTTCGCCGTCGCCTTCCAGCTCGCCCTGTCCGAGCATGACGCCGAACTGACGACCCTCGCCGCCGCCGCCGCCGCGCCCGACGACCCCACGCGCCGTCTGCTCAAGGTCTCCCTGACCAACACCCTCGCCGCCGCCATCCTGATGCCCTACGGCCCCTTCCAGCGCACGGCGGAGGAGACCGGCTACGATCTCGGCCGGCTCCAGGCCCGGTTCGGCGTCAGCTACGAACAGGCCGCCCATCGCCTGACCACCCTGTCGCGGCCCACGGCGCGCGGCGTGCCCTTCTTCCTCATGCGGGTCGATCAGGCCGGCAACATTTCCAAACGGTTCGCCTCGGGCGCCTTCCCCTTCTCCCGCTTCGGCGGCGCCTGCCCGCGCTGGCGGCTGCACTCCGCCTTCCGCACCCCCGGCCGCGTCATCACCCAGATCATCGAGACCCCGGACGGCGGCCGCTGGTTCACCCTCGCCCGCACCGTCGACCGCCAGGGCCATGACGCCTTCACCGAGGGCCATGACCTCGCCATCGGCCTGGGCTGCGAGCTGAAACACGCCCACCGCCTGGCCTGTGCGCGCGGCCTCGACCTGACCGCCCCCGAGGTCACCCCCATCGGCCCCGCCTGCCGCCTGTGCCACCGCCACCCCTGCGCCGAACGCGCCGCCCCGCCGATCGACCGCCCGCTGGTGGTCGACGACTGGGCCAAGTCGGTGAGCCCGTATCCGTTCGCGGGTGGCTGAGGGCGTCCCAAGGGCGAGCGCGATTGACACATTGGCCCGTGCCGGGCGAGCATCCCGCTATGGTGGCATCCACAGTACTCGCGCTGGCATTGTTCGCGGGACAGGACCCGGCGCCGCAGCAACCATCGAACACACTGCCCGACATCACGGTCCAGCAACCGGCGAGCGACCCAGTTCGGCGCTTTGTCGCCGGTGTGACATTGCCGGGTGAGCACGGTCGTTACGTCGGGCAGATTGCGCGCTGGGACCACAGGCTATGTGTGGACGTCGTCGGCGGCGCGCCCGAGGTGAACGGCTATCTGACCGCCCAGATCGCAGCCAATTTCCGGTCTCTCGACATTCCCCACGGCGCACCCGGCTGCACCCCCACGGTTGCGGTCGTGATCTCGACGGATGCGGACGCTTTCGCACGGACATTCACCCGCCTGAACCGGAACCACATGTTCAGTACGCGCCCGGAGGCGGTCGCCCGATTCCTCGGCCCGTCGCGGCCGGTCCGATGGCAGCATCTCGTGCGAACGGACCAACGGCCCCTGCCCCAGTCGCGATTGAGGGTCGCCAGCACGCGCGCCATCCAGCAGACGATCATTCTTGTGGACGCCGGGCGAGCCGCCGCGGCGCCGCTGGACTCCCTGGCGGCTTATCTGGCCTTCGTCGCCCTGGTCGATCTGCCTTCCGAGCCTTCCACCGCGGACCAAAGAACCATCCTGTCGCTTTTCGACGAATCCGGCGCCAGGCCGCCGCGCGCCCTGACACGCTCTGACCGCGCTTTTATTGATGCTCTCTACAGGGTCACGCCGGACATGATGTTCGGCCTCCAGCAGGCCGAGATTGAAACCCGGATGAGGCTCAACCTGGCCACGCCGCCGTAGGCTTGCCGCCGGGGTCGTGCTCCAGGGAACCGACCACCCCGCCGATCGGCCGCGGTTGATGATAACCGGCCGGGGCGAGGTCGTTGGGTCCGTGTCCGTTCGCAAGGGGTAGCCCCCTCCGCGCATTGCAGAGCCGCACAAATTAGGGTTGAGTTCTGGTTCGCCGGAGAACCGGAAATGTCATTTCGCCTCGCGCTCTGCTTTGTCACCGCGTTGTCGCTCGCCTCCTGCGCCAGTCTGCCGCCCGCGATTCCGGTCGTTGCGAGGGAGGCGGCGGCGGCGCCCCCGATCTCCAACAATCGCCTGGGTCAGATCACCAGCTGGTGGGGCGACGGACGGGCGCCGACGGCGCTGGTGAACGCCGGCTTCGTCGCCATCGCTCCGGGAAACGGGGGATTGGACGTTCGCGATTTTTCGGGAGCGAACGAGCAGCGCCTGCCTGCGGGTTCTCTGACCGACATCGATGTCGCCGCCCTGCCCCTCATGAACAGCTATGCCGTCGTCGTCGGCGGAACCGAGCGGTCGTCGGGCCGGACCCGGATCGTCCTCTTCCGGCTGGACAGCAGCGACGACCAGCCGATGCGTCGATGGGGTGAAATCGCCACCGACCTGTCCGATCCCCGGGGGATCTGCATGCGGCAGATCGACCCCGGCATCTCGGTCGTGGCTTTCGATCGCCGGGGCGAAGCGCGACATTTCACGGTTACCCAGGGCCCGGACGGGGGGCTTGTGTCGCGGGAAATACGCCGCTTCCGCATCAACCGGCCGGGTACGGGATGCGCCATCGTTACGGGCGAGAACCATCTGTATGTCGGCCATGCACGCCGAGGATTCTGGCGCTATTCGCTGAATCCGCAACTAACCGGTCCGCCCCGGCTCATGGGCCAGTCGGGCCCGCCGGTGGTTCCCCGCAGCGCCAGCGTCTCGGTCCTCTCGACCCTGCCGCATACCTATCTGGCCAGCCTGGATCACGACCGCGCCGCCATCTCGCTCTGGCGCATCGAGAGGGATGACCTCCGTTGGCTGGGTCGTGTCGAGGTGCGTGAGGGACCCGGCGGGCCCCGGGTTCACAGCCTTGGCAGCCTGGACGCTTACGGCGGCGAACTGGAGGGCTTCCCGGGCGGCGTGGTGGTTCTTCATGGCCGGGTCGGTACTGGAACTCCGGCGCTGAAGTTCGTCGACTGGTCGGCAGCGCTTAATGCGCTGGGTATCGAAACCCGGCCGGCGATCCGGTCAGTTCAGCCGCACCTTGTCCTCGTCCCGGCTGTAGGCGACCCCTGAACGGTCGAACAGCGCCGCAACGATGTCGCCCGCCTGCGGCGATCCCTCGTCCAGCAGCATCTCCATATCCCGCCGCAGCGACGGATCCCCCGACACGGCATCCAGTGCATCCAGCCACTCAGCCCGCGTCAGCACCCCGTCCTCACGACTGGCGTCGATCAGCGGCCGCAGGAAATCGAACCAGTCGCCGCCCGTCGCCCGCCGCTGCGCGCCCTCGGCGACCATGCCGAACACCGCCCCGCAGGCGTACAGCGCCCGATGCTCGCCCCGGCCGGCGGCTTCGACGACCGGTTCGTCGGCCAGACGGATGCAGTCGTCGATCTCCTTCTGCAGCTCGGCCCGGGCGTCATAGGCAGGATTGATGCTCTTCAGGGCCTGGATCGCCATCAGGTCCGCCCCACCCTCGGTGATCCAGGCGTCGCGGGCGCGCTCGTAGCGGACGACCTGCCCCAGCCAGAAATGCGCGCTTTCGTGGCCGATGAACCAGCGCGCGGCGCCCAGCACCCGCGCAGTCGGCTCGACCACGCCCGAGCCCTCGAACCGCATGACGATCAGACCCGGCAGGACGCTGCCGCCCATGGAGGTCATGCCGGACGTCGGGCCGGCCCAGCTGACCATGATCGTCGGGCGGTCGGTCTGGCCGGGACCCAGCCGGGCGGCATAGACGTCGGCCACCCGCGGGGCAAAGTCCTCGGTGGCGCCGCTGATCCACGGCGGCAGCTGCGGGTCGATGACCGTGACCAGTCGCTCGCTCTCAACCATATCGGCCTCACCGAACAGGACATAGGTCTCTGCCTGGACCGCTGTGGCCTCCGAAGCGCGCTGCCCCCGGAACAGGATTGGCCCGGCCCGGTCCCTCCAGGTCACCTCGGCAGGACCCGTAGCGAGGGGATAGCCGTTCAGATCGAGCGGGGCCGCCTCTGCCTCGCCGACGGACGCGAGCGGAAACACGTCGAACTGGCCGCTGGGCAGGGCGACAGAGCCGTCGGTGAAGGCCAGCACGCTGTAGTCAGCCTCGAGGTTCTCGGACCTCGGCGTGAAGGCGATGCGGACACTGCGTGGCAGGGCCCCGCCGTCGACCGTGCGCAGGATGTCGTAGTTTCCGGCGCGCTCCAGCACCACACCCGGTGTCAGAACCCGCCACTGCGCCGCCCGCCATGACCGACGCGACTCCTGGATCAGAGCCGAACGGAAGAAGGCCCAGACCGGCGCGTCGCGGTCGAGCTCATACGCCGCCGTCCAGGCGTCGCCGTCCCGGGTGACGGTTACGGCGGGCTGCGAAGGGGCGATCGCCGCGCCATCCCGTACTTGGCCCGCCGAGGCCGCCGGCGCACTCGCCGCCATCGCAACAGCGGCCATGACCGCAATCAATACCGGACGCATGTGCCCCTCCCCGTCTGAGCCTGTCGCGTAGCGCGGGTCAGCGGTGTGCGTCAGCTTAAGCTTTGGTCAGGCTTGGGTCCGATCGAGGGCGCCGTCCCGGGTTCGCCGACCGGTTGGGGTATTGCGCTTCTTTCCCTCCATCGGGCCCGGCGTTTCTACCTCGGATTGGTAGATTGAGCGTCACACCTCCGTTAGTATCAACGCATGGCTCGCTTCCCCCTGACCATCCGGCTGGACGCCGCGATCCTGGCGCGNNCGCGCCGGCGCCGAGGCCGCCGCCCTCAACCTGACCGTCGAGGCTTATCTGAGCAGGATCATCGCCACCGCCCTGTCCCCGATCGGGGTCGCCGAAGACGCCTCTCCGTTCGAGGTTGCCGACCAGCGAACCGAAGCGGTGCAGCTCTACCAGCGCGAACAGGCGCGGATCGCCCTGGCGGAATACGATCGCACGGGTGTGTCGATCCCGCTGGAAAACGTTTTGCGGGACGTCCGAGCCGATCTGGAAGCAAGGCTGGCATCGAAGGCGTGAACCATCGGGTCACCGTCGCACCTGAGGCGAGGTCGGACCTGTTCCGGCTGAATGCCTTTCTCGCCGGCCAGAGTGACGAAGCCGCCCGCCGCGCGATGGACGCGATCGAGTCCGGTCTTCGGTCATTGGACAAGATGCCGGATCGCGCGCCCGAAGGGCCGGATGGAATACGGGAGTTGATGATCCCCTTCGGGATTTCCGGCTACGTCGTTCAATTTCGTGTCCGGGAAGACGCCGTCGTGATCGCCCGCATCTATCATATGCGTGAGGATCGCCGGGGGGCAGGCGACTGATCAGCGCTTCCTGTCCAGAGCGCGGGTCGCCGCCTCCAGCGCCTCCCGCATCATCGTCTTCAGCCGCGCCGGC
>DDSO01000062.1:0-12014 GCA_002343425.1 Brevundimonas sp. UBA2388
GCGCCCAAGTCGAGGGGTTTTCGAACGATCGCGCGGCCCTCGCGCGCGCCTGTGACAGGCGCACCGGGCCGTCGTCGCCGATGCCCCCTCCCCCCGCGCAGTCGTCGCCGCTCCTTCGGGACCTTTCAGTACCAGAGCCCCTGTCGCTCGCCCGCCTTCGGATCATCCATGCTCGGCATCGCCAAGAAGATTTTCGGCTCCTCCAATGACCGCAAGGTCAAGGACTTCATGGGCCGGGTTCAGAAGATCAATGCGCTGGAGGAAAAGTTCGCCGCCCTGTCGGACGACGAGCTGCGCATGATGACAGACGCCTTCCGTGACCGGATCGCGGCCGGTGAGACGCTGGACAAGGTGCTGAACGAGGCCTTCGCCGTGGCGCGCGAGGCGTCCAAGCGGGTGCTGGGCCAGCGCCAGTATGACGTTCAGCTGGCCGGCGGCATGATCCTGCATGACGGCGGCATCGCCGAGATGCGCACCGGCGNNACCGGCGAGGGCAAGACCCTGGTCGCCGTGGCCCCGGTGTACCTCAACGCCCTGCTGGGCAAGGGCGTGCACGTCATCACCGTCAACGACTATCTGGCCCGCCGCGACGCCGAATGGATGGGCCGGGTCTATCGTTTTCTGGGCATGGAGGTCGGCGTCATCGTCAACGGCCTGTCCTCGGGACAGCGTCAGGCCGCCTATGCGGCCGACATCACCTACGGCACCAACAACGAATTCGGCTTCGACTATTTGCGCGACAACCTGGTCTATGACCGCAAGGAGATGGTGCAGCGTCCGCACCATTTCGCCATCGTCGACGAGGTCGACTCCATCCTGGTCGACGAGGCGCGCACGCCGCTGATCATCTCGGGCCCGACGGAAGACCGGTCGGACCTGTATCTGATCGTCGACGGGATCATCAAGGAACTGATCCAGGACACGACGACCTTCGATCTGGACGAGAAGCAGCGTCAGGCGCTGCTGACCGAGGAGGGCTCCGAGAAGATCGAACAGATCATGGAGGAGCGTCAGCTGTTCGCCGCCGACACCACCGGTCTGTACGACGCGGCCAACATCACCCTGGTCCACCACATCAACCAGGCCCTGCGCGCCAACACCCTGTATCAGAAGGACAAGGACTACATCATCAAGGCCGGCGAGGTCATGCTGATCGATGAGTTCACCGGCCGCATGATGCAGGGCCGCCGCCTGTCCGAAGGCCTGCACCAGGCCATCGAGGCCAAGGAGGGCGTGAAGATCATGCCCGAGAACCAGACCCTGGCCTCGGTCACGATCCAGAACTATTTCCGCCTGTACGAGAAGCTGTCGGGCATGACCGGCACGGCCGCGACCGAGGCCCAGGAATTCCTCGACATCTACAAGATGGACGTCCTGGAAGTGCCGACCAACCGGCCGGTCAAGCGGATCGACCACGACGACGAAATCTTCCGCACCACAGCCGAGAAGAACCAGGCCATCGCGGCCCTGATCGCCGAATGCCACGTCAAGGGTCAGCCGATCCTGGTCGGCACGGTGTCGATCGAGAAGTCGGAAACCCTGTCCGAGCTGCTCAAGACCTATGAGTATGAGGTCACGCTGAAGACGCTGAAGCCGCAGCACGCCCATCTGCTGGAGGCCGTGACCAGCGAGGACGAGAAGACGCGCCGCGAGGCCAAGAAGGCCTATCAGGCGCTGAAGGACGAGGATTTCGACATCGAGGTCCGGACCGGCAAGGGCATTCCGCACAGCGTGCTGAACGCCCGCCAGCACGAGCAGGAAGCCTATATCGTCGCCGACGCCGGCCTGCCCGGCGTGGTGACCATCGCGACCAACATGGCCGGCCGCGGCACCGACATCCAGCTCGGCGGCAACCTGGAAATGCGCCTGCAGAAATGGCGTCAGGACCTGCGTAACCTCGCGCAGGAAATCACCCCAGAGATGGAAGAGGCGGAAGAGGCCCGTCTGAAGGCCGATATCGCGGTGCAGAAGCAGAAGTCGCTGGCCGCCGGCGGCCTGTTCGTGCTCGGCACCGAGCGCCACGAGAGCCGCCGCATCGACAACCAGCTGCGCGGCCGGACCGGCCGTCAGGGCGACCCGGGCACGTCGAAATTCTTCCTGTCCTGCGAGGACGATCTGCTGCGCATCTTCGCCGGCGACCGCCTGGACGGGATCATGCGCAGCTTCGGCGTGGCCGAAGGCGAGGCCATCTCGCACCCGTGGCTGAACCGCGCCGTCGAGACCGCCCAGAAGCGGGTCGAGACCCGCAACTACGACATCCGCAAGAACCTGCTGAAGTACGACGACGTCGTGAACGACCAGCGCAAGGCCGTGTTCGAGCAGCGCCAGGAGTTCATGGACTCGACCGACCTGTCCGAACTGGTCGGCGAGTTCCGCAACGACGTCATCACCGACCTGATCGAAAAACACATGCCGCCCAAGGCCTACGCCGAGCAGTGGGACATCGACGGCCTGAACGAGAAGGTGAAGTCCACCCTCGGTCTGGACCTGCCGCTGCACGACTGGGCCGCCGAGGAAGGCGTCTCGAACGAGGAGATCGAGGAACGGGTCGTGGCCGCCGCCGACGCCCGCGCCGCCGAGCGTCTCGAGCAGATCGGCGCCGAACAGACGCGCGGTCTCGAGAAGCAGTTCCTGCTGCAGATGATCGACATGCAGTGGCGTGAACACCTGGTCCATCTGGACCACCTGCGCGGCGTCATCGGCCTGCGCGGCTATGGCCAGCGCGATCCGCTGAACGAATACAAGACCGAGGCCTTCAACCTGTTCGAGACGCTGCTCTATGAGCTGCGCCACAATGTCACCCGCTGGCTGATGACGGTCGAGTTCCGCTTCGAGGCGCCGCCGGCGATGGACATGCCGGAGTTCCAGGAAATCCACCTGAACCCGGGCACCGGCGAGAACGAGATGTCGAACCCGCTGGCGCAGAACCCGGAAGGCATGGCGCAGGGCGACGATCGCGCCCGCCTGCCGGTCGACGTTCTGCCGGTCGGCTGGGAGCGCACGCCGCGCAACGCCGACTGCCCCTGTGGATCGGGCCGGAAGTTCAAGCACTGCCACGGTAGCCTGATTTAGGGCGCTAACGCTCGCGACGCGGTCGCTCGCTGCTTGAGCGCGTGACCGTGCCTCGCTATCGGCCGAGGGCGTTCGCCGACGGGAGAGACTGATGGCCGCTCACAAGGACCTGTTCTCCCGCGCCCTGTCGCTGGACCCGGAGCGGCTGCATTTCGCGGCGCACAGCCATCACCTGTGGCCGGACGCGAGCTTCGACGGCCAGCTGCGAGCCTGGGTCGAGGCAAACCAGTTCGCCGACCGGAAATGGGACCTGATCTTCGGCGAGGTCATCCCCGAGGCCCAGACGCATGTGGCGCGCGAGCTGCACCTGCCGTCGCCGGACACGGTGGTGTTCGCCCCCAACACCCATGACCTGCTGCTGCGGATCGTCTCGGGCCTCGAGCGCAAGCCGGTCCGCATCCTGTCGACCGACGGCGAGTTCCACTCGTTCCGGCGTCAGGCGCAGCGCTGGGAAGAGGCCGGCGAGGCGGTCATCACCCGCGTGCCCCTGCATCCGTTCGAGACCTTTGACGAGCGGTTCGTCGAGGCGGCGGAAGGAGGCGCCTTTGATCTGATCCTGGTCAGCCAGGTCTTCTTCCGGACCGGTCAGGTCTTCGGCCGGATCGCCGATCTGGCCGCGCTCGCCGATCCGGCCGGGCCGTGGGTCGTCATCGACGGCTATCACGGATTCATGGCCCAGCCGACAGACCTGTCAGCGGTGGCGGACCGGGTTTTCTATCTGGCAGGCGGCTACAAATACGCCATGGCGGGCGAGGGCGTCTGCTTCCTGCATGCGCCGGACGGCTACTGCCCGCGGCCGGTCGTGACCGGCTGGTTCGCAGAGTTCGGGGACCTGTCGGGACCGCCGGGCGGGGTCGGGTATCGCAGCGACGGCGGCCGCTTCTGGGGCGCGACATTCGACGTGTCGCCCCTGTACCGGTTCAACGCCGTGCGGCGGATGCTGGACGAGGCGGGGCTGGCCACGGCGGACGTCAGCGCCCATGCCCAGGCCCTGATGGCGCGGTTCCAGACGGCGGTCACGGGCGGAGAGGCCGGGCGGCTGGCGTCGGCCGAACTGATCAATCCGCTGACCGGCGACGCCCGGCGCGCGCGGTTCCTGGCCTACCGGCATGACGACGCCCCGGCGTGGAAGTCGCGGCTGCTGGAGGCAGGCGTGGTCACCGATGTACGCGACGACGTGATCCGCTTCGGCTTCGGCCTGTATCAGGATGCCGATGACGTCGAACGGCTGATCGCCGCCTGCAGGCGGGCGCTTTAATCCATTCAGCTATTCCGCTCATCCCGCGAAAGCGGGGATGAGCGGATCAGTAACTGGGCCTCTGGCCGCTCTAGAAAAACGTCGTGTCTTCCGACTGCTTCGCCTCGGGCGCCTTGCGCGGGGCGGGCGGGGTCGCAGGCGCGGGCGTCGGGGCCGGGGTCGCGCCGGGCGCCGGGGCGATCGGCGGCAGGGTCGGATAGGGCAGGCTTTCGGGGCTGCCGTCGCCGGGGAAGGCCTGCGCCCCGTCGGGTGCGCCGGGCGCGACGACTGGCGGGTCGAGGCGGTCGGGGGCGTCCAGATCGTCCCGGATGAAGACCCAGGAGCGGCTGTCGGTACAGGCGCAGGCCTTCATGAAGCCCTCGCGGTCGCGCCAGATGACCAGCGGATAGCGCGTTTGCAGGCCGGCCTCCTTGAGGTCGGTCGTCAGGCGGGCGACGAAGGAGCGCCCGGCCTCGACCACGGCGCCGCGCGCCAGATTGCCGTCGGCGGCCGGAATGCCTGCGGCGGTCCAGTTGCGCACCGGGGTGGCGGTCCAGCGCTGGTACAGGGTCCAGTCGCGGGTCAGCCAGAGCTCGGCGATGGTGGCGCGCTCCGCGGCGGTGGACTGGGCCAGACCTTCACGATCCGGGCGGGCGAACAGGATGATGCGGGCCTCGATGCCCGCGGCGCGCAGCTTGGGAATCTCCTCGCGCTCGTACCGGGCCATGGCCGCGGAGTCGCGATAGCCGATGATGTAGAGCGGCTCACCACCGCCACCCGCCGAGACCCAGGACGCCTCGTCCAGCAGGCGCTGGATTTCGGCTTGATTGCGGGTCACCGTGACGGGCTGGAACCGCGCATAATAGGTCCAGTACGCCCAGTAGGCAGCCCCGGCGAGGACCAGGCCGATGACGGCGGCCAGGGCCGACCAGATAAAAAAGCGACGCATGGGGGAAGGCGCTCCAGCTTCACGGTTCGCAGAGGTTAACGCCTAGCACCGAATTGGGTTGTCGCGCACGCCTGTGAGGCGAGCGATCAGTCGGAAGACCGCATGGCGGCGACCGACCAACGCACGATGGTCTTGTCCTCCTGCTCCGCGCCGAGACGGGCATAGAAGCGACGGGCATCCAGATTGTCGGACTTGACCTCCCATCGCGCGGCCAGACCCTGCCCGGCCGCCACCTGGCCGAACCGGCGCATCAGCGCAGCGCCGGCTCCCAGACCCCGAACGGACTCGTCCACAAAGAGGTCGTCGAGGTTCAGATAGTCGGCACCGCGCCAGATGCCGTAGCAGCGAACCCAGGTCAGATAGCCGACATCCCGCCCATCCCGTTCGGCCAGCAGGCAGCCGAAGGCCGGCGGCTCCGCGGCGAGCGCATCAGCCAGACCGGCCGGGGTCGCGGCGAGGTAAGCCGCCTCCCCCTGATTGTCCGCAAGGCCGCACATGAGGCGGTAGAGACTGGCGGCGTCAGCGGGCCCGGCGGTCCTCAGGGTCACGGGCTCCAACGAACATCACCCCATCGTCGGGATGACGAAGCTGGAGTCCGCGTGCTCCAGGTCGCTGTCGGGCCAGCGGGCGGTGACGGTCTTGACCTTGGTCCAGAACTTCACACCCTCCATGCCGTGCTGGTTGGTGTCGCCAAAGGCCGAGCGCTTCCAGCCGCCGAAGGTGTGATAGGCGACCGGCACGGGGATCGGGACGTTGATCCCGACCATGCCGACATTGACGCGGGCGGCGAAATCGCGGGCCGCGCGGCCGTTCTGGGTGAAGATGGCGACGCCGTTGCCGTACTGGTGTTTCGACGGGAGGTGCAGCGCCTCCTCGAAGCTGGCGGCGCGGACGATCTGCAGCACAGGGCCGAAAATCTCTTCCTTGTAGGATTCCATCTCGGGCGTGACGTGGTCGAACAGCGAGGGGCCGATGAAATAGCCCTTTTCATGCCCCTGCAGGGTGAAGCCGCGGCCGTCGACGACCAGTTCGGCGCCTTCGCGCACGCCGGTCTCGATCCAGCCCTCGACGCGGGCCTTGTGCTGGGCGGTGACGACCGGGCCGTAGTGGGCGCCGGCGTCGGTCGAGACGCCGACCCGCATGGTCGGGATTTCGGCAACCATACGCTCGCGCAGTTCGTCGGCGGTCTTCTTGCCGACCGGGACGACGACCGGCAGGGCCATGCAGCGTTCGCCGGCCGAGCCGTAGGCGGCGCCGGACAGGTCCTTGATGACCTGGTCCATGTCGGCGTCGGGCAGGACGATGCCGTGGTTCTTGGCGCCGCCCATGGCCTGGACGCGTTTCCCGTGCGCCGCGCCGGTCTGGTAGACATAGTTGGCGATGTCGGACGAGCCGACGAAGCTGACGGCGTGGATCTGCGGATGGGTCAGGATGGCGTCGACCGCCGCCTTGTCGCCGTGGACGACGTTCAGCACGCCCGCCGGAGCGCCGGCTTCCATCATCAGCTCGGCCAGACGGACCGGCACCGAGGGATCGCGCTCGCTGGGCTTGAGGATGAAGGTGTTGCCGACGGCGATGGCGACGCCGAACATCCACATCGGGATCATGGCCGGGAAGTTGAACGGGGTGATGCCCGCCACAACGCCCAGCGGCTGGCGCATCGAATAGACGTCGATGCCGGGGCCCGCGCCCCAGGTGTATTCGCCCTTCAGCGCATGCGGGATGCCGCAGGCGAACTCGATGACTTCCAGACCGCGCTGGATGTCGCCCTTGGAGTCGGCGATGACCTTGCCGTGCTCGGCCGACAGCAGTTCGGCCAGTTCATTGACGTTGGCCTCGACCAGCCGTTTGAACTCGAACATCACCCGCGCCCGGCGCTGGGGGTTGGTCGAGGACCAGCCGTCGAAGGCGTGCTGGGCGGCCTGGACGGCGCGGTCCATCTCGGCGACCGAGGCCAGCTGGACGCGGGCCTGGACCTCGCCGGTGTTGGGGTTGAACACGTCCGAGAAGCGGCCCGAGGCGCCCGTGAAGCTGGCGCCGTCGATGAAGTGGTGGATGTCGCGCATGATCGGAAACGGTCCTGGAAAACGAAACAGTCGGGTCGGATGGGCAGCGGTTTAGCCGCTGGCCCGCGCGTGCGCCAGCGTCTCTAGACGGCGGCGTCGAACAGGGCGTCGCGGGCGATGTCGGCCTGGAGCATGGGGAAGAAATGGGTCCCGCCCGGCACGGTCCCGACGGTGACATGCGGCAGACCGCGCGGGTTCTCCGGCAGGCGGCAGGGCGAGGCCCCCTCGGCCATGAGCACCGTCACCGGGCAGTCCAGCTGTTTCAGGGCGCGCCAGGGGTCGTGGCTCTGGGCGGCGTAGTTGGAAGCCTCCCAGGCCGGGTCGCAGGCCAGGGTGTAGCCCTCCGGCGTCTCGACAAGGCCGTCGGCGATATAGTCGGCCAGCATCATCTCGGGCCACCCGCGGAAGGCGCCGCGGCCCAGATAGCCGGCCATGGCCTGTTCCCGGCTGTCGAAGACCCGACGACGCCGCAGGGCGCTCCGGACCAGCGGGATGCGCGAGGCGATCCGGTCCAGAAGCGGCAGTTTGAAAGCCGCAACGGCCCAGCGGCTCCAGATCACCGGATCGAACAGGACCAGACCCCCGACGCGGTCGGGCCGTTCCGCCGCCGCCAGAAGCGCCGAGGTGCCGCCCATCGAGTGACCGGCCAGGATCACCGGCGGGCCGTCCAGCGCATCCAGCAGGGCGACGAGGTCGTCCCGATGGTCGTGCCAGTCGCGGCGCCCGCCGCCCTCGGCCGGCAGGGTCGTGCCGCCATGGCCGCGCAGGTCGGGGGCCCAGATGCGGAGACTGCCGGACAGGGGCGCCAGCAGGGTGCGGTAGGTCAGGGCGTTGAAGCCGTTGGCATGAACGAAAATCAGGTCGACAGGCCGCTTCGGGTCGCCGAAATCCAGCACGCTCATCTGGCCCTCGCCCCAGCGGTTCGACACCGGAAGGCTCAGACGACGGGGCGGGGAGAGCCGGATCGCATCCATGGGGGGCAGATAGGGTCTGGGCCCGGGTTTTGCCAGCGCCCTATTGGCAGGCCGGGCAGCGGCCGTGGGCCTCGATGGTGGTGCGGGCGATGACATAGCCGGCGGCCTCGGCCGCCCGGCCCAGATCACCGGCGACCGGGGCGGACACCTCTGCCGTGGCGCCGCAGCAGTCGCAGATCAGGAAGGCAGCGGCGTGGTCGATCGAGCCGGAGGTGCAGGCGACATAGGCGCTGATCGAGGCGATCCGGTGGACCAGACCCTTGCGTTCGAGGAACTCAAGGGCGCGATAGACCGTCGGCGGCTTGGCCGGCTGGCCGTCCTCGCCGAAGCGGGCGATCAGATCATAGGCCTTCACCGGCTCGCCGGCGGCCAGCAGCAGCTCCAGCACGCGCAGGCGCGGTGGGGTCATGCGCTCGCCCTCGGCGGTCAGGCGCAAATCGGCCGCCTGCATGGCCCGCGCGACATCGGCGGCCCCCGGGGGACCGTCGGCATGATGGTGGCCGCAAGAGTCGCTCATCCCCCTGAGCTAGGCCCTCGGGCGCGGTCCCGCAACATCGGGCCCTTGACGAAGCGTGATGTTATCTCATAACACCACATCTTCGCCTGTGTACGGATATCCCCATGAGTCTCGCGTTTGTCTCCCGCGCCGCCCTTCTGACCGCCGTGGGCTGGGCCGCCCTCGCGGGCGCCGCCGCCGCCCAGAACGCGCCGCGCCCGGCCGAGCTGGACGACGTCATCGTCACCGGCACACCGTTCGGAGTAACGGACCGGGCCAGCCTTCTGGCCGTCGAGGTGCTGGATGAAGAGGATCTGGCCGTCGCGCCGGCCTCGACCCTGGGCGACCTCGTCAACGGCCTGCCCGGCGTGCGGAGCACCAATTTCGCCCCGGGCGCCAGCCGTCCGGTGATCCGCGGCCTGTCCGGCCCACGCGTGCAGGTGCTGACCAATGGCCTGGGCATGATCGACGCCAGTTCGGTCTCGCCCGACCATCAGGTGGCGGTGGACCCGGCCGAGGCGCGCCGCATCGAGATCGTGCGCGGCCCCTCGACCCTGGTGTTCGGCGGCTCGGCCATCGGCGGGGTGGTCAATATCATCGACGACCGCATTCCCACCGAACCGGCGGAGGGAGGCCTTCAGGGCCACCTCAGCGCCCAGGCCTCGACCGTCGATGACGGAACCAGCTTCGGCGGCCGGCTGAAGGCCAACGCCGGCCCGCTGGTCTTCACGGCGGACGCTTTCACCCGGTCCGCCTCTGACTTCACCGTCCCGGTCTTCCCGGAGTCGCAGCGCCTGCTGGACGAGGAGGGCGAGGAGGCCGGCGACGAGCGCACGGTCGAGAACACCTTCGTCGAGCTGGACCAGTATGGCGCGGGCGTCAGCTGGATCGGGTCGCGCGGCTATCTGGGCCTCTCGGTCAAGCACGTCGAGACGACATATGGCGTGCCGGGACATGAGCATCACGACGAAGACCATGATGATGATCACGATGACGATGATCACGACGAACACGGCGAAGAGAGCGTCTCCATCGGCCTCGAGCAGACCCGCTATGACCTGCGCGGCGAACTGACCTTCGACGCCGGCCCGTTCAGTGCGGCGCGCCTGTCGGCCGGCTGGGCCGACTATGAGCACACCGAGTTCGAGGGCGATGAGGTCGGCACCCAATTCTTCTCCGAGGGATACGAGGGCCGGTTCGAGCTGATCCAGCGCGAACGGAACGGCTGGCAGGGTGTGGTCGGGCTTCAGCTGCTGGACCGCACCTTCGACGCAGTGGGCGACGAGGCCTATGTGCCGCGCACCCAAATCGCGGAACAGGGGCTGTATACGGTCCAGCGGTTCGACCGCGGCGGCCTGGGCTTCGAGGGCGGACTGCGGCTGGACAATCGTTCGCTGGAGAGCCTGGCGGGCGATCGCGATTTCACCAATGTGTCGGCCTCGGCCGGCGCCTTCTTCCGGCCCTCGGCGCCGCTGTTCCTGGGCCTGAGCGTGGCCCGCAACGAGCGGGCGCCGAGCGAGGTCGAACTGTTCGCCGAGGGGGCGCACATCGCAACCGGCGCCTTCGAGGTCGGGGACATCGATCTGGACAGCGAGGTCGCGACCTCCGTCGAGGGAACCGTGCACTACGCCTCGGGTCCCTTCGAGTTCGACCTGCACGCCTATCACGCGAGCTATGACGGCTTCATCGACCTGAGGCCGACCGGCCTGGAAGACCCGGATTCCGAACTGCCGATCTTCGCCTATGTCCAGACCGATGCGACCTTCCGCGGCTACGAGGCCGAGGCCAGCTACCGGCTCTGGGAAGCCGGGGACCGGAGCCTGGTGCTGTCCGGCGCGGCTGACTGGGTGCGCGCGTCGACGGATCTCGGGCCGGCGGCGCGAATCCCGCCATGGTCGGTCACGGCGGGCCTGGACTGGACCTCACGCCTGTTCGACGTCGGGCTTGAGGTGCGCCATGTCGCCGGGCAGGACCGCATCGCCGCGTTCGAACTGCCGACCGACAGCTATACCCTCGTCAATCTGAAGGGCTCCGTGCGGCCGTTCGCGGACCGCAATGTCATCCTCTTCGCCGAGGCCGCCAACCTGACGGACGAGGAGGCGCGCGAACACGCCAGCTTCCAGAAGGACATCGCGCCGCAGCCGGGTCGCAGCCTGCGGGTGGGGGCGACCTACCGGTTCTGAACCGCCCCGGCAGAATCGGGTGGGGAGCGAGCCGGTTTGCCGCCCTGACGTGTCTGCGCTAGACACGCGCCTTCCTTCCTCAACAGAGCTCGTTTCGCGTCCATGACCGACACCACCTCCACCGCCGGTCTGTCCGGCAATGTCCTGTTCTACGGCAAGCCCGAGCCCCTGTCGGTCGAGGCCCACGGCACGCTGGGTGTCGACCCCGTTGAAAAGCCTTACGGTTTCGTGGCCACGACCAATCTGGTGCCGCTGACCGTCACCGAGTTCGCCCCGGCCGCCCTGTCCTATCCGGTGATCTTCGTCGGCGACGCCAGGATGCCGGTCGCCGTCATGGCCCTGCGCGGCGGCGAGAACATGTTCGTCAGCGACACCGGCGAGTTCCGCCCCGAGGCCTATATCCCGGCCTATGTGCGCCGCTATCCGTTCGTGTTCGCCAATGACGAGGTCCAGAAGCGTCTGATCCTGTGCGTCGACCGCGACGCGCCCTTCATCAAGGACGGCGGCGCGACGCCGCTGTTCATCGACGGCAAGCCCTCGCCCTACGTTGAGCAGGCGATGGAGTTCTGCAACAATTTCGAGCTGGAGCGTCAGCGCACCGACGCCTTCGTCAAACTGCTGACCGATCTGGACCTGTTCGACACCCGCGAGGCCGTGTTCACGCCCCGCAATCCCGACGGAACCTCGGCCGCGCCGCAGAAGATCGCGGAATATTTCGCCGTCTCGGAAGACAAGCTGAAGGCCCTGCCGGCCGAGAAGCTGGCCGAACTGCGCGACAACGGCGCCCTGGGCCAGATCTACGCCCATCTGGTGTCGCTGCTGGGCTGGGATCGCCTGATCGCCATGACCTTCCAGAGGAACGCCGCAGCGGCGCAGGCCGCGGCGGGGAACGCCTGACGAGTGGCTAGTGGCTAGTGGCTAGTGGCTAGTGGCTAGCCAGCGTTTCGCAAAACAGAAACCCCGTCCGGTTCGTCCGGGCGGGGTTTTTCATTGGCTAAGCAGATGCCTGGCTCACACTAGCCACTAGCCACTAGCCA
>DDSO01000062.1:12037-35331 GCA_002343425.1 Brevundimonas sp. UBA2388
GTGCTGGGCGATGACGATGCCCTTTTCGTCGCCGACGGGGTCCTTGCCCATGACGGTCATCCGGCCGCGCATCAGCTCGCCGGCGGGCGGGTTGCGCATATAGCGAAGGCCGTCGACCGCCAGCACCTTGGACTGGGCCCAGCCCGCGGCCTTGTCGGCGAACAGCCGGCTCCACAGCGCATAGACCATGGCGTCCGGGGCGCCGTAGGAGGCGTCCCAGCCCGGCAGGAACCGTTCGACGAAGACATCCAGCGCGCCGGCATCGACCATACAGGCGCCGAGGGGCACGACCTCGCCGACGCCCAGATCTTCAAAATGGACGTGCAGCGGTTCGGTCATCCATTCGGTCCTATCAGCCTGCAGGCTCTTCCGACACCCGGACCAGCAGCTTGCCGTCGTGGTCGCCGGTGAACAAGCGGTTCAGCGAGTCCAGCGCCCCTTCAAGACCGTCGTCGACGTGGACCTTCCACTTGACCTCGCCGCTCTGCAGCCACGGGCCCATCTCGGCGACCATCTCGCGGGCGCGATGGGCGTAGTCCAGCACCAGGAAACCCTGGATGTTGAGGCGATGGGTGATGATCCGGCTGAAATTCGGCGAGGGCGGCATCTTCGTGGCGTTGTAGGCCGAGATCAGGCCGCAGACCGCCATCCGGCCGTGGGTCTTCAGGCGGTTGAAGACGGCGATCATGATGTCGCCGCCCACATTCTCGAAATTGAGGTCGATCCCGTCGGGCGCCAGTCGGTCAAGCGCCTCGCCCACGTCCTCATTCTTGTAGTCGACGGCGGCGTCGAAGCCGAGCTCTTCGGTCAGCCAGCGGCATTTGTCGGCGCCGCCCGCGATGCCGATGACCCGGCAGCCGCGCGCCTTCGCCACCTGGCCGGCGATCGAGCCCACGGCGCCGGCGGCGGCCGAGATGACCAGTGTTTCGCCCGCCTTGGCCTTGAGCACGTCGGTGACGCCGAAATAGGCCGTCATTCCGGTCATGCCGAGAACGCTGAGGTTGGCGGTCAGGGGCATGCCCGGCGCGCGGTGCACCTGCCGCAGCTCCATCTCATTGACGACGGCATAGTCCGCCCAGCCGCCTGACATGGGCGTGACCACGTCGCCGGCGCGGAACCGGCTGGAGCGGCTTTCCTCCACCACGCCCAGGGTCAGGCCGCGCATGACGCCGCCGATCGGCACCGGCGGCAGGTAGCCCTCGGCGTCGTTCATCCAGGTGCGGTTGGTGGGGTCCAGCGACAGATAGACGGTGCGGACCAGCACCTGGGATTCGTTCAGGGCGGGAACCGGCGCCTCGACCAGCTCCAGGTCGCCCGGCTGGATCAAACCCCGGGGCCGCTGGCGCAGCACCCACTGACGATTCACGCGAGCCATGGCCATCTCCGGGTCTGTATGGGGTTTTCTTTGTGAACCCGCATAGTCTGCAAGCCGCGGCCCGCTGTCCAGCGCGCGAAAAGAAAAAGGCGGACCGGGAGGTCCGCCTTGAAGTGGCATCATCGAGAATGAGGCGCGGAGGCGACAGGCCGATTTGCATCGGCCTCAAGTCGGGGGGGCGTCGTCGCCTCCGCAGGAGAACAACGGCGGATCCGGCATCCGGTTCCCGGCGTCCTGAATCTTTTTTCGCCTGGAGAGCGACCCCGGAACGGCGGCGCTTCGGCCCGCGTTCATGTGGGTCAGACCCATCGCTCACGGAGCCGCGCCATGACCCATCCATCTCCGCACGACAAGGCCGCTGACGCGGTGCATGAAGGCCGCCCCGTCGAGGCGCAGTATGTTCGCGGCGGTGGCAAGGGTCGGCGCATCCTGACCATTCTGGTGGTTTCGCTGGCGGCCGTCGCCGTGCTGCTGCTCGGCATGTGGTTCGTCAGCCAGGGCGGCTTCGCCGAGACCAACCCCAACACCGGCGCCCAAGCCGTCGATGTGGAGGCGTTCGACAACACCGGCGCAGCTCCGGCTCCGACGCCCGCCCCCCAATAGGCGGAGACAAAAAAGCCCCGGTCCTGCGACCGGGGCTTCTTCTCTGTCCGGGGAGTGGCTCTATGCCGCCGCCTTCTGACGCGACGGGTGGAAGAACAGAGCCTGGCTGATCGCCGCCTTCACCGTTTCCGGCTGGAAAGGCTTGGTGATCAGGAAGGTCGGCTCGGGCCGTTCGCCGGTCAGCAGGCGCTCCGGGAAGGCGGTGATGAAGATGACCGGCACGTCGATCCGCTTGAGGATGTCCTTGACCGCGTCGATGCCCGAAGAGCCGTCGGCCAGCTGGATGTCGGCCAGAACCAGACCGGGCCGGTGACGCGCGACCGCGTCGACGGCCTCGTCATGGGTGGTGGCGGTTCCGGTGACCCGATGGCCCAGTTCCTTCACCAGACTTTCGATGTCGGCCGAGATGATCGCCTCGTCCTCGATGATCAGGACGTCGGTGGCCAGTTCGGCGTCGATGTCGGTCTGGGCTTCGGTGATCAGGCGCTCGACGTCATGGGCGTCGGCGTCGAGGATCTGGGCGGCTTCGGAAGGGGTGAAGCCCTCAAGCGCAGTCAGAAGGAAGGCCTGGCGCGAGCGCGGGGCGATGCGCAACAGCCGGCGCGAGGCGTCGTCGTCGCGTCCCTCCAGACCGCTCTTGTCTTCAAGTTGCGCGCCGGTGGTCGTCCAGATGGCGTGGAAGACATGATAGAGCGCCACGCGAGGCGTCATATCCGTCGGCAACTGCCGCTCGCCGGCGGCGAGGGCTTCAAGCGCGACACGAACATAGTTGTCGCCCGTGGTCTGGTCCCCGGTCAGCGCGCGGGCGTAACGACGGACGTAAGGCAGATGCGGCGCAAGGCGGGCCAGCAGGCTCATATAGGAATTCCCCGACGAAGGCGGCTCCCACCTTGGAACCGCTGCAGGCCTCGTCAACGTATCAAATCGGCCACGGTTCCGCTTCCGTGAACAAGCTTGAGCATTTATCACCCGTTCCATAGGAACCGGGCTTGCGGGGCGGCGTTTCGGCACTCGCAACAACATCGTCAGGGTGGCGGCCGTTTTCTCGATGACAGATAAATCCAATCCCCCGGTCAAGCCTCCCAAGGGTGGCGCAAACCTGGAGGAATCCCGGCTTCGGCAGCAGGCGATCGGCGTCAAACTGCGTCATATGTTCGATGAGGTCGTGAACGAGCCGGTTCCCGACGAATTTCTCGACATCCTGCGCCGGGCCGATGAGCGTTCCTCCGGAGGGGGCGGCGAATGAGCGGCGCCTCCAGCGCGCCGCCCAAGCCGCCTTCAGCCGACGACGACGCCTTCAAGCGCGAGCTGGTCGTGCTGATCCCGCATCTGCGGGCTTTCGCGCGGACCCTGACCGGCGATCCGACCGCGGCCGATGATCTGGCGCAGGACGCCATGATGAAGGCCTGGGATGCCCGCGCCAGCTATCAGATGGGCACCAATATGAAGGCGTGGACCTTCATGATCCTGCGCAACCAGTTCTACTCCGAAAAGCGCCGCTCGTGGCGCCAGACGCAGCTGGACCAGGAGGCCGCCGAGCGCACCCTGGTGGCTGTGGATGATCCGGAATCGCCCGTGGCGCTGGACGAACTGCGTCTTGCCCTGAACACCCTGCCCGAAGAGCAGCGCGAGGCGCTGATCCTCGTCGGCGCCGGCGGCTTCGCCTACGAGGAGGCCGCCGAAATATGCCAGTGCGCGGTCGGCACGGTGAAGAGCCGGGTCTCGCGGGCTCGCAAGGCCCTGCAGGCGACGCTGGATAAGGGCGGCTATGCGCGCGACGGGCGCGCCGCCGGAGATGCCATGCGGTCCATCCTGGCCGCCGCGGACCGTCTGAGCAGCGTCAGGCAAGGCTGACGCTGTGGTCCGGTTCGGCCGAGCGCTCGCAAGGGGACTGGGAGGGGGTCCGAGGGCCCAGAGATTCCAGGGCATCCGCTTCCGTCTGGGTCTCTGGCTGGCCATCGCCCTGCTGCCCCTGCTGATCCTTGGCGGCTTTCAGGCCGAGTCCGCGTTCCGGGCCCAGGACGCCGAACGCCGCTCCGACCTGCAGCGGGCCGCCGAACGGAGCGCCGCCAGCGCCAAGGCACGCCTCGACAGCACCGGCATCCTGCTGATGGCCTTGAGGCCAGAAGCCCTTGAGATGTTTTGCCAGCCGCGGCTGAGCGATCTCGTCGGCCGTCTGGACGGTCTGGACGGGCTTGCGCGGTTGACGGCGACCGGCGCTACGGCCTGCGCCTCAGACAACCTCGCTTCAACGCCTCCGGCCTGGTTGACCCGGGCGCAATCCAGCCCCTGGTTTGACCGACTTCGCGCGGGCGAAGGCACCGTGCTTGCGCGCGCCCCGGCCGGCGTCGGCCACCCGGCTGGGCTGATCGTCGCGATCCGGCTGGAGCGACCCATGGGCCGGTTCGACGGCGCCATGGTCGCCCTGATCCCCCTGTCCAGCCTGCAGCCCGACATCGACGATCCGTCCTTGCCCGAAGGCTCGCAGGCGGCGCTGACCGATGCGGACGGGCGACTTCTGACGGCAACCGACATCGACGCCTTCACCTTGACGCGTGGCGAGTCGTTGACCGGCTGGGTCCAGCGGGCGCGCGCCGGCGCCTCGGCGATCTTCGAGGCCGACGACGCCGCCGGCCGACATCGGGTCTATGCCGGGGCGGCCCTGGCCGGACGGGATGTCTACGCCCTGCTATCGGCGCCGGCGCCGGGGCTGCTGTCCTGGGCGCGGCTGAACCCGGTCGGCGCGCTGTTCATGCCGCTGCTGGCCTGGCTTCTGGCCTTCACCGCCGTGATGTGGGTCAGCGAGCGGATCGTGGTGCGCTGGCTGAACTATCTGGAGCGGGTGGCGTCCATCTATGCGAAGGGCCGGTTCTCGGTGCGTCCGGTCCAGGCCATGAACGCCCCGGCCGAGATCCGCGTGCTGGCGCGAACGCTGGACGAGCTGGCCGAATCCATCGTCACCCGCGACGCCGCCCTGACCGCTTCGCTGGAGGAAAAGGACGCGCTGATGCGCGAGATCCACCACCGGGTGAAGAACAATCTTCAGATCATTTCGTCCCTGCTGTCGATGCAGCAGCGGGCCCTGACCGATCCGGCGTCCAAGGCGGCGGTCGGCGATACGCGCCAGCGGATTTCGGCGCTCGCCCTGATCTATCGCACCCTCTACCAGAGCGACGACCTGCGCTATGCCGACGCCCGCGTCTTCCTGACCGAACTGGTCGGGCAACTGGTCGCCAGCGAAACGGGGCGCGGTCACCTCGTCACCTCGTCGGTCGAGGCGGACTCGCTGGTCGTCGATCCTGACAAGCTGGCGCCGCTGGCGCTGTGGCTGGTCGAGGCCGTGACCAACGCCCAGAAGCATGCTTTCAGCGGACGCGGCGGCGATCTGAAGGTCCGGTTCTTCGTGCACGGCGAGACGAGCATTCTGGAGGTCCAGGACGACGGACCAGGCGTCAGCGAGACCTTCCGTGCGGGCGTGGGGCGCACCCTGATGGGCGCCTTCGCCAAACAACTGCGAGGGTCCGTCGAACTGGTCCCGGCCGAAGGCGGGGGCATGATCGCCCGCATGACCTTCGCCACGCCGGAGGCGGTCGTGCCGACGGACCCCGCCGACCTTGGAACCGGCGCCGCGCCGCGACGTTGATAGTCCAGACGCCGCCTCCCCGGCCTCAAGGAGTTCGACCAATGCGCAAGATTTTCGTCCTGTTCGCCGCCGCCGCCGCCCTGACCACCGCCGCCTGCAATACCGTCTCCGGCGTGGGCCGTGACGCCTCGGCCGCCGGCCAGGCCGTGACCGGCGCCGCCGAAGACGCCAAGAACTAGGACGCCCCCTTCCCGACCGCGATTCCCCCCGACGCGCGGTTCGGTTGAAGAAGGCCCGCCGGCATCCCCCCGCCGGCGGGCCTTCGCTATTTGCGCCGCCGGCAACGCCGTCTAGCATCCCCGTACAGGCGTCCGCAGAGACGCCATGACGCGGGGAGGCATCGATGACGGCTACCAAAGAGACACGGGCAGAACCGGGCCTGAGAACCGTGGTGGCGGCCTCTGCCACCGGTACGGCCTTCGAATGGTACGACTTCTTCGTCTTCGGGGCCTTGGCCACTGTCATAGCGCGGCATTTCTTCGCCGAGGCGGGTGAAACCGTCGCCTACATCCTGGCGCTGCTGACCTTCGGGCTCGGCTTCGTGGTCAGGCCACTGGGGGCGCTGGTGTTCGGCTGGTTCGGCGACCGGACCGGGCGCAAGACCACCTTTCTGGTCACCATCACCCTGATGGGTGTCGCCACCGTCGCTATCGGCCTGCTGCCCGACTACAACCAGATCGGCATCGCCGCCCCCATCCTGCTGCTGGTCATGCGCATGCTGCAGGGCTTTGCCCTGGGCGGTGAGTACGGTGGGGCGGTCGTCTATGTCGCCGAACACGCCCCGGCCAAGAAGCGTGGCCTGATGACCGGCTGGATCCAGACCACCGCCGCACTGGGCCTGATCGGAGCCCTGTCGGTGATCCTGATCACCCGCGCCATCGTCGGGACCGAGGCCTTTGACGAATGGGGCTGGCGCATTCCCTTCCTTCTGTCCGCCCTTCTGCTGGGTGTCTCGCTCTGGATCCGGCTCAAGCTGAACGAAAGCCCGGCCTATCGCCGGATGGAGGCCGAGGGCGGTGAACGCCGCGCCCCGTTCAAGGAGGCCTTCGGCACCTGGCGCAACGGCCGGTTCGTCCTGATCGCCCTGTTCGGGATCATGATCGCCCAGGGCGCCGTCTGGTACTGCGGCTATTTCTACGCCCGCTTCTTCATGGAACGGGTGCTGAGGGTCGACACCAACACCATCGATCTGGTGATGCTGGCGGTGACCGCCGTCTCGGCCTTCCTCTATGTCTTCTTCGGCTGGATTTCGGACCGGATCGGGCGCAAGCCGGTCATGCTGTTCGGCATGATCCTGGCCCTGATCGCCATCTTCCCGGGCTTCCAGGCCCTGACCCGGGCGGCCAATCCCGCCCTCGCCGAAGCCCAGGCCTCATCGCCGATCGTCGTCATGGCCGATCCCGCCACCTGCGCCCTGCAGTTCGATCCGATCGGCAAGACCGCCTTCGCCAGCTCCTGCGATATCGCCAAGAACGTGCTGTCCAATGCGGGTATTTCGTACAGCAATGTCGAGGCCGAGCCCGGCTCGGTCGCCGTGGTCCGGATCGGCAGCATCGAGATCCCTTCGGTCGAGGGCGAGGGCATGGACCCGGCGGCGCTGAAGGCCGCGCGGGCCGGTGTCGAGACCCGACTCAAGGCCGCCCTTCTGGAGGCGGGCTACCCCGCCGTAGCCGATCCCGAGCGGATCAACCTGCCGATGGTGTTCGGCATATTGATGATCTTCATGGTCGCGGCCACGGCCCTGTATGGACCCCAGGCGGCCGCCCTGGTCGAGCTGTTCCCGACGCGGGTGCGCTACACGGCCATGAGCCTGCCCTATCATGTCGGCACGGGTTGGGTCGGCGGCATGCTTCCCGCGGCCAGTTTCGCCCTCGTGGCCTGGTCGGGGAACATCTATTTCGGCCTCTGGTACACCCTCGCCTTCACGGCGGTCGCCGTCGTGGTCGCCCTGATCTGGCTGCCGGAGACAAAGGGGCGCGATATGGACGCGATCGGGTCCTGAGCGATGGCGGCGAGGCGGAGTCGGCTCAAGCCGCTGGTTTGGCCGGTCTCGCTGCTGGTTCTCGGCGGCGTGGGCGGCGGGCTGGCGGATTACGCCGTCGGCCGATGGCAGGACTACGGGCTGTACAGCCTGACCCGGCCGGTGGCCGACCTGCTGATGATCGTCGGCGCGGTCTGGTTGGTGGTGGCGGTGATCGGTAAGGTGCGCGCTCAGCGAGGCTGAGGTCAGACCTTCCTGAGGCTCGCGATGAAGGTTTGGACCTCATCATTCATCCAGTGAGCGCCCACCGACCAGAATCGGGCGAGCGCCTCGTGATTCAGCTTCACCCAATCGATCACCAACGGTGCCCTGCGATTAAGGTCGCGAGCCGCCATGCTGCTGGCTAGCACGCGCGGCTCCGACGCTACTGCAACGGAAAAGCTCGACTGACCCGGCCCGGTCTTCAGGTAATATTTCACCCGAGGACCGTGGGACCCCATGGCGGTCGAGATCATGATGACGCCCGGCACCCCGTCCTCTCTTCGCCCAAATTCGCCATGTCGAAGATGTCCTCATCGTCGAGCGCGCCAATTTCCTCGTCGAGCGTCGGCTCACGATCGGTCCAGACAGCGGGTTTTTCGGAGAAGCCCATCAGATCAGTATCCGCGCAACGAATGGTTGTGTCAAACCGGCAAGGCTCCCCGCTTGACCACCGTGCGCATGGCCACGCTGGACGACACGCGGGTCACGCCGGGGATGCGGGTCAGTTCGCGTGAGTGCACCCTTTCCAGGTCGTCGACATCCCGCACCACCAGCCGCAGCAGATAGTCAGAGCCGCCGGTCATCAGATAGCATTCGACCACCTCAGGCACGGTTGAGATGGCGGTCTCGAAGGCGGTCAGGGAGGCCTCGGCCTGGGAGGACAGGGTCACGGTCACGAAGACGCTGATCGGCAGGCCGACGGCGCGCTCGTTGATGATGGCGGTGTAGCGACTGATCACCTCGGCCGCCTCGAGCGCCCGCAACCGGCGCAGGCAGGCACTCTCCGACAGGTTCACCGCCTTGGCCAGATCGGCATTGGTCATCCGGCCGTCGCCTTGAAGCGCGCGGATCATCTTGCGGTCGGTGTCGTCGAGGGCGACGGCGGAAACAGTCTTCACAGAGAGCCTCGTTCGCAGATTCTGCGACTTTACCCCGATCAGACGATGAAAAGAACAGGAACCTGCGGTGAGACCGCCGCTAGATTGCGGCCCGAAACGGAGCCGCCGCAGATCGGCCCGTCCCCTGTCTGGAAGAGGAAACGGTCATGCGCGTCGGCGTCCCCAAGGAAATCAAGAAGAACGAACACCGCATCGGCCTGACGCCGACGGCGGTGCGCGAATACGTCGCCCACGGCCACACCGTCTCGATCGAGACCGGCGCGGGTCTCGGCGCGGGCTTCACGGACGCAGACTACAAGAAGGCCGGCGCGAAGATCGTCGCCGATGCGAAGACCATCTTCGCCGAGAACGACATGATCGTGAAGGTGAAGGAGCCGCAGAAGGTCGAGTGGGAGATGCTCCGCGAGGACCAGATCCTGTTCACCTACCTGCACCTCGCGCCCGATCCCGAGCAGACCAGGGGCCTGATCGCCTCGAAGTGCGCGGCCATCGCCTATGAGACCGTCACCGACGACCGAAAGGGCCTGCCCCTTCTGGCCCCGATGTCGGAAGTCGCCGGCCGGATCGCCGTCTTCTCCGCCGCCGAGACCCTGCTCAAGCACAACGGCGGCATGGGCCTGCTGTTCTGCGGCGTTCCGGGCGTGGCCCCGGCGCGCGTGCTGGTTCTGGGCGGCGGCGTCGTCGGCCTCAACTCGGCCCGTATGGCCATGGGCCTGGGCGCCGAGGTCGTGGTGCTGGAACGCTCCATCCCGCGCATGGCCTATATCGACGAGGTCACCAACGGCCGAGTCATCACCCGCTATTCCTCGATCGGCGCGATCGAGGAGGAACTGGTCAAGGCCGACGTCATCATCGGCGCCGTGCTGGTCCCGGGCGCCGAGGCGCCCAAGCTGATCAAGCGCGAACACCTCAAGCAGATGAAGCCCGGCTCGGTGCTGGTCGACGTCGCCATCGACCAGGGCGGGTGTTTCGAGACCAGCCACGCCACGACCCACGAAGACCCGACCTATGTCATCGACGGCGTGGTCCACTACTGCGTCGCCAACATGCCCGGCGCCGCCCCGCGCACCTCGTCGGAAGCCCTCAACAACGCCACCCTGCCGTTCGGCCTGGCGCTGGCGGACCACGGTCTGGAAGCCCTGAAGAAGAACCCGCACCTCGCCCGCGGCCTGAATGTGCTGAAGGGCGAACTGACCTATCCGGCCGTCGCCGAGGCGCTGGACATGCCGTGGAGCGATCCGTTCGGGGTGTGGGCCAAGGGGTAGTCCGCCGCCTGCCGGAACGGGCGCGGGCCGGGCTGATGGATATCGGCCTCTAGCTCGTCAGGGGGGCGGCGAAAACCGCGATCAGCTCGGGATAAAAGGCCGCCAGAGTGGGATAGGTGGCCCGATCGGCTTCGTAACGGCGCAACGCGGCGTAGACGGCGGGGGCGTACGCGAAGCCGCCCTCGACTTCCTTCCGGATCGCCGCCTCGCCTTCCGCCTCCCCCCAGCGACGCGCGATCAGCCGGGCGGTCAGGCCACGGATCACATGCTCGCTGACCGCGACGTGCCACTCCGAATACCCGTTTCGCTGCATGGCGCGCGCGATCGGAGCCAGATTCGCTGCGCTGGCGTCAATGTCGGCCCGGGATGCGGCGGTCAGTGGATTCACAACCAGATGCGCGAACTCGTGCGCGGCCAGCTCGGAGAGCCTCCGCTCGTCTCCGAAATCCGGCTGGCCCTGGGTTGCTGCTGCTGGACCAATAAAGGCAAAGGCCTCCGCCCGTCCTCCCGGCAGGTCATAAAGCGCCGCGAACCCACCGTCGTGAAGCAGGGGCCCGAGCACCACGGCCGCATGGTCGATCCGCTGGCCGGTGTAGGACTGCAGGTCCAGGCCAAGCGTGGTCACGCCCGGTCGCGCTCGTTCCGCGAGGGTGCGATATTCGCCCTCATGCGCGCGATAGAAGCTCTCGAAGTCGCTGACCTGGGCGAAATCCCGCATCGCGGCGATCAGTTCAAGCAAACGGGCCTCGCCGCCTGCCGCGGCCGCGATCGCGGGGGTGATCGGCATCCTCTGGTCCAGCGCGGGCGGCGGAGAAAAGCGCAAGACTGCGTCCGGCACGTCACTGAACCGAAAATCCCCCGCGCTCATCTCCCTGAACAAGGTCACGGCGCGATGATTGGCGTGAGGGGCGAAATATGACGCCACTTCGCGCTTGTAGGTGGTGTCGTGCTGTGTGGTCAGGAAATAGCCGCTGAGCAGCTGGATGACGCTCAGCAACTCTATACGCCGATCCACACTGACCTCGATGGTGCCGCTGCGTGAGCCGGCGACCACGTCCGGCTGCAGGCGGGCCCGTGTCCCAGCGTCCCCGGCGCAGCCAGCCAGAGCCAGACTCAAAGCCGCCAGCAGTCCGCCAGCCACACGCCTTCGCATTATCCGACTTCCCCGACGGAACCTTCACCATAGAGATGGACAGATCAGGCCGTGGGGTCAACACGCGCGCCTGCGGCGGTCCATTCGTTGGCTCGGGCCGAGGGCGTGATCGGAACCGGGGGGGACTGCGTCCGGATCCCGCAAGAGTGGGTGCGGAAACCGCGGAAGTGGAAGCCCGCATGCGGGTCAGCCGGCTGGTTCCAGCATTCCATCCGGCCCGCCTGTAAATCGCCGCTCTCTTGCGCCATAAGCTGCGCTCAAGCAGCGAGCGACCGCGTCGCGAGCGTTAGCGCCCACTTAGAAATCCCGCGATGAAGTTTCTCGACCAGGCCAAGATCTATATCCGCTCCGGCAACGGCGGGGCGGGCGCCGTCTCGTTCCGGCGGGAGAAATTCATCCCGAACGGCGGGCCGGACGGCGGCGACGGCGGCAATGGCGGCAACGTCTGGATCACGGCCATGGACGGCCTGAACACTCTGATCGACTTCCGCTACCAGCAGCATTTCAAGGCCCAGACCGGCGTCCACGGCATGGGCCGGCAGATGCACGGCGCCAAGGGCGAGGACATCATCCTCAAGGTCCCCGTCGGCACCCAGGTGCTGGACGACGACAAGGAGACCGTCCTGCTCGACATGGACTACGCCGGCAAGACCGAGATGCTGCTCAAGGGCGGCAACGGCGGCTGGGGCAACGTCCATTTCAAGGGCCCGTCCAACCAGGCCCCCGCCTACGCCAACCCCGGCCAGGAAGGCCAGGAACGCTGGATCTGGCTGCGGCTGAAACTGATCGCCGACGTCGGCCTGGCCGGCCTGCCCAACGCCGGCAAGTCGACCTTCCTCGCGGCCGCCTCGGCGGCGCGTCCGAAGATCGCCGACTATCCGTTCACGACGCTCGTGCCCAACCTCGGCGTGGTCGATCTGTCGCCCACGGAGCGGTTCGTCATCGCCGACATCCCCGGCCTGATCGAGGGCGCGTCGGAAGGCGCCGGCCTCGGCACCCGCTTCCTCGGCCACGTCGAGCGGTCGGGCTGTCTGATTCATCTGATCGACGGCACCCAGGACGACGTCGCCGGCGCCTATCATACGATCCGTCACGAGCTGGAAGCCTATGGCGCCGGTCTGGCCGAAAAGGCCGAGGTTCTGGCGCTGAACAAGGTCGACGCCCTGACGCCCGAGGCGCGCGAGGAGAAGGCCGCCGCGCTGGAGGCCGCCTCCGGCCGCCGGCCCATGCTGGTGTCGGGCGTTTCGGGCGAGGGCGTGACCGCGCTGCTGCGCGCGGCCTGGACCGAGGTGCGCAAGGACCGCGGCGAGATTGCCCCGGCCGAGACGGACGAGACCGTCATGGAAACGCCCGGCGGCTGGGAGCCGTAGCTTTTCGTCATCCTCCGGCCAGCGGCGAAGCCGCGCAGACCGGGGGACCCAGCGGCGCGCGAGAGCGCGACACTGTCGAGAGCGCCATCGCTGGACACAGCGGTGTTTCGCCGCGGTCGCGGCGCCGCTGGGTCCCCCGGTCTCGCTTCGCTCGCCGGAGGATGACGAAAGCATAAGGGTGCGCATACAGGCGACATCGATAAAGCGCCGTGTTAGCTCCCTTGTGAGCATAAGCCCCCGCGAGCCCGACTTGTCCTTCTTTCACGCCGGACCCGCGCCCAAAGCCAACGGCCCTCGGCCCGGCGCCCTGCGCGACGGGCTGGACCTGTCGCCGGGGATGGCGGTCGGCCTGTTCGGGGGCTCGTTCAATCCCGCCCATGACGGACACGCCCATGTCGCCGAAACGGCGATGCGGCGGCTCGGGCTGGACCGGGTGATCTGGCTGGTGTCGCCGCAGAACCCGCTGAAGGACGCCCGCGACAGTGCGCCGCTGGCCGAACGGATGGCCTCGGCGCGCGCGGCGGCGAGGCTGGCGTCGGCGGGCCCCTCCATGGTCGTCTCGGACTTCGAGACCCGCGCCGGCACCCAATGGACCGTCGATACCCTGCGCGCCCTGACCGCGCGGCACCCCGGGGTGCGCTTCGTCTGGCTGATGGGCTCGGACAATCTGGCCAGTTTTCACAGATGGCGCGGCTGGACCGACATCATGCGGATGATGCCGATGGCGGTGATCGCCCGCCCCGGCAGCCAGCTGGACAGCCGCACCGCCCCCGCCGCCGCGCGCTTCGCCGCCGCGCGGGTGCCGTCCGGCCGTGCACGGCTGCTGCCGGACCTCGAGGCGCCCGCCTGGACCTATCTGACGGCCCCGCTTAACCCCCGCTCCTCAACCGCGCTGCGGGCCGCGCGTGACGCCGCCGCGCGTTTGTGATAGGCTTCTGCTTTAGTAATCTCCCCGGAGCCCTCCGCTGACCCCCTCGCCCGCGCACGACGCGCAAGACACCGCCGCTTCCAACGCGGCGCACGAGATGGACGAATTCGACTCCATCCGCTCCGAAGACGGTCCGCAGGCTCCCCTTCCCGTCGGCTCCACCGCTCTGGAAACGGCCATATTGTCGCGTCTCGACGACGACAAGGCCCAGGACATCGTCCTCATCGACCTGAAGGGCAAAAGCCCGATGGCCGACACCATGATCATCGCCTCCGGACGGTCGCACCGTCACGTCGGCGCCCTGGCCGACCACCTTCAGCGCGCGCTGAAGGAACAGGGTCTGGGCAAGGTCAAGGTTTCGGGCCTGCCGCACTGCGACTGGGTGCTGCTGGATGCGGGGGACGTCATCGTCCACCTGTTCCGTCCGGAAGTCCGCGCCTTCTACAACATCGAAAAGATCTGGTCGGTCGAGAGCGGCCACCGCGTCGACGCGCGCGCCTGATCTCCTGATCCCAAGGCCCTGAACCCATGAAGCTGGCCGTCATCGCCATCGGCAAGCCGGGGCGGGGACCCGAGGCCGTGCTGGCGGCTGACTACGCCGAGCGCGCCACCCTGGCCGGACGAGCGCTGGGCCTCGGCCCGCTGGAACTGATCGACCTGGAGCCGCGCAAGCCGGGCAAGGCGCCGGAGGCCGAGCTGATCCTCAAGGCCGCCGAGGGCGCGCACCTGATCGCCTGCGATGAACGCGGCAAGACCTTCTCCAGCCGCGCCTTCGCCGACCATATCGCCGGGCTGCGCGACCGCGGCGAGCGGCGGCTGGTCTTCGCCATCGGCGGGGCCGACGGGCTGGACGAAAGCGTGCGTGCGGCGGCGGGATCGACCCTCGCCTTCGGTCCCCAGACCTGGCCGCATGCGCTGGCGCGAGCCATGCTGGCGGAGCAGCTGTATCGCGCCGTGACCATTCTGGCCGGATCGCCCTATCATCGGGATTGATGCGCGCGCCCCTCCTGATCCTCTGTCTGAGCCTGATCGCCCTGCCGGTGGCGGCGATCGCGCGCCAGTCACCGCCGACCGACGAGGTCAAACGGCTGCAGGGCGAGTTCCGTGACGAACGGGCGCGCGCCCTGCGGCTGCGCGCGGAGGCCACCGAGGCCGCCCGGGAGATCGCCGGGCTCGAACGACAGCTGGCCGAGTTGCGCGCCGCGGTCGGTCAGGATGACGCCGTCATCGCCGGCCAGAGGGCGCGACTGCGCGAGCTGAGTGCGCGCGAGGCGGCGCTGGTGGCCCAGCTGTCGCGGGCGCGGGGGCGTCAGGGCCGGCTGCTCTCCGCCCTGCAGATGATGAGCCGACGGCCGCCGCCGCCGCTGCTGGTGCCCGCCGACAAGGCGGTGGATACGGTGCGGGCCGCCATACTGATGCGGGCCATGGCGCCGGCGCTGCAGGACCGGGCCCAGGGGCTGGCCGACCGCCAGGCCGAGGTGGTGCGCGTGCGGCGGCTCAGCGCCCTGAACAGCGAGCAACTCTTCACCACCGAAAGCGCGCGGGGCGACCGGCGCGCGGAAATCGAGGCCCTGACCGGACGCAAGACCGCGCTTCAGGCCGTGTTGAGGGCCGAGGCCGAGGGCGCTGAACGGGCGACCCGCGTGCTGGAGGCGCGGCTACGATCACTGGGCGCGGCCGTCCCGCCCGTCGGGACCGAGAGCGAGCCCGCCGCCACGCGCCTGCCCGCCGGGCGCAGCCGCCTGACCGCGCCGGTCGAGGGCGCGCCGTCGCGCCGCTTCGGTCAGGGGTCGAGCGGCTGGAGCTGGCGCGCCGACGAGGCCGAGGTCCGTGCCCCGGCCGCCGGACGCGTCGCCTTCGCCGGGCCGCTGAGCGGCTGGGGACAGGTCGTCATCCTCGATCTCGGCCCCGGCTGGCGCGCGGTGATCTCGGGCCTGGACGAGGTTTCGGTCGAGGCCGGCGCCCAGGTCGCGGACGGCCAGGCCCTGGGTCGAACCGGCGCGGACGGCGAGGCGGCGTTCGAGCTGCGCCGCGACGAACGCCCGATCGATCCGGCGCCGTGGCTGAGGTGAGTGATTGGTGGCTAGTGGCTGGTGGCTAGTGGCTAGTGGTCAGTGACTCGTGAGAAGCGCGCCTGTCTCACCCGTCACCGGTGCACCCACTCGTCACTAGCCACTAACCACTCGCCACTCCCTCCCGGCGAAACCGCTTCCCATCCGCCGATGACGCTGATTTTATCGGGGAATCGCTGATCGGCCACGTTTTCGTCGCCGGTCGGTCCGTAACTGCCCGACCAAGAGCCGCCTCCCCGTTCGCTGAAAGAGACCCGATGCGTAAATTGTTGCTGGTTGGCGCCGCCGCCGTGACCCTGGTGGGGCTCGGCGCCGCGACCGCCACGGGCCAGACGCCGCGCAACGAGGCGTTCCGGATGCTGGCCCTGTTCGGGGATGTGCTGGGCATTGTCGAACAGGCCTATGTAGTGCCGGTCGACGACAAGAAGCTGATCGAGGCGGCGCTGCAGGGCATGATGGGCGCCCTCGACCCCCACTCCAACTATCTGCCGCCGGCCGGCTTCGACGAGCTTCAGGAGCGGACCTCGGGCGCCTATTCGGGCGTGGGTCTGACCATCCAGGCCGAAGGTGGGCTGGTGAAGGTGATCTCGCCCATGGACGGCGGCCCGGCCGCCCGCGCCGGCGTCAACGCCGGCGACGTCATCTCCTCCATCGAGGGCCAGAGCGCCGCGGGTCTGACCGTCAGCCAGGTCTCCGAAAAACTGCGCGGGGCCGTCGGCACCTCGGTCCAAGTCACCTTCCTGCGCGACGGCGAGGAGCCGCGCGAGGTCACCCTGACGCGCGAGGTTATCCGGATCGACTCGGTCACGGGCCGGTTGGAGGGCGAGTTCGCCTATCTGCGCGTCTCGACCTTCAATGAGAACACCGGCCGCGAACTGGGCGAAACCATCGCCCGGCTGAAGGCCGAGAATCCGCGCATCAAGGGCTATGTACTGGACCTGCGCAACAATGGCGGCGGTCTGCTGGACGCGGCCATCGCCGTGTCCGACGCCTTCCTGGAGCGCGGCGAGATCGTCAGCCAGCGGGGGCGCAAGGCCGACCAGATCCAGCGCTACGGGGCCCGGCCGGGCGACCTGACCGGCGGCCTGCCGCTGGTGGTGCTGATCAACTACGGCTCCGCCTCGGCCTCGGAGATCGTCGCCGGCGCCCTGAAGGATCACCAGCGGGCGACGATCGTCGGCCTGACCAGTTTCGGCAAGGGTTCGGTGCAGACCGTCATTCCGCTGCGCAACGGGGCCGACGGCGCCCTGTCGATCACCACAGCGCGCTATTTCACGCCGTCGGGCGCCTCGATCCAGAAGATCGGTATCGAACCCGATCTGGAAGTGTCGCGGTCGCTGGCCGAGGCGCGGATCGTGTCGCGGTCGAACTTCATCTATTCCGAGGCCGCCTACGCCACGGCGCTGGACTCCTCGATCGGCGCCGAACGCCGCGGGCCGCACACCCCGCACGAGGCGCCCGGCGAGGACTGGCCCGAGGACAAGGATTATCAGCTCGAGCGGGCTTTCGACGTGCTGCGCGCCGGCGGCAACCTGGCCCAGCTTGCGGCCGCGCCGGAGGGAATTGTGGTGACCGCACCCGGCACCGCCCTGGCCGCGGCCGAGCCGGAGCCCACGCCGGAAAACTGACGCCGCCGGGGACGGCGCATGGCTAACGGCGCGTTAGGCTTTCTTAACCGACGCAAGCCACTGTGAGCCTTGAAGGAGTCCGCTTCGCGGACCCCCGTTCGAGCGTCCAGTCCTGCCCATGTTCGCCAAGCGCCAGTCTGTCCTCGCCACCACCGCCGGAGCGCCCCCGGTGCGCCGGTCGTTGCGCGAAATCCTCGCCCCTGTCGGCCGCATCCTGAAGAAGCCGCCCGTCGCCGTGGCCGGCGCGGGTCTGTTGCTGCTCGCCGCCGCCGCCCTGTTCATCACCGTGCTGGGCGACCCCCGCGCCGGCGCCCCATCGGCCCGCGCGGCGCTCAAGCGCGAGGTCGCCGTGGCCGCCCCGGCGCCAACCGGGCTGGAGGCCTTCTCCGTCGGCGCCTATGGCTCGTGGCAGGATCTGGCCGGAGACGGCGCCGCCGTCGATCCCGCCTTGGGCGGCGAGGCCGTCATCACCCTGCCCAACGGCGCCACTGTCTCCGGCAATGGCACGCCCGTGACCGCACCGCGCGTCGCCGCCAGCCCCCTGCCCGCAGCCCCGATCGCCGGCCTCAGCCAGCCGGGACCCAACGGCCCCCTGCCGGCCATCGCTGCGGACGGCCGGGTGCCGGCCCAGGCCTATGCCCGCCCGTTCCGCTCCAACGGCCGCCCGCGGGTCGCTATCATCGTCGGCGGCCTCGGCCTCAATGCCGTGACCACCCGCGCCGCCATCGAACGCCTGCCGGCCGAGGTCACCCTAAGCTTCGTCCCCTATGCCGAGGGCCTGCAGGGCTGGATCGATCTGGCCCGCGCGCAAGGCCACGAGGTCATGCTGGAAATGCCGATGGAGCCGTCGGGCTATCCCGACAACGATCCCGGCCCGCATACCCTGCTGGCCTCGGCGGAAGCGGCCGATATCCAGGCGCGGATGAACTGGCTGCTCGGACGGGCGACCGGCTATTTCGGCGTCACCAACTATATGGGCGACCGTTTCGCAGCCTCGGATGCGGGAATGTCCGCCTTCATGACCGTCCTGCGCCAGCGCGGGATCGCCTTCCTTGACGACGGCTCGATGAGCCGCCGTCCCGGCGCCTGGGCCCGGGCCAGCGCCAACCGCATCATCGACGAGGAACAGAACCCGACCGCCATCGTCGCCCAGCTGAACGCCCTGGAAGCGCTCGCCAAGGGCAACGGCCAGGCGCTGGGCACCGGCTTCAGCTATCCGGTCACGGTCGAGGCCGTGGCCCGCTGGACCGCCGACATGGACGCCCGCGGCCTGCAACTGGCGCCGGCGTCGGCGATGACGCAGCGGCCGGGAAGATAGGGATGAGGGATTAGGGATCAGGGATTGGAAGCAGCCTCTCGGCTCCGTCCCGCGCCAAACCCCCTTCCCTCCCTCATCCCTAATCCCTAATCCCTCATCCCTATGACCGACCTCTCCCGCTACCGCCCCAACGTCGGCGTCGTGCTGTTCCATCCGGACGGGCGCGTCTGGTACGGGCGCCGGGTCGCGACCGAAGGCCCTCATAACTGGCAGTTCCCGCAGGGCGGGGTCGACGACGGCGAGGACCTTGAGGCCGCCGCCCGTCGCGAGCTGTTCGAGGAGACCGGGGTGACTTCAGCGGAGCTGATCGCCCGCACCGAAGAGTGGATCGCCTACGACTTCCCTCCCGACTACGGCGGCTCGAAACAGGCCCGCGGCTGGGCCGGCCAGAAGCAGCAGTGGTTCGCCTTCCGCTTCACCGGTGACGAGTCCGAGATCGATCTCGAGGCCCACGGCGAGATCGAGTTCGACGCCTGGCGCTGGGGCCCGCTCAGCGACGCCCCGGACCTGATCGTGCCGTTCAAGCGGGCCTGCTACGAACAGGTCGTAGCCGTGTTCGCGCCGCTGGTGGTCTAGGCGGCGGCACAGCCCTGCGGCTTGAGCACCCGTTTCGCCGAGGCCGGATATTTCGCCATCAGGTGCGCCGGTCGGACCGGTCTCGCGCTGAACCCCCCGCCGCAGTTGGGGCAGACGCCCTTGAGCGCCCTGTCCACGCAATCGGCGCAGAAGGTGCATTCAAAGGTGCAGATACGGGCCTCGGCGCTGTCGAATGGCAGGTCGCGATCACAGCATTCGCAGTTGGGACGGAGCTCGAGCATGGCCCGAAGCTAACGCCGCTACTGGCTGGGCGCCAGACGCATGAGAACGATCCCGCTGACGATCAGCAACGCCGCCAGCACCCGCCACAGGCTGAGATGCTCCTGCAGGAAGACCACGCCGACGATGAAGGCGCCGACCGCGCCGATGCCGGTCCAGACCATATAGGCCGAGCCCATCGGCAGGGACTTCATGGCCAGGGCCAGCAGGCCGAAACTGGCGCCCATGAAGGCCAGGGTCGCTACGCTGGGCCACAGGCGGGTGAAGCCGTGCGACTGCTTCATGAAATAGGCCCACACGATCTCGAGCAGGCCGGCGATGATGAGATATGTCCAGGCCATGACGGCCCTCCGTGCAAAGGGCCGGGCCGTCCCGGACTTTGCCCGCGATCCAGGATCGCCGGGGCGAGGACGTGGCCTCGTCTGCAGGGGCTATCTAGGGCACCCGTCGGGAGGGTCAAGGTCCGCACACCTTGTCATCCCGGCCGAACCCCGGCGAAAGCCGGGGGAAGAGCCGGGACGCGACCGGCACCCACAAACAGGAAATCCCGGGCAGCTCGGAGAGCTGAACCGGGATCCGGGTGGCTTCAACCCTGCTCCCGGACAGTCGCTGCGCGCCTTCCGGGAGGAGACTTGTCGAGAGGGTCGCGTCCCGGATCGCGGCTTCGCCACGTCCGGGATGACAAGGTGTCAGGCGGCCGCCGTCACTTCCGAGGCCTGTTCGGCCAGGATGGTCAGGCCGGCCGGGGTCACGTCGGCGAAACCGCCGTGGACCTCGAACTGGCGGCGCGACCCGCCGTCGATGACCGTGACGACGCCTTCGCGCAGGGCGGTCATGAAGGGCGCGTGGTCGGCGAGGACGCCGAAATCGCCCTCGACGCCGGGCGCGTCGACCTGGTCGACGAGGCCGTTGAAGACCTCGCGCTCAGGCGACACCAGCGAGAAGCTGAGCTTGCCGGCCATGGATCAGGCCGCCTCGGCGGCGAGCTTCTCGGCCTTGGCGACCGCTTCCTCGATGGCGCCGACCATGTAGAAGGCGGCTTCCGGCAGGTGGTCGTATTCGCCGGCGACGATGCCCTTGAACGAGCGGATGGTGTCTTCCAGCGAGACGAATTTGCCGTCGGCGCCGGTGAACTGCTCGGCCACGAAGAAGGGCTGCGACAGGAAGCGCTCGACCTTGCGGGCGCGCGCCACGGTCAGCTTGTCCTCTTCCGACAGCTCGTCCATGCCCAGGATGGCGATGATGTCCTTCAGCGCCTTGTACTGCTGCAGGACTTCCTGGACCGAACGGGCGACGCGGTAGTGCTCTTCGCCGATGACCAGCGGGTCCATGATCCGCGAGGTCGAGTCGAGCGGGTCCACGGCCGGGAAGATGGCCTGGGCGGCGATGTCGCGGCTCAGCACGGTCGTCGCGTCCAGGTGGGCGAACGAGGCGGCGGGGGCCGGGTCGGTCAGGTCGTCGGCGGGGACGTAGATGGCCTGGACCGAGGTGATCGAGCCCTTCTTGGTCGAGGTGATGCGTTCCTGCAGGTTGCCCATCTCGGTGGCCAGCGTCGGCTGATAGCCCACGGCGGAGGGGATGCGGCCCAGCAGGGCGGACACTTCCGAACCGGCTTGCGTGAAGCGGAAGATGTTGTCGACGAACAGCAGAACGTCCTTGCCTTCCTCGTCGCGGAAATACTCGGCCTGGGCCAGGCCGGTCAGGGCGACGCGGGCGCGGGCGCCGGGAGGCTCGTTCATCTGGCCGTAGACGAGGGCGCACTTGGAGCCTTCGGTCGAGCCGTTGTTCTTGGTCGGGTCCACGTTCACGTTGGACTCGATCATCTCGTGATACAGGTCGTTGCCCTCGCGGGTGCGCTCACCCACGCCGGCCAGAACCGAATAACCGCCGTAGGCCTTGGCGATGTTGTTGATCAGTTCCTGCATGGTCACGGTCTTGCCCACGCCGGCGCCGCCGAACAGGCCGATCTTGCCGCCCTTGGTGTAGGGGCACATCAGGTCGATGACCTTGATCCCCGTGACGAGGATTTCCGACGAGGTCGACTGCTCTTCGAACGAGGGCGCCTCGCGGTGGATCGGGCGGTACATGGTGGTCTTGATCGGGCCTTGCTCGTCGATCGGCGCGCCGACGACGTTCATGATCCGGCCGAGGGTGCCGGGGCCGACCGGGGCCAGGATGGAGGTGCCGGTGTCGGTCACGGCCTGGCCGCGCGTCAGGCCTTCCGAGGTGTCCATGGCAATGGTGCGGACCATGTTCTCGCCGAGGTGCTGGGCGACTTCCAGAACCAGGGTGAAGGGCTTGCCGGTCTTCTGGTCGACGTTCTGCGTCTCCAGGGCGTTCAGGATCGCCGGCAGCTGGCCGGTGAACTCGACGTCGACGACGGCGCCGATGACCTGGGCGATCCTGCCCACGCCGGTGCCGGCCGTATAGGCGGCGTTACCGGTGGCGGCGGCGGCCTTCGGAGCCTTGGGAGCAGCCGGCTTCTTGGCGGCGGGTTTCTTGGCGGTGGTGTCGGTCATCGGTTCGTTCCGTTCGGAAGGTCGTGCTTGGCGTGTATCTGGGCGGGGTTCGGATCAGAGGGCTTCGGCGCCGGCGATGATCTCGATCAGTTCGGTGGTGATCTGGGCCTGACGCTTGCGGTTGTACTGCAGGGTCAGGCTGTTGATCAGGTCGCCCGCATTGCGCGTGGCGTTGTCCATCGCGCCCATCTGGGCCCCGAAGAAGCTGGCCTGGTTCTCGTAGAGGGCGGCCAGCACCTGGGTGGTGATGTTGCGCGGCAGGAGCGTCTCGAGGATTTCCTCTTCCGACGGCTCGTATTCGTAGGTCGCGCCGTTCAGGTCGATCGGCGGGGCGTCGCCGTCGACGACGGCCGGGATGAGCTGTTTCGGCGTCGGGATCTGGGCGATGACCGACTGGAAGCGGCTGTAGAACAGGGTGACGACGTCGGCGTTTCCGGCCTCGAACTCCTCGGCGATCAGGGCCGCGATCGGCTCAGCCGCCGGAAGGCCGATGACCTTGTGGTCCGACATCTCGAATGTCTTCACCAGCTTGTCGCCGTAGAGACGGGACAGGCCGTCGCGGGACTTGCGGCCCACGGCGATGATGCGGACGTCCTTGCCGGCGGCGATCAGGCTGTTGATCCGCTCGCGCGCAGCCCGGATGACGTTGGTGTTGAACCCGCCCGCCAGACCCTTGTCGCCGGTGGCGACGACGATCAGGTGCTTCTTGTCCGATCCCGTGCCGGCCAGCAGTTTCGGCGCCCCGTCGCCGGACACGCCGGCGGCGAGGTTGGCGATGACCGCGGCCATCTTGCGGGCATAGGGACGGGCGCTTTCAGCCTGGTCCTGGGCGCGCTTCAGCTTGGCCGCGGCGACCATGTTCAGGGCTTTCGTGATCTTCTGCGTCGACTTGACGCTTCCGATCCGATTGCGCATTTCCTTGAGGCTGGCCATCCGGCGCTACTTTCTCGCTATCCGGTCCGGTCTCAGGCGAAGGTCTTGAGGAAGGCGTCCAGCACCGACTTCAGCTCGGCTTCGAGCTCGGCGGTGAGGTCCTTCTTGGCGCGGATGCCGTCCAGCAGGCCGGCGTTCGACGACTTGATGCGGGCCAGCAGCTCGCTCTCGAAGCGGCCGATGTCGCCGACCGCGATGCCGTCCAGATAGCCGCGCGTGCCGGCGTAAACCGAGACGACCTGCTCTTCCATGGTCAGCGGGCTGTACTGCGGCTGCTTCAGCAGCTCGGTCAGGCGGGCGCCGCGGGCCAGCAGTTTCTGGGTCGAGGCGTCGAGGTCCGAGCCGAATTTCGCGAAGGCGGCCATTTCCCGATATTGGGCCAGTTCGCCCTTGATCGAGCCGGCGACCTTCTTCATCGCCTTGGTCTGGGCCGAGGAGCCCACGCGCGACACCGAGATGCCGACGTTCACGGCCGGGCGGATGCCCTGGTAGAACAGGTCGGATTCGAGGAAGATCTGGCCGTCGGTGAT